>NZ_CP102772.1:903000-1204000 GCF_026020075.1 Bosea sp. NBC_00550
TCGGCTGATCCCGCCCGCATCCGGCGCCGCATGGCGTCGCCTGCAGCGCCGGCGCGATCTCCAACTTCGCGCCGGCCATTCTTCCTGTCTTGAAATCCGCGGAGTCCGATGGGCGCTTATCTCGCAAAACGACTGGCAGCCTCTGCCGTCACGGCGCTGCTGGCGTCGATGGTGGTGTTCCTGCTGGTGCGGTCGGTGCCCGGTGACGTGGTCGGCCAGATGCTCGGCCAAACCAGCGATCCGATCGCGACCAAGGCACTGCGCGAGTTCTTCGGCCTCGATCAACCGGTCTGGCGGCAATATCTCGGCTGGCTCGGGCATGTCCTCACCGGCGATTTCGGCACCAGCTGGACGCGCGGGCAGCCCGTCCTCGGCATGATCGGCTCGGCGCTCGCGGTAACCGTTCAGCTGGCCTTCGCCACCCTCATTCTGGCGACGCTGATCGGCGTCCCGCTCGGCATTCTCTCCGCCATCTACGAAGGCCGCGCGCTCGACCGCGCGGTCCAGGCCTTCAATCTGCTCGGCCTGGCCGCGCCGGTGTTCTGGATCGGTCTCATGCTGCTGGTCGGCATGTCGGCCGGCTTCGATTGGTCGCCCCCGCTGATGTATGTGCCACCGACCGAAGCTTTGGGCGAAAACCTTTCGATGATCGCCCTCCCGGTGCTGAGCCTCGCTTTGCTGCAGGCTGCCGCCTACAGCCAGTTCGTGCGGCAGAGCATCGTCTCCGCCCTCGGGCAGGACTATGTGCGGACCGCGACCGCCAAGGGCGTCCCCACGCGGACCATCTTCTTCACCCATCTGCTGCGCAACATCGCGATTCCGCTGGTGACGTTCATGGGCCTGATCCTCATCCAGATTCTGGGGGGTGCCGTCATCATCGAGAGCCTGTTCGCGCTGCCGGGACTCGGCAGGTTGTTGCTGTCGTCGATCGAGACGCGGGACTATCCCGTGCTGCAGGCCGGGCTGCTGGTCGTGGTCGTGGTGGCCATGCTGGTCAATCTGCTTGTCGATCTCTCCTACCGGATCATCGATCCACGCGTCCGGCTGGGTTAGTCCGACATGAGCACCTCACCAACCTTTCCTTCCTTCCGCGCCCGCTTGTCGCGCCTCGTTCTGCGCGCGCGCCTCGAGCCGGACCTGGCTCTCGGCGTGGTTCTGCTCGCCTTCGTGCTGCTGGTCGTGCTGTTTCCGAGCCTGTTCACCAGCCATTCGCCGCTGGCGGTCAATGTCGACAGGGCGATGGAAGCTCCCTCGTCGGCGCATCCGTTCGGGACGGACGATGTCGGCCGCGACGTGCTCGCCCGCGTCGTGCATGGCACGCGCATGACCCTCTCCATCTGCGCCTCGGCCCTGGCTGCCGCGGCCTTGATCGGGGGGGCGCTCGGCATGATCTCGGGTTTCCTCGGCGGGCGCATCGATATGGTGCTCGGCCGGCTCGTCGACGTCATCCTGAGCTTTCCGCCGATCATCTTCGGCGTGATGGTCACCGGCATCCTCGGCCCGAAGACCATCAACCTCGTCTTCGCCCTCACGGTCGTCTACGTGCCGCTCTTCTTCCGCATCGCCAGATCGGGAGCCATGGCAGAAGCCGGCATGACCTATGTCGAGGCAGCCCGCAGCCTTGGCCTGTCGCCGCGCCTGATTCTCATGCGGCACGTCGCGCGAAATGTCCTGCCCGTCATCCTCGTCCAGTGCATGGTGCTGTTTCCGCTCATGCTGCAGATCCAGTCCGCACTCGGATTTCTGGGTCTCGGCGTTCAGCCGCCGACGCCCGACTGGGGCGCGATCCTGCAGCAGGGCAAGGACTACATCCTGTTGGCGCCGTGGATGTCGGCCTTTCCGGGCCTCGCCATTCTGATCACGGCGCTCGCGCTGATGCTGGTGGGCCGGGCCCTGCAGCGCCGGATGGACCGGCGCTGAACCAGCCGGGGCGTCAGCTCTCGCTGACCGACATCAGCGTGCGCAGGAGATAGCTGCTGATGAGGTCGCGCGCCTTGCTCGCGTCCCGGGCCTTCAAGGCGTCGATGATCGCGGCATTGTCGCGTGCGGCGGCCGCGCGCACGGCGCTGATCGGAAGCGGATGACCACCCGGTCGACCCCAACCTGCCTTGCGCCGCGACGCGATGATCCGCTCGAACACCGAGACGAGGAAGCCGTTTCGCGAAGCGCGGACGATGGCGAGGTGCAAGGCGTATTTGGCTTCCTTGAACTCGCTCCAGCTCGCGGCATTGCGAAGTGCTTCGAGATAGGTCGACAGCGCCGCGAGATCCTGCTCGGTCGCCCGTTCCGCGACCAGTTCGGCCAGCGTCGGCTCGAACATCAGGCGGGCCTCCAGCAGTTCGCCCAGGCTGAAATCGGGTTCGGCGGTCGCTTCCGCGCTGGTCTTCGACTGGCTTCGGGCCACGAAAGTGCCCCGCCCGACATGGCGGATGATCAGCCCTTCGTCGGCGAGCTGGTTCATCGTCTTGCGCACGGTGTTGCGGGCGGCGCCGAAGCGCGAAGCGAGCGCCCTTTCGGTCGGCAGGCGCGCGCCGGTCCGCAACTGTCCCTCGACGATCGAGCTGCGCAGGCTCTGGTAGATGGCATGACTGTCCGAATCGGATTTCAGCCGCGCGCTGGGCTCGTCCGGTTGTCTTGCCAGGTGCTCGATCATGTTTGGTCTGGTTTGGTCCCGCCAATTCTCGAATACCGATACCTCATTCTCGCCAGATGTTCAAAAGGCGCGATCGGCCGAGGCGGTGCGGAAAAATCGATAGCCATTGGTTGTAATTGGGCGATATTGGTTTAGAGATTGAACTGGTTTCATGCAGGGAAGCGTTGTTATGGGCGAGCGAATGGCACGGACGGGCGCGCAGCTGCTGGTGGATTGCCTCGCCCTGCAGGCGGTGGACCGGGTCTTCTGCGTGCCGGGCGAGAGCTACATCGCCGTGCTGGATGCCTTGCACGACAAGCGCGACGAGATCGAGCTGATCGTCTGCCGCCAGGAGGGCGGGGCGGCCAACATGGCGGATGCTCACGGCAAGCTGACCGGTCGTCCCGGCATCTGCTTCGTGACACGCGGGCCTGGCGCGACGAACGCATCGATCGGCGTCCACACCGCTTTCCAGGACTCGACGCCGATGATCCTGTTCATCGGCCAGGTCGGGCGCGATTTCGCCGACCGCGAGGGCTTCCAGGAAGTCGACTTCCGAGCGATGTTCGCGCCGTTGGCGAAGTGGGCGGCGCAAATCGACGACCCCGCGCGAATCCCCGAATATCTGCATCGTGCCTTCCAGACGGCGATGGCCGGACGGCCCGGACCCGTCGTTCTGTCGCTGCCGGAAGACATGCTCAGCGCGGTCGTCGAAGGTGAAATCGACCTGGGGCGGCGGGCCGACCCGCTGCCGGCCGCGCCCCGCTCGGATCAGGTCGCCGATGCCATGGCGATGCTGGCGAAAGCCCAACGGCCGATGGTGATCGCGGGCGGCGGCGGCTGGACCACGCAGGCCGGGCGCGACCTCGTCGCCTTCGCCGGCCGCAACCACGTGCCGGTCGCGGTTTCGCTGCGTTGCCAGGATTATCTGCCGAACGCTGACACCTGCTTCGTCGGCCATTTCGGGATCGGGGCTGAGCCCAGTCTCGTCAGGCGCCTTGCCGAGGCCGATCTTCTGCTCGTCCTCGGTCCGCGGCTGGGGGAAATGACGACGGCGGGCTACACGCTCCTGGCCCCGCCGCGACCAGCCGGGAAGACGTTGGTTCACGTGCATCCCGATCCGGATGAACTCGGCCGGGTGTACCAGGCCGATCTGCCGATCAATGCCGCGGCCAGCACGACGATCGCGGCGCTTGCGGCGCAGGCGCCCATCGCGGCGCCGGCATGGGCCGAATGGGCGCGCGCGTGCCGCGCCGACTACGAGGCGAGCCTGGTCCCCACAGCGCAGCCCGGCCAGGTGAATCTGGGCGAGGTGATCGTGCAGCTTCGCGAGGCGTTCCCCGACGACACCATCATCTGTTCGGGAGCCGGCAATTACACCGGCTGGCTGCATCGCCACTGGCCCTTCTCCACCTACCGCACGCAACTCGCCCCGAGCTCGGGCGCCATGGGCTATGGTGTGCCGGCCGCGGTGGCGGCGAAGCTCGCCTTTCCGGAGCGCGAGGTGGTGTCGATCGCCGGTGATGGCTGCTTCATGATGAACGGGCAGGAGCTGGCGACGGCGGCGCAATATGGGCTGAAGATCGTGTTCATCGTCGTCAACAACGGCATGTACGGGACCATCCGCATGCACCAGGAGCGCCATTATCCGGCACGCGAAAGCGGCACGGCGTTGACGAACCCCGATTTCGTCACGCTGGCGCAGGCCTATGGCCTGCATGCGGAGCGCGTGGAAGCGACGGGCGATTTCGACGCGGCGCTGCAGCGCGCACGCAGCGCAGGCACCGGGGCACTCATCGAGCTGGTGACCGATCCGGAGGCGCTCTCCGTCCGCTCGACGCTTTCGAAGCTGCGCAGCAGCTCGCTGGAGCGTCTGGCCCGGACCGCTTGAAGGAATTGCAGTGCCATCGACCGGCAGAGGATGAAGATGTCTTCCGATCAGTTCTTCTGGTCCGCGCTCAGCGCGGAAGAGCACGAGCTCCAATACAATCCGCAGGCAGCGTTCCCGAATTTCAAGGACGCCCAGGCAGACCGGGCGCCGATCAATGCCGAAGCCTTGGCGCGGCTGGAACGCCATGCAGACCTGTCCTATGGCGAGCATGCTCTGCGCAAGGTCGACATCTATCCAGCGCCGCGGAAAACCGAGCCGAGCCCGGTCCATATCTTCTATCATGGCGGCTATTGGCGTGCGCAGGACAAGGAGAACTTCGCCTTCGTCGCCGCTCCGCTGGTAGCGGCCGGGATCACCACCGTGATCGCGAATTACGAGCTCTGCCCGGCTTCGACGCTTGACGGCGTGGCGGAATCCGCGATTGCGGCTCTGGCCTGGGTGAGACGCGAAGCACGCCGTTTCGGTGGCGATCCCGGGCGCATCAGCCTGTCCGGGCATTCGGCAGGCGCCCATCTCGTCGCAGAATGCCTCGCGCATGACTGGGCGGCAGAGGGCGTCGATCCGGCCTTCGTCAGCGGCGCGGTGCTCATCAGCGGGATCTACGATCCGCGACCGGTCATGCCGACCAGCGTCAATGCGGATGTGCGCCTGACGGAAGAGATCGCAAAACGCCGCGATGTCGAGCGGCGGGACGTGCGTGTCAGATGTCCGGTCACCGTCTTCGTGGGCGGCCTCGAGCCATGGCATTGGATCGATCAAAGCTACCGCTACTCGCATCATCTCCACCGCAGCGGCATGAATCCGGAAGTCCACACGCTGCCGCGCTGGGGCCATTTCGACATCCTGAACGAGTTCCGTGAACCGGGAAGCCCGATCCTCGAAGCGGTCATCGGACAGTCCCGCTGATCTCTCGGAGGCTCGTCGCGCGCAACACGGGTAAGGACGGACGAATGGCTCGCCGATACAGACTAACCGCCTACGATATCGGCGCGCCGGCCACTTGCAGGCTGGAGCGCGGCAATATCGCCTTCGCATTCGCGCAGGCGGGAGAAGTCGCTATTGGCGACCGCCGGTTTGCTGAAGGGGACGGCGGGTTCGCACGCCCGGGAGATCTCGTTGCCAGCTCCGGCTGTGCCTGGCTGTTCGAGTTGGCGCCTGAGGGTTCTGTCATACGCCAAGGCGACGGCTTGTCGCCGGTGCTGTCCCGCATCGTCACCTTGCCCGAGGGTGACTTCATGCTCCGTGCGGATCGTGTCGGATCCGGAGCGGGAGTGAGAACGCCCGCTCATCGCCACCGTGGCCCAGGCATTCGCAGGCTGCTGACGGGATTGCTGCTCGCCGATGTCGGCGACCAGCTCGACCGCGTCGGGCCCGGACAGGCCTGGTTCGAAAGCGGGCATGAGACGGTCATCGGGACGAATATCAGCGGCGCCGAAAACGTTTTCGTTCGCTTGATGCTGCTGCCGACCACGCTTACCGGCGGCGAAAGCTCGTTCATCCCCGCCAATCCGGAAGAAGCCGCAAAGCCGCGCGCCGTCAGACTTCATCTATTCGGCGAGTGCCTGTTGGCACCAACGGTGTAACGCCGAACCTGCCGAGCGTAGCGACTGCAAACCCTTGGTCAAACCGTAGCGTTGCGCTCAGCTGATTTGAGACAGACCCGACAAATGCCTCGGATGGAGGTTTCGACCTCGTTGGCGTCCAGCGCTCCCTTGAGATCCATCGCTGGATCAGACGCTTGTGACAGCCAGCCCAGCACGAGGATGGTCGACGGCATATGACGGCGAAGGCGCTTGATGGCATATTTCATGTGAGCCGTACTCTGCGCACCGAGATAGCAAAGGCAGATCAGGGCCGGCTTCTGTTCAGCGAGCTGTGCGAGCCCCTCCGCTGACAGCGTGCTCGGCGGAAGAACCTTCGGGGCCAGGCCGTGCTTCTCCATGATCTGATTCAGCATCAGCGCAGCCGCCTCATCGAGCTGCGACTGTGCGCCGATACAGATTACGCGATCTCGGCCTTTGAAGGCCTCGCCCAGCGCCTCCTCGGCGAGCACGGGCAGGTCGGAGGTTCCTTCGCTTTCATCTGTTTGTTCGACGGCCGCCTCGCTCTCCGGATCCGTCGTTGCAGCGGTGGGTCCTGGTCGCCGGTCGTCGTGGTCCGACAGATCGTCGACGACCTCGCGCACGGTCGCGAGAATCTGGTCTCGACGACTTGCGTCGAGAACGCCGCGCGCCTCATCCGCGGCGGCGAGACGCAGGCCTTCGAGCGCGACTTCATCGTAGTATGCGGAAAGCGAGCGCTCCTTCAGCACCTCCTCGGCCTTGTCGGCCGCTTCTGCCGGGTCCCCTGCGAGGATGCGCTGATAAAAGATCTCCGGTGCCGAAAGCGGCGGTCGATCACCCAGCATGACGTCCAGGAACTCCAGCCGTTCGACGTGCCGGCCGAGAACCACGAGACACACCGTCAACGGCGTCGCCAGAACGAGTCCGATGGGTCCCCATAGCCAGGTCCAGAATGTCGCCGCGACGACGATGGCGACAGGCGACAGGCCGGTGGAGCGGCCGTAGGCCAACGGTTCGATCACATGGCCGACAATCGGTTCTGCGATCAGGAACAAGCCGGCCGTCAGCAGGAGCATCGTCCAGCCGGGATCGACCGATGCCGCGATCACCATTGGAAAGACCGCTGAGAGAACCGCTCCGAGGTAAGGTATGAACCGAAGGATTGCTGCTAGGATGCCCCATAGCAGTGAGCTGGGAACACCTATGGCCCAAAGGCCGCAACCGATGACGATGCCGAACACCGCATTGACGATCAGTTGAGTAAGGAACAGCCGGCTTAGACGTCTAGCCGCGTCGTCGAACGCGGCGGTGGTCTTTTGCAAGTCGTGGGTGCCGGTCAGCCGTATGAAACGGTTTCGAAGATCTTCCCGCTTCAGAAGGATGAAGATCACAAAAATCAGCACGATTCCCGTCGTGGTGAGCGGATGGATCAGCGGCGACAGAAATGCCTGCAGCGTTTCCATCGCGCCGGGCTCAGGTTGGTGCACCTCGACGGGAATCGGACGGCCCTCCCGAGCGCCCGCGGGCGGCTCGTTGGTAGGGGGGAGTTCCGGCTTGGGACGATCGAGTTCCTTGCCCAGGTCTTGCAGGACATCCGCAGCCCGGCTGAGAACTCCGCTGCCGGCTTCCGAGCCTTTCAGCGCGGCGATCTTCGCGCGCATCGTGCTCTGGTAGATCGGCAATTGACCAGCCAATTGCGTCGCCTGGCCGACCATGGCCATGGTCAGGATGGCCAGTCCCGCGAATGCTGTCAGGACAACCGTGATGACCGCCAAGGCACGTGGGACGCGGAGCTTCTGCAATCCTTTGACCAGCGGCGCCAGGACAAAACTGAACAGGACCGCAAGCGCCACCGGGACGAAGACCTCTCGTCCGAAATACAGCGCGGCAATGATAAACGCTCCAATGGCAAGGCTGGCGACGCCGTCGCTGGGCGACTTCGCTGCTGCACTCGGGGTAGCCGATGAAGTCACGATCTCGCGCATCTTTCATTTTCCTTGGACCGCGATGTCGGCTCACCATCCGACGGGAAAGATCTCACGATGCAGGCTGTCAGCCTCTACTTGGTCTCTGTTTTGTTCGATTGAGATGGGGCCTCTTGTGATGAATGTGGGGTGAAGCGGAATCTGAGCGCGGACTGTCTTCGACCAACCATGAGAACCCGAAACCGAGCGGAACGCCCTGATTGTCCCGTAAGTCAATTCTTTGGCTTGTTCGGTGGAGCAGAGTCGCCAGCCGGAACCGACCAGGTCGCGGTCCACGTCTCGCTCAATGTTCGATTTCGCGATCTGAGGAAGATTCTGAGTTCGGCCGATTGGCCGTCGGGCAGGGTCGCATCGACAATCGCGCGCACCCCATTCAGCGGCGCGTGGAACGCCAGGATTTTGGAAGTAATCGTGCCGCTCGTCGTCGTGGCAACGAGCTCCAACCGCTCGGGCTCGCTCCGGTAGTAGGCGAGGTCGCTCCCGGCAAAATCGATGATGAATCGCTTTGTGCCGTTGCCATCCACCACACCATCTTCGACATCAGAGCCATTGAAGCTCTGTTGCGCCTGCGCGTAGGGGTGCAGATGCCATGTCGCTGATATCGCAGAAATGCGATACCGGAATTCGGCGGGCCGTCCGATGGGCAGGGGCGTGTTTGGGGTCCAGCACGCAACCACATTGTCGAACGCTTCGTTCACCGTCGGGATTTCGATGAGATCGAGCCGGCCATCCCCCCAATCTCCCTGCGGCTGCACCCAGTAACTCGGCCGCGCATCGTAGCGCGCTTCCAGATCCTGATAGCTGCCGAATTCCCGGTCGCGTTGCATGAGGCCGAAGCCGCGCGGGTTCTTGTCGCCAAAACTCGATATGCGCAGCGCCTTTGGATTGCGGATGGGACGCCAAATCCATTCGCCCCCGCCGGATTGCATCATCAACCCATCGGAGTCGTGAATTTCAGGCCGGAAATCTGTTCGCTGGGCCAGGTCGCCCTCGCCAGCCTGAAACATGGACGTCAGCGGTGCGATGCCGATCCGCGCGATTTCCTTGCGAGGAATGATCGTGGCGGTCACATCCACATAGGTTTCCCGGCCTGGGCTGACGACGTAGCGATAAGCTCCGGTGACCGAAGGAGAGTCCAGGAGTGCGTAGATCACGAGTTCGGTCGTTTCGCGCCAGGGCTCCTCGAGCCAGAGCGCCCGCATAAACGGGAACTCCTCGGGCTGCTTCCCGCCGACGTCCAAAGCCAAAGAGCGAGCCGAAAGCCCATAGCGATGCCCCCGCCCGATCAGGCGAAAATAGCTCGCGCCCAGGAAGGAGATGACCTCGTCCTGCACCTTTGGATCGTTCAGATTGGTCGTCACAGCGAAACCCGCAAAACCGAGCGCGGGTGAGAGCCCCTTGGGAACCGGCACCTTGCCGTATTCGAATAGCCCGGTCGTGAACGGTATCGGGACTGCCGTGCCGTGATTGATGATGTGAATCTGGACCGGCTTGTTGTGAAGAAAACCTAGATGGAAAGGCAGGAGCCGGAAATCCGAACCACCATCGCGCCAGAACGCCTTGTCGCGACGAAAGCGGATTTCCCGGTAGCTGTCATAGGTCAGCTTCGATAATTCGGCCGGAATCGCGGCGCTTTCGGCATCGAAAGGCCGCTCCGCCAGCGCCAATGCTTGCTGAACGACGTTTTCGTAGCCGAAGCCTTTCCTGGCATCGCCCGTCGATTGAGCCTCCGCTGGGCGGTATCCCATCGCCCAGGCGCTGGACAGCAAGGCGAGGATCCTGCGACGGGACGGTGTGGACACGACAGACTCCTGACCCCGGGAAGGATAACGACCACGCTATGGGTAAGCCTCCAACTGCAGCGAGGTTTCCGGGTTCCAGACGGGCCATGGTCGGGCCACACATCCGGAGGTCCGCAGTGTCCGCTTCCGGTACCTGAAGGAGGGACCCGGAGCTCGTAGACTGAGACGTTCGCCCTTTTGGGCGGTCGCGTTGAGTGCGGCGCCGATCGCCTGATCGAAAAGGCCGCTGCCGACGTTTTACAAAGGCAATCCGAAACGACGCCCGAGTCTCAGAACGACCGTGGCGCCCGCGGCCAGAGCCGTTGCAAAAACCCAACCCGAAAGGGCGCCCGCTGAAATCCCCGACAGCAAGGTGCCGACTGTGCAGCCGAGCCCGATGACGGTTCCCCAGCCGAGCAGGACGCCGCCGGTGAGGCCCCGCAGGAGTTGGCCGATGCTTGGCCAGCGGGGCTTGAACTCCCCGGCAAGGAGGGCTGCGATAAGCGCTGCCACAACCAGGCCGAAGATGAAGAGGCCGTTCGGTGTCAGCAAGGCGTCGCGAATGATGGTGGCGCAGCCCCGGAAGCTGTCGAGGCCCTCCAGCCGCGAAGGCAGGAGTTCGAACGCGGCAGCCAATTGGCGCGAGCGCGAGCCGATCTCCGCCGTCACTCCGAGCGGCGAGAGGCGCAGATAGGCGCCAACCCCGATCAGGCCCACAAAAAGGCCGCCCAGCCACGCCGGCCAGCGCTGCCGGAATACGGCGACGAGAGGATCGCCCTCCGGCAGTTCGCGCCGCGCGGGGAGGGGGCGAGCGCGCAGCAGGAATAAGGCTAGCACAGCCAGAACGGCGAGCGAGACGACCAGCGCGCCGCCATAGCCGAGATGGCGAGGCAGCCAAAGGATGGGCGCATCCGCGATTGTCCAGAGATAGAGCCCGTTCCAACTCCGAAAGCCGATGATGAAGCCGCCCACGGCGCCGATCAGGGCAAAGGGCGCTGTCGGAGAGCCTTCGCCGAGACGGTAGAGATGGGCGCTGAGGCAGGATCCGGAGATCGCCATCCCCGCGCCGAAGGCAAGGCCCGCCAGGACGAGAGCGATGCTCACCGGCCCGATATGGGCCGTCGGAGGCAGGCGCGATCCTGATGGGTCCGGCAGCCAGGCACCGAAGATCAGCGTATAGCCGGTGATGCCGATGACGAGCGCCGTGATGATGCCGAGGAGGCCGCGCGGGTCGCGCCGGTCCAGCCAGTCACGCCAGATGCAGAGGAAGCAGAAACGCGACCGCTGGATCACGAAGCCGAAGGCGGCGCCGAGGATCAGGGACAGCTGCAGCTGCGGCGCCGGATCGCCGTGGCGGCCGACCGCGACGATGGCCGCCGCCAGCGCTCCGGCAAGGCAGAGCGCGATCAGGATGACCCAAGGAGGACCGGAAGCGCGATCGACCACGGCGGCCGGGCCGGCCATGGCCGCTTCGCGGGCGCGCTGATACTCCAGCGCGCCGCTCTCGTCGGAGATGCTCATCGATGCGAAGGCGGCTTACTTGCCGCCCCACACCGTGCCGGCGGGGTTGCTGATCGGCAGGCCGACGGTGTTGCCGTACTCGGTCCAGGAGCCGTCATAATTCGCGACCTGATAGCCGAGCACGCGCGACAGGATGAACCAGGTGTGGCTCGAACGCTCGCCGATGCGGCAGGTGGTGATGACCGGCTTCGAGCCGTCGATCCCGACATTGGCGTAAAGCTTCTTCAGTTCCTCCGGGGACTTCAGCGTGCCGTCGGCCTGGTTGACCGCCTGCGCCCAGGGCACGTTGACGGAGCCGGGGATATGTCCGGCGCGCAGCGCCAGCTCCTGGAAGCCCGCCGGCGCGATGATCTTGCCGGAGAACTCATCGGCCGAGCGGATGTCGAGCACGCGAGCCTCCGACTTCTTCTCGACGGTCGCGACGACATCGGCGAGGCGGGCGCGGAGCTTCCGGTTCGGTTCGGCGACGGTGAAGGCGGAGGCCTTGATGGCCAAGGGATTGGTCGAGACCGGGCGCTTTTCCAGCTCCCACTTCTTGCGGCCGCCATCGAGCAGCTTTACGTTGTCGCGCAGGCCGTAGATATCGAACACCCACGCGCCCCAGGCGGCGAACCAGTTGTTGCTGTCGCCGTAGAGGACGATCGTCACGTCCTTGTCGAGGCCGAGCTTGCGGGCGAGCACCTGGAACTTCTCCGGTTTGGCGATGTCGCGCTCGACCGTGTCGACGAGGTCGGTGTGCCAGATGATGTTCTGCGCGCCGGGGATGTGCCCGCGCTCGTAGAGGCCGGGCTCGACGCTGACCTCGACGATCCGCACCTTCGGATCGCTCAGGTTCTTCTCCAACCAGTCGGTGGTGACGAGCGGGCCGGAATTCGCGAGCGCGACGCCGCCGAGCAGCAGGGTTGCTGCGAGCGAAAGGACGCTTCGGCGCAGCAGGGACAGGGCGGACATGGCGCGATCTCCTTCAATTGAATGGGTTCGCCATGATTTCGCCACAGAGCGATCAGCGGAAGCCGAACAGGATTTTTTTGTTTGACCGCTGCGGAGAACGAAGAAGTCGTACGACCTAGGTTTAAGAAAACGCCGCGGCTAAGCGGGCCGTTGCCCCTGCCCATTGGCCGGGCTCGGCGCCGCAGTTTGTGGTCTTCGATCTTGTTCGGCGGCAGGTCCGAAGGCGAAGGCGCGCGTGTCGCCCTGTGCGCGGGAATCTGCGGCAGGGCAGCCCCCGTCCTGCGCTATTCGGCAAGCGGGAAGTCTGAATGGGCAAGCATCTGCGCCCGTTATGCCGGCACCGCTGAAAGGGGCCAGACGAGGCCGGCAAGGCGAAAGGTCGATTCCCGATCCGATCCGCCCGGCAGGCGGCACTCGATAGACCTAAGAAGAGAATTCCCCCGGAGCCGTGGACGGCGGAAGTCTTTCCACGAACGAACGCCGTCGAGCAGATAATCTACTAAGTTGGTAGTCTAATATTGACCGCCTGGATGCGCCCGCTCCAACAATGTGAGCGATCGCCTTCAACCCTTTAAACCCGCCGCGAATCCCTGCGGGCGGCGAGCTGTCGCGAGTGCTGCATGGTCCGGAAATCAGTCGATATCGCGGTTCTCGGCCTCGGCGCCATGGGTTCCGCCGCCCTGTTCCAGCTCGCGGCGCGCGGCGCGGAGGTTCTCGGAATCGACCAGTTCAGTCCGCCGCATCAGCTTGGTTCGAGCCATGGCGAAACGCGGATCACGCGGCTTGCAGTGGCGGAAGGCAGGGAGCTGGTGCCGCTGGTGCGGCGATCCCACGAGATATGGAAGGAACTGGAAGCACGAACCGGCGAGAGCCTGTTCGGCCAGGTCGGCTTCCTGGCTGTTTCCGGCGGCGGGCCGGGCCAGGGCGCCGGAGATTATGTCGATCGCGTCACCGCGGTCGCGCAAGGGGAGGGGATCGACCACGAAGTCGTCGATGCCGTTGAAGCGCGACGCCGCTATCCCTGGCTGAACGCGGCCGAGGGCGAGCGGGTCTATGTCGAGCCGGAGGGCGGCTATCTGCGGCCGGAGCACTGCGTTTCCGCGCAACTGCGCCTCGCCGTCGCGGCAGGTGCGCGGCTGTCGCTCGACACCCGCGTCCAGGCGATCGTTCCGGAGGGTGATCATGTCGAGCTGAGGACCGACCATGACACGATCCGCGCGGGCCGCGTCGTGGTGAGCGCGGGAGCCTGGGCGAGCAAGCTGCTCGGTCCGGACTTCACCAGCCTGCTGCGCCCTACGCGCGAAATCCTTCACTGGTACGGTCTGGAGTCCGCAGCCGCCCGCGCGTGGAAGGATGCACCGGTTTTCATCTGGGCGTCAGGCCTGCGGCAGGGCTTCTACGGCTTTCCAGCGATCGACGGCTCGGTGAAGGTTGCGCATGGGGAGAAGTCCGTTTTCGTCGACCCGGACCATTTCGACCGTTCGAGCGACGAGGCTGAATCGCGGGAGTTTTACGCGAAAGCGATCGAAGGGCGGCTCGATGGCCTGAATGTCGATGTCTCGCGTCGCGCGACCTGCCTCTACACTGTTTCGCCCGATGGCGGCTTCGTCATCGATCGATGGCCGCGCGGCGAGCGCGTTCTCGTGGTGTCGCCATGCTCAGGGCACGGCTTCAAGCATTCGGCCGCGATCGGCGAAGCCGTGAGCCAGCTTGTCCTGGATGGCTCAAGCCGTATCGACCTGTCGTCCTTCCGGCTGGGAAGTTTCGACCGACGCGATGGCCGTGACGCTAAGCTAGGGTAAGCCTGTTGCCGCGCGGCTTGCCCGATCTTCAAAACGTCGCGGCGGGGGAGCGGCGATGGCGAGCATGACCGCCACGCCAGGATGGCACCAGGTGGCGCAAATCGAAACCGAAGCGACACATGCCTTCGTAATGACGCCCGAGCTAGCTGATCTCGATCCTCTGCCGCTTGCGCAGCGCCTGGTAGAGCGAGGCACCCTTCACGGCGAGGAGCAGCACGAACGTCAGGATCATGATGATGAAGGCCGCCGCTGCGATCGCCGGGCTGATGTTTTCGCGCAGCGACGAGAACATCTGGCGGGCGAGCGTCGTCTGGTTGGGGCCGGCGACGAACAGCGTGATCACCACCTCGTCGAGCGAAGTGGCGAAGGCGAAGACGGCGCCGGTCAGGATGCCCGGCATGGCCAGCGGCAGCGTCACGCTTCTGAAGACCTTGACCGGGGATGCGCCGAGACTAGCGGCGGCCCGTTCCAGCGCCGGATCGATGCTGGCGAGCGAGCTCGCGACATTGACGAGCACGAAGGGCACGCACAGCACGGCATGAGCGATGATGACGCCGAGATAGCTGGAGGCCAAGCCCATGCGGGCGTAGAGGATCTGCATGCCGACGCCGAGCACCACGGCAGGCACGACCATCGGCAGCAGGAAGACCGATCGCAGCAGCCCAGAAAACGGCACGAGCTCGCGCCTCAGCCCGAGTGCCGCCAGCGTCCCGACCACGGTCGCGACGACTGTCGCGCCCGTGCCGATGATCAGCGAATTGACGATCGCGCGGGTCCACGCCTGGCTTTGCGCGAGCGCGCCGAACCAGCGCGTCGAGGGACCGGTGATCGGATAGACGAGGAAGACGCTGTCGGTGAAGGCGAGCGGCAGGATCGCGACGAGCGGCAACAGCAGGAAGGCGACGGCCAGCGCCCCGAAGGCGAGCCTCAACGTGTTGAAGGCCACGCCGCCCGGACGAATCGAAGCCCCGCTCATGTCTGCACCAGCGGCGTGCGCGAAAGCCGATTATAGACGATATAGAGCACCGTGGTCGGCACCAGCAGGAACAGGCCGAGCGCTCCAGCCATCCCCCAGTTGGCCGTTCCGGTGGCGTAGAAGGCGATGACCGAGCTGATCATCTGGTCGCCCGCTCCGCCGGTGAGGGCCGGGGTGATGTAGTAACCGAGCGCCACCATGAAGACGAGCAGCGAGCCCGAGAGCAATCCGGGCATCGCAAGCGGCAGCAGGACGTGGCGGAAGGCCTGCAGCGGCGCCGCGCCCAGCGCCGCGGCGGCCGGCATCAGGTTGCGCGGGATTGCGATCAGGCTGGCATAGATCGGCAGCACCATCAGCGGCAGCAGCACATGCGTCATGGCGATCAGCACGCCGGTGCGGTTGTAGATGAGCGAAAGCGGCGAATCGATCAGCCCGATCGCACGCAACGTTTGGTTGATGAGCCCGTTATCCTGCAGCAGGATGAGCCAGGCCGCCGTCCGCACCAGCAGCGATGTCCATAGCGGCAGCAGTACGGCAATGAGCAGCGCATTGCGCTTCCACCCGGATACGCTCGCCGCCAGCATCGCGAAGGGCAACCCGATCGCCGCGCAGAGCAGCGTGACCTGCGCCGCGATGATGAAGGTGCGCAGCATGATCGCACGGTTGACGGCGAAATCGGACTCGACCGGCTCGATCCGCGCGTCGTCACTGCGCTTGAGGTCGACCGCCGCCAGCAGATTGGCGTCCGTATAAGCTGGCATGCTGCGCTTCAACGCCAGCCAATAGGCTAGGTCGCCCCAGCGCGGATCGACTGTGGCGAGGTCTACCACGTCGGCTTCGCCAGCTTCCCGTACGGCACGGGCCGTGCGCGGCAGCAGCGTGCGGAAGCCGGCCTGCTGGCTGTTGAGCGTGCGCACGGCATCGCCGAAGCGCTCCTGCGGCGTGTCGGCCCGCAAATCCCGGACGAGTGCAGCCTGCAGCGGGGCCGGCGGCGGGCTGTTGCCATTCCAGCTCGCGATGGCGATTGCCGTTTGCGGAAAGGCCAGGCGAACGGTGCCGCCCTGCACCGCGGTGGAGACCATCATCCAGAGCGGCCAGAGGAAGAACAGGCCGAGGAACACCACCAGCGGCAGGATGAGGAGCGTTGCCCGGAGGCGCGCGCTCATGGCGCCACCAGCGAGCAATCGCCGGGTGCGAAGCTGGCAAACGCCCTGCTGCCGATCGGCGGTGCCGCATCGCGGCGCCCGGCCCTGGCGACGAGCCGGTTATCGCCATAGGCGAGGTGCAGGCGGATGTGATCGCCATGATAGACATGGTCTTCGATCGTCACCGGCAATGCGTTCGCAGCAGCATCCGGCACGAGATGCAGCATTTCAGGACGAACCGAGACCATGACGTCATGGCCGGCCTCAAAGGCTGCCGCCCTGTCGCAGGTCACGCTCCCGCCAGCCGCAAGCGCGATCATCGCTGCGTCGCCCTGGCGCTGCGACACGCGCCCCGCCAGCAGATTGGTCTCGCCGATGAACTCGGCGACGAAGCGTGTCCGCGGCCGGTCGTAGAGGCCAGACGGCGTATCGAATTGCTCGATCTTGCCGCGGTTCAGCACGGCGACACGGTCGGACATGGTCAGCGCCTCGCCCTGATCATGCGTGACGAAGATCACCGTCAGCCCGAGCTCGCGATGCAGCGCGCGGATCTCGAGCTGCATATGCTCGCGCAATTGCTTGTCGAGCGCGCTCAGCGGCTCGTCCATCAGCACGACCTTGGGCTCGTAGACGAGGGCGCGGGAGAGTGCGATGCGCTGCTGCTGGCCGCCGGAGAGCTGGGAAGGCTTGCGGTCCGCGAGGTGGCCGAGGCGCACGAGGTCGAGCGCGCGCTTCACCCGCGTCTCGCGCTCCGCCCGGGCGACGCCGCGCATCTTGAGCGGAAAGCCGACATTCTCCGCGATCGTCATGTGCGGGAACAGGGCGTAGTTCTGGAAGACGACGCCCATCTCACGCTTGTGCGGCGGCAGATGCTCGACGCGCCGTCCGTCGACATGGATGCTCCCGCCGGACGGCGTCTCGAAGCCGGCGAGCATCATCAGGAGCGTCGTCTTGCCCGAGCCCGATGGGCCGAGCAGGCTGACAAACTCGCCCCGCGCGACATGGAAATCGAGCGAGTCGACCACGGTTACCGTGCCGAATACCTTGCTGATGGCCTCGAAATGAATGAACGGATCCGGATCTCGCAAAGGATCAATATTCCCGTGACGGATGAGGCGAAGCCGTTGCGGCCGCGGCGAGGATTGCCGGAAGGGCAGGGCACGCCAAGCGGTCTGCCGGCAAGCCCCGAGCACGTTCTCGCGCGCCCGGGGACTTGTTGGATGACGAGCGGCAAACCGGAGGCGGCTGCTTGCCGACCTCCTTGCCGACCTACTTGCCGACCCAGGCGTTGAAGCGCTTGGTCAGGTCCTCGATGTTGTCGTTCCAGTAATCGACGTCGATCGCGATCGCGTTCTCGAGATTCTGCGGCGCGGTCGGCAGGTCGGCGGCGAGATCAGCCGGAACGGCGGCTGCGGCAGCCTTGTTGGGCAGGCCGTAGGCGATGTCCTGCGGCAGCTTGGACTGGTTCTCCGGCAGGCTGGCGAACGCGATGAAGTCCATCGCCTGGTCCTTGTTCGGGCTGCCCTTCAGGATCACCCAGCTGTCGACCGCGTAGATGCTGCCCGGCCAGACGGTCTTGAACTTGGTGCCCTCGGTCTTGTTGATGCCGCTGATGCGGCCGTTATAGGCCGAGGTCATCACGACCTGCCCGGACTTCAGCAGCTGCAGCGGCTGGGCGCCCGATTCCCACCAGACGATGTCGGACTTGATCTCGTCGAGCTTCTTGAAGGCGCGATCGACGCCGCCCTTGTCGCGCAGCACCTTGTAGACGTCCTTCGGCGCGACGCCATCCGCGATCAGTGCGAATTCGAGCGCATATTTCGGTCCACGGCGAAGGGCGCGCTTGCCCGGGAATTTCTTGGTGTCCCAGAAATCCGCCCAGGAGGTCGGCGCCGTCTTCAGCTTGTCGGAATCGTACGAAAGGAGCGTCGACCAGACGATCGCCCCGACGCCGCAATCGCTGACGGCGCTCGGCAGGAACTTGTCCTTGCCGCCGAGCTTGGTCCAGTCGAGCTTTTCGTAAAGGCCGTCGGCGCAGCCGATGGCGAGCTCGTCGGCCTCGACCTGCACAGCGTCCCAGTTCGGCGTTCCCGCCTTCACCTTCGCCTGGACGACGCCGACGCCGCCGTCCCAGGACTCGTCGAGGACCGGTTTTCCGGTCTTGTCGGCGAAGGGCTTGAAGTAGATCTTGCGCTGCGCGTCCTGGTAGTTGCCGCCCCAGGATACGACGGTGAGGTCACGGGCGGATGCCGCGCCGAGGCCGGCGATGACGAGCCCCGCCGCGAGCGCGGTGCTGCCGAGTATGGACTTCAGAAACGTCATGGATCTTCTCCCTGCTTCTGCTGCAGCGACCCGCTCCGCCCCTCGCGGACAGGATCGTTGTTGCCCTCATTGGAACCCCCTTTTTCGTGGTGCGATAGAGGGTTTCCGGAAAATCTTGTCGCCGGTTAGGCTCCGATCTCGCTCAGCAACTGCGTCGGCGCGAGCCGCAGCGCCGCTGCCCGCCTGTGCCCCTCCAGGCCTTCGCTCGCGCTCTGGCGCATGGCCGGCGGAGCCACGGCTGCGACGCCGCGCTCGTCGAGCCATTGATGGGTACAGGTCTTGAGATAGGAGCCGACCCAGAGGCCGCCGGTGTAGCGCCCGGCCGCCATGGTGGGCAGCGTGTGGTTGGTGCCGCAGCATTTGTCGGAATAGACCACGCTCGCGGCGACCCCGATGAAGATCGACCCGTAATTGCGCAGCTTCGCGGCCGTCGCATGCGCATCGCGCGTGTGCACCTCCAGGTGCTCGGCGGCGATATGATCGGAATAGGCCAGCATCGTCGCCTCGTCGGCACAGACGACGATCTCGCCATAGTCGCGCCAGGCGGCGGCGGCCACCGGCGCCGTCGAGAGATTGCCGAGCTGCCGCTCGATCTCGACGAGCACCTTTTCTCCCAGGGTGCGATCGGTTGTGATCAGGCCGACGCGGGTGCGCACGTCATGCTCCGCTTGCGCCAGCAGATCGATCGCGATCGTCACGGCATCGCCGGTCTCGTCCGCGACGACGAAGATTTCGCTCGGCCCGGCCAACTGGTCGATGCCGACCAGCCCGAAGACCTGCCGTTTGGCCTCGTTCACATAGGCGTTTCCGGGGCCGACGATCTTATCGACCGCCGGGATGCTTTCCGTGCCGAAAGCCATCGCGGCGATCGCCTGCGCGCCGCCGACGCGGAAGATCCGGTCGGCGCCGGAGAGATGGCAGCCGGCTATCATCGCCGGGTGGGCTGCCGGCGGCAGGCATGCGATGACCTCGTCGCAGCCGGCGACCTTGGCCGGCACGATGGTCATGATCGGCGCCGACAGCAACGGGTAACGCCCGCCCGGCACATACGCACCGACGCGAGCGATCGGGATGATGCGGTGCCCGAGATGCAGGCCCGGCAGCGCCTCGATCTCCAGGGGCAGCAGGGTCTTGCGCTGCGCCTCGGCGAAGCTCCGCACTCGTTCGATCGCGAATTCGGTATCGGCGCGTGTCTGCTTCTCGAGTCCTTCGAGCGCAGCGGCGCGCTCCGCATGCGTGACCTCGAACGCCTCGATATCGACCTTGTCGAATTCGCGGGAATAATGCCGCAAGGCGGCGTCGCCGTCCCGCCGCACCGCCTCCAGAACGGCCTTCACCGTGGCCTCGACGGGGGTGTTGTCGCTCCAGGCACTGCGCTGGGGCGCCTTGATGCGCGTTATCCGGTCTTCCAGGGCGGGATCAGACTTGGACATGCAGTGTGTTCCGGTGAGCAGGAGTGAGCCGCAAGCTTCCGCGGCGCATCGAGGCAACGCAAGGAGGGCGGGCAGGCGTGTTGAAAATAATCACCGGTTGCGCTCAGATGCCGCGCCCGCACGAAGGAGGCCTTCCATGAAGATCGGCGACCGTTTGAGGGAGCTTCGCCAGCGCCGGAAGCTCTCCGTCCGCGCCGTCGCCTTGCGCTCGGGCGTGTCCCATTCCTCGGTATCGCTGATCGAGCGGGACCTGATCAGCCCGTCGCTCGATACGCTGCACGCCATACTCGACGCGCTCGGCACCACGCTATCGGGCTTTTTTCTGGATTTTCACGCCGTTTCACCGCCAAATCCCTTCTGCAGGGCAGCGGAAATGACCGAGATCGGCCGCGTGGACGCCATTTCCTACCGCGTCATCGGAACGGGCTTTCCCAACCGCTCGATGCTGATGCTGCACGAGACCTACGCCCCCGGCGCCGATACGGGCGAGGCCTTCTCCCACTCGGCCCAGGAAGGTGGCCTGGTCATCCGCGGCGCCGTCGAGGTCACGGTCGCGGGCCGGACATCGATCTTGCAGCCCGGCGATGGTTATTATTTCGACAGCCGGGAGCCGCACCGATTCCGGAATGCCTCGACGGAAACGAGCGAAATCGTGAGCGCCATCACGCCTCCCACCTATTAGAGGCCGGGCGAGGGTGGGCGTATTGCGATTGTCGGCTCTCAGAGCCGAACTTAATCTCCGCTCATGGCGCAGGAGCGGGATTATAGCGTGGCGCGACCAGCGTCGGTTGGCGTGCCGACGCGGATCGGCAATCGGCCTTGTCGGCCGCCGCGTTGGGCTGTTCGACCTATTCCTTCTCGTATCAGGTTGTGATGCTGGAAGGTTCTTCGGGATTGCGTCGTATATTAAAAAGAACATTCGTTTGACTTAACGAACGATCCTTTCGCAAGATTTGATGGCCTCGGCGCTGGATCGGCGCCGAACACGAATCCGCGAAAGGGTACGAACATGGTCGATGCGACCGAGCATTCGAAACGCTTCGAAGCCGACCGCCGCGCGCTGCTGAAGGCCGCGCTGCTCGTGCCGTTCATCGTCTCTGTCGCCGGAGCCGCAAAGGCACAGGGAGCTCTGCCATCGCAGATTCCCGCCGGCACGAAGCTGGTCGTTGCCGATCAGAATGAAGCGCTGCAGACCTTGATCCGGGCCTCCGGCGTGCAGGACAAGCTGTCGAGCGCCGTAACCTATGCCAACTTCCTCGGCGGGCCTGCCATCCTGGAAGCGTTCCGCGCCGGCGCGCTGGATCTCGCGACGGTCGGCAACACGCCGCCGATTCAGGCCCATGCTGCCGGTGAGAACATCCCGATCGTCGCAGCGCGCGTCTCCTCCGAAACCGACTATTTCTTTGCCGTCCGTCCCGGCCTCAAGATCAACAGTCTCGAGGAACTGAAGGGCAAGAGCATCACCTATGGCGAGGGCACCGGGCGCCAGCCCTTCGTGCTGAACGCGCTGAAGCTTGCCGGGTTGACGCGCAAGGACGTCAAGCTTGTGCCGCTCAGGGCCGCCGACTTTCCCGACGCGGTCCGGACCGGCCAGGTCGATGTCGCCGCGCTCAACGAGCCGCATTTCTCGCGCTATCTCACCGACTTCGCCGATCGCGGCGCCAGCGCGCTGCCCAAGGAGCAGAACGACAGGCTGCCGAAAAGCCTGACCTATCTCTACGCGAGCAAGAAGGCGCTCGACGATCCGGCGAAGGCGGCGGCGATCCGCGAATTCGTCGCGGGCTGGATCGATGCCAGCCGCTGGTCCCACAAGAATGTCGATGCCTGGGTCGATGCCTATTACGTCAAGCGTCAGAACCTGAAGCCGGCCGATGGGCGCAAGATCGTCGAGTCCGAGGGAGACTACCAGTTTCCGCTGCTGGCCAGCCTGATCGCCAAGCAGCAATCGCTCATCGACGTGATCCATGAAGCGGGCGACCTGCCGAAGCGGCTCGATGCGCGCGACGAATTCGACCTGCGCTTCGACGAGGTCATCGCGACCAAGACCAACTGACGTCCCGGTTCGGACGAAAGGACCGCCATGAGCCTGATCACCTATGCCACCGCATTCCAGGCAGAGTCGGGTGTCGAGGGGCATGCATGCCGCACGGCCGGGGCGCATGCGGGCCGGCTGCCCAAGCTGGCGCCCGGACGGCTGCCAACAGGAGGGATCCTGCTGGGCCCGGTCGCGCTCATCGTAATCTGGGAACTCGCCTCTGCCCTCGGGTGGCTCTCTCCCAGGTTCCTCGCGGCGCCGTCGACCGCTCTGCTCACCGGCTTCGAGCTTCTGGCCAACGGCACATTGGCCGACCATTTCCTCGCCTCGGCCAAGCGAGCCTATCTCGGCCTCGGCATCGGCGTCGCGATCGGGCTTGCGATGGCGCTCGCCTCCGGCCTCAGCCGGATCGGCGAGGCCTCGCTCGACGGATTGGTCCAGATCAAGCGGGCCGTGCCGACGCTGGCACTGATTCCGCTTGCCATTCTCTGGCTCGGAATCGGCGAAACGATGAAGATCGCGCTGATCGCCTCCAGCGTGCTGGTGCCGATCTACATCAACACCCACGCCGCGCTGAGGGGTATCGACATCCGCCATGTCGAGCTCGCCCGCAGCGTCGGGCTGACACGCAGCGCCTTCCTGCGCGAAGTCGCCCTGCCAGGTGCTCTGCCGGGCTTCTTCACCGGCCTGAGGCTCGCCGTCACGACCTGCTGGACCGCTCTCGTCGTGCTCGAGCAGATCAACACCAGCGAAGGCATCGGCTATCTGATGAACCGCGCCCGCGACTACGGCCAGACGGACATCATCGTCGTCGGCCTCGCGATCTATGCCATTCTCGGCCTCGGCTCCGATTTCGCCGTCAGATACTGGGAACGCAAGGCGTTGTCCTATCGCAAGGCGCTCGCCTCGTGAACGCCTGGGCCCATCCGCTCCGCCTGCCTCCGGGCGACATTGCTTCGGCTGCCGTCACGCTGCGCGGCGTCACCCGCCGCTTCTCGGGCCGCAATGTGCTGAGCGATGTCTCGCTCGATTTCGCGCCGGGCCAGTTCGTCGCGCTCATCGGCAAGAGCGGCTCGGGCAAGAGCACGCTCTTGCGGGCCATTGCCGGGCTCGACGACGGCGTCGAGGGCGAGGGGCGGATCGGCGTTCCCGCCGATCGCTCGGTTCTCTTCCAGGATTCCCGGCTGCTGCCGTGGAAGAATGCGCTGCAGAACGTCGTCTTCGGTCTGCGCGTTGCGGATGCGGATGAGCGCGGTCGCGCGGCCCTGGTAGATGTCGGCCTGGCCGGGCGTGAGGATGCCTGGCCGAACGCCCTATCCGGCGGCGAGCAGCAGCGCGTCGCGCTGGCGCGTTCGCTCGTGCGCCAGCCGCGCCTGCTTCTCGCCGACGAGCCCTTCGGCGCGCTCGACGCGCTGACGCGGATCAAGATGCATGAACTGCTCTTCCGCCTGATCCGCCAGCATCAGCCGACCGTGCTGCTCGTCACCCATGATGTCGACGAGGCGATCAAGCTCGCCGACCGCGTCCTGGTGATGGAGGAGGGCCACATCGTCGTAGACCGGCCGGTGGCGTTGGCGCACCCCCGGCTCAAGGATTCCCGTTTCGAGGCCTTGCGCGGCGATTTGCTCGCGGCGCTCGGCGTCTCCGATGCCATCTAGCTCCCACTCACAGGTCGATCCGCCATGTCACGCGAGCTGCACCTCAATCTCTTCATCAACGGCCGCGGCCATCACGAAACGGCCTGGCGCCATCCCGCCTCGACGAAGAGGGCCTTGAGCGATCTCGCCTACTACCGCGATCTCGCGCTTGCGGCCGAGGCGGCAAAGCTCGACTCGATCTTCTTCGCCGACCAGCTCGCGCTCGGCGACGAGCTGGTCCATGCTGCGCGTGGCGAGCTGGAACCCTTGACGCTGCTCGGCGCGCTCGCCGCGCTGACCGAACGCATCGGGCTGATCGCCACCGCATCGACGACCTATAACGAGCCCTACAACCTCGCCCGGCAATTCGCCTCGCTCGACCACCTCAGCGGCGGGCGGATCGGCTGGAACATCGTGACCTCCTGGGCACCGGGCGCCGCAGCCAATTTCGGCGGGGAGACGCAGCTCGGCATCGACCAGCGCTATGCGCGCGCCCACGACTTCGTCGAGGTTGTTTCCAAGCTCTGGGACAGCTGGGCAAGGGACGCCGTCATCGACGACCGCGAGCATGGAATCTATGCCCAACCGGATCGCGTCCGGCGCGCCGAGCATCGCGGCAGCCATTTCAGCGTGGCCGGTGCGCTCAACATCCCGCGCTCGCCGCAGGGGCGTCCGGTCTTCGTCCAGGCCGGGGCCTCGACCGACGGCCGCGCCTTCGCCGCACGTTACGCCGAGGCGATCTTCACCGCGCATCTCACCAAGGAAAGCGCGATCGGTTTCTACGCCGACATCAAGACGCAAGCGCGTACGCTTGGCCGGAGCCCGGACCAGATCGTCATCCTGCCGGGCCTCAGCGCGGCGATCGGCTCGACCGAGGCGGAAGCCAAGCGGGTCTGGGAGGAGCTCAACGAACTTTCACACCCGAGCGTCGGACTGGCCAGGCTGTCGAGCCGCTTCGGCGGACACGACTTTTCGCATCTCAAGCTCGACCACGTTCTATCGGTGGACGATTTCCCCGACCCGTTGCAGGTTCAGGCCTCGCGCAGCCGGGCCCAGTCGATCACCGCCCTTGTCGCGCGCGAGCGGCTGACATTGCGCGGCCTGCTGCACAGCCTGGCCGGTGCGCGCGGCCATTTCACCGCGACCGGAACCCCGGAGCAGATCGCCGACATCATCGAGGACTGGTTCCTGTCCGGCGCGGCTGACGGTTTCAACGTCATGCCGCCGATCCTGCCGGCACAGTTCGAGATCTTCGCAGGCGAGATTGTCCCGCTGCTGCGCCGCCGCGGCCTGTTCAGAAGCGAGTATGGCGACGGGACACTCCGCGACCGGTTGGGCCTCGACCCTGTTCCCAGCCGCTTCGATCCAGCGGTGCCGGCGAAGCGCTCCGCATGAGCGCGGGCGCCGTCCCGCGCCTGGCAGCCTGAACCGCCGCCATAGCGGCCGATGCGCCAGATCTCCGCGAATCCAAGGCCGTCTCGAATAGCATTCCCCGAGGCGGGCCAGGGTAGTGATTTATCAACGATACGCTCGCGGGCGCCGACAAATCAGTACGTATCGAACAGTGCTTGTAGATCCTCGTGCGGGATCTCGTTCGCGATGCCGACCGCCGCCAGGATTCGCGCTTTTTGCGGCGTCAGTGAACCGGCGACGAGAAGGCCGAGCTCGGCGTCGCTGCGTAGGGGAGCAACGATGCCTTGGCCGGTTCTGCTGGCACGGATCACTGTGACGCCTGCATTGCGCGCGACGGTTGCCCCCTTGCGCATGCCCGGTGACAAGCTGCCGTTGCCCATGCCCGCGACGACGAGCGCCTTGGAACCGGCAGCCACACAGGCTTCGCAAAGGTAAGAGCCCGCGCCCGGATGGTCGAACAAGATATCGACCTGCGGAAGGCGATCCAGACGGGCGATATCGAATGCGCTCCGCCGCGTATGAAGACGCTCCGAGCGATGCAAAAACTGCACAGATTTCCCGCTGATCTCGGCAAGAATTCCATACTTGTTGGCTTGGAAGGCGTCGACCGAAGACGTGTCGCGCTTCATGACGTCGCGCGCGCCAAATACATGGCCGTTCGCCACAACCAACACACCCTTGCTGGCGGATTCTGGCGCGGTCGCCGTGAGGATAGCATTATAGAGATTGAGGGGGCCGTCGGCGCTTAACGCATTGGCCGGGCGCATTGCGCCGACAATAACAACAGGCTTGTCGGTCGGTACGACCAGATTCAGGAAATAGGCTGTTTCCTCAAGCGTATCCGTGCCGTGTGTGACGATAGCGGCATCGACTTGAGGGTCTTGAACGGCCGAGGCCACGGCACGGGCAATGTCCAGCAGGATCGCATTGTCGATCCGGAAACTTTCGATATTGATCGGCTGCTGGATATCGATGCGGGCCAGCTCCGCGATCTGGGGCACGGCCGCCAGAATTTCCTTTGCAGTGCTGGTGACGCTGTAATTGTGAAAATCGTCCGCGCTCGCAGCGGCAGACGCGATCGTTCCACCGGTCCCGATCACCGTGATCCGTGGCAGATCCTTCGCCTCGTGTTTTGTCATATCAGCTCGATGCATCTGGCCGCTTCAGCGAACAAATCGCACGGAGCGCAACCCTGGGCCAGCGACGATCGTTCATTGCGTTATGCCGGACACGACTAGGTGAAGCCACATCAGCTAGCTGGCTAAAAAGAAGCCGGCCTTTCGTCGATCTGATCCGCCAGCCCCGTTCTGAAAGCATCCATCGCCCTGCAGTGCTTTGAGTGCTCGTGGCTTGACCGGCAAGCGGATGCCGGACGTCGCACCTTCTCACCGCCGCCAAGGCGTGCGTGACAAGCAATCCTTTAGAATTTGCACGAAATGCTCCATCCGGGCTGCCCGGCCCTGACGTGGGCCGAGCAGTGCCACGACGTCGGCGTCAGGCAGGCGCCAAGCGCCGAGTACCTCGACCAGCCGCCCGTCGCGTAAGTCGTCCGCAACGTCCCACTCCGATCGCTGAACGATCCCGAGCCCGGCGAGGGCCCAGCCTTTGATGACCTCGCCGTCGTTGCTGACGAGCGCCGGCCGGACACGAACTGTGGCCGTGCTTCCATCCTTTGCAGCGAAGCTCCACAGCGTCACGTCGGCCCGGTCTTCACGAATGACGCCGCAGACATGCCGTTCCAGGTCGCTCGGTGTTTCGGGCGCGCCACGCTCAGCGAGGTAGCCCGGCGCAGCGCACAGGATTCGCCGGTTCGGGGCCAGCCGGCGCAGTGCGAGCGCGCTGTCGGCCAAAGGGCCGACCTGGACGATCACGTCCCATTGCTCGCTGCGGATGCTGCCGGGATCGTCGTGCAGCGTCAGTGTGAGCTCGACCTGCGGGAAGCGGCGCCGCATCTCGGCCATCGCCGGCGCGACATGGGCGCGGCCGAACCCAAATGGCGCCGCAACGTGCAGGCGGCCGCTTACGGTATTGCGTCGTTGGAAGAGCGACGCCGAAATTCCTTCCATTCGCTCCAGCACGTCGCCACCTTGCTCGGCGAGCAGCGTCCCCTCGGCAGTCAGCGTGAGGCGACGACCTGTGCGGTTCACCAGTCGAACCCCGAGACGAGCCTCCAGGCCTTGCAGGCGCTGCGACACGGCCGGCGGCGTTACGTCGAGCTCGCGGGCTGCTGCTGCGAGCGAACGCGCCCGGGCGATAGCGGAAAAGAAGGACAGGTCCTGAGACGTCAGCATTAAGCTCAGACTTAATCCAAGATGCAGATCAGGTAAATTCTGCCTGGATGCGCGAACGTCTAAGGTCCCGCCCGACACGTTCAGGACGGGAGGCAACCATGAAAGTCGCCGACAGGCTGGCCGCGATGCCCACGCCGGCACTGCTGCTCGAGGAAAGCCGAATGCTCGCCAATATCGACCGGCTGCGCGAGCGCACCGCACGGCTCGGCGTGGCGCTCCGCCCGCATCTCAAGACCGCGAAATCCATAGAGGTTGCCCGTAGGCTTCTTGCGGAGGGCAACGGGCCGGCAGCGGTTTCGACCCTGCGAGAGGCAGAGATGTTCTTTGCAGCCGGCGTCCGGGACATCCTCTATGCCGTCGGTATCGCCCCGGAGAAGCTGCCCCGCGTCGCTGCGCTTCGATCAGCTGGCTGCGAACTCTCTGTGATCCTCGATTCGACCGATCAAGCTGATGCAGTAGTGGAAGCATCCCGGGCGGCAGCCTCCCCGATTCCGGCGCTGATCGAGATCGACTGCGACGGCCACCGGGGCGGTATCGGTCCGGAGGACGACGCGCTGATCCGGATCGGATGCCAGCTCAGCGAGGGAGCGGAACTCCGGGGCGTGATGGCCCATGCCGGCGAAAGCTACGGCGCGGTCGGCGAAGAAGCCCAGGCGGAATTCGCCGAGCGGGAGCGCGCCGTGGCAGTCAGGGCCGCGACGCGGCTCCGAGATGCCGGTCTGCGATGCCCCGTGGTCAGCGTCGGCTCGACCCCGACCGCGCTTGCCGCCCGCAACTTGGCCGGCGTGACGGAAATCCGGGCGGGCGTCTCCACGTTTTTCGACCTTTTCATGGCCGGTATCGGCGTCTGCGCGACCGACGACATCGCCCTCTCGGTGCTGACGACCGTGATTGGACACCAGCGCTCTCGCGGCTGGATTCTTGTCGATGCCGGCTGGATGGCCATGTCCCGCGACCGCGGCACGGCGAACCAGGCCGTGGACCAGGGTTACGGGGTCGTCTGCGACGCGGAGGGCCGCGTAATCCCCGACCTCATCCTGGCGTCGGCGAACCAGGAACACGGCATCGTAACCGTGAGGCCCGGTAGTCGCGCGACGTTGCCTGATTTTCGAATTGGCGCCAGGTTGCGCATCCTGCCGAACCATGCCTGCGCAACAGCGAGCCAGTTCGATGCCTACGATGTCATCCCCGCCGAAGGCGGCAAAGCGCTCGCCCGGTGGGAACGCTTCGGCGGCTGGTAGGCGATCAATTATTCAGATCATCACCGGG
Source organism: Bosea sp. NBC_00550 (assembly GCF_026020075.1). Classification (NCBI taxonomy): domain Bacteria; kingdom Pseudomonadati; phylum Pseudomonadota; class Alphaproteobacteria; order Hyphomicrobiales; family Alloboseaceae; genus Allobosea; species Allobosea sp. NBC_00550. Next base: position 931,647 of record NZ_CP102772.1, read on the forward strand.
AGGAAAGTTGATCAGGGATGAAAGCCAACGAAGTCGCCCGCAAGGAGCTGGTCGCGGTCATCCGTCTGGAGTCTGGAGACTCCCTAGATGCCTGCGACAGGGTTGGCGCGCTCCGGATCGGCAAAACCCGGATCGCTCTCAGGCAACTTGAGAAGCCTCTGTTCACCGATGTGATGGTCGAAGATGCTGCGCTTGGGCTTGGCGCGGATGAAGATCGCATACCCCTTTCGCGATACGTTGATGAGGAAGATATGTTTACTGTCCTCTTCAACGATCTCAGCCTAGCGTATGTGAACGGTACGCTCTTCCGAGACGACGCGCTGGTCGGCGGCGGAAAAATGTTCCTGCGACACCTCATCGCGAATCCCTCGCTCGGTGCGGCCACAAGCGAGAAGGGATCGTTCGCGAACGGACAGGCCGAGTTCTCGCAAGGTTCGGTCTTCCGCGCTGTCGTGGACAGCGTGCGCGTGAGGACATGCTCATCTGCGACGATCTCGGCGACGGGTGGGCCGATTTTATCGGCGTCGCGACTGAGACGACCCCGGCGACGATCAGCTTCTATCACGCCAAGCAGGCGATCGTTCGTTGAGCGCATCCGCCTTTCATGATGCCGTCGGTCAGGGCATCAAGAATCTCGGCCGGCTTAACCTCGCCGGAGATGTGATGGCGGTCAAATACGAGGGCTGGGACACTATTTATCGGAATGATGGAGCGATGACCGCAATGGCTCGGTACATCCGCGGCGGCGCACGCGACGAGGTTGAGGTCAACATTGGCCAAGTGGTCGGGGCGCCTGATGTCGTCCGCCGGGTTTTTATCGTTACCTCCTCGCTGAGCCGTACCGACGTTGCCAATGGCTTTGCGCAGGCCGCTGACGGTAATCCGCTCAGGCCGAATTTCGTTCAGCTGTATTGGATCCTGATGGGCTTCTTTTCTGCCTGCGCGGAAATCGGAGCAGTCGGTTGTGTCGTCTGCCAGCCGTAACCCCGTATGCGCCGACGTTAGCTTTTCGATCGATCGCCGCCGACAACAACGAGCGCTAATCCGAGGCGGGCTGCGGCACACTAGTCGAAAGCGTCGCCAACGTTCAGAGTCTATAAGTCGCTCATGTGGGGCGAGATGCATATACCGCTGAACGTGGAGCGAGTTCGCATGACTGGGACTATGAAACCACAATGAGCTTTCTATCGGGTACAGCTGCAGGCGAGGCTTGGCTGCAAAACTTCGATACTGTTGACAAGCCGATAGCAAAGAAGTTGCTCGATGGATTGCTGCTAATTAGTTCCAGCGAGTTCAATTCGAAGATGACCAAGCAACTCGCGGTGATCGCCGCTTGCGCGAGGGAAGCAGGTCAGGTGATCGCGCTCTACCCGAGCGAGAGATGGCTAAAGCAGACGGCAATGTGTTGCCGTTGTTCCCAAAGATTGAACGAGGACGAGCCACGGGTCATGGCGTCCAGCCGGTTTTAGTGTCGCCTAATAGGCAGGATGTTGGCAGCGAAGGGATCCTGGCTGCCCTGATATCTAAATTGCGCAATGCCAATCCAGCTACAGTTCTATCTCATCCTGGGCCCGATGATTTGCGAGCGAAGCGGGTCCGAAAAATTGTCATCGTCACTGACTTCATCGGCTCGGGTAAGCGTGCCTGCGAGATCCTGGAAGCTTTCGGAAATGTAGCGAGCATCCAGAGTTGGCGGTCATATGGGCTTATTGAATTCGAGGTCGTTTGCTATTCAGCCGCAGAATGGGGTGCCAAGACTGTGGCTGACCATCGCCTCAATCCAACATTGACGATCTACGCGGCATGTCCCGTCGTCAGTGAGACCTTCATGGGAGCCGACCTCAAAGCCATCGAGGATCTGTGCAAAAAGTATCCGAAGGGATCAAAGTGGCCGATGGGGTTCAACGCCACCGGCTCGCTAATCGCGTTTTCTCACGGCATTCCGAACAACGCACCCCAGATATTTCATAGCTCGCTGAACGGCTGGCAACCGCTTTTTCAAGGCCGGAGCACGCTAATGTCGGAGCTGGATCAAGTTGCGGACACTTCGGACCATGTTGTAAAGCAATCGACAGAATTGCTTGGTGTTAGGAATGCCCGCGAGATTCTGCACAAGCAATCGGGCAGCGTGTGGACGCACACCATGCTTGTTCTGCACGCCGTGAGAAGCGGTTTGCAGTCCATAGAAGGCCTCTCCGCGCGAACGCGCCTGCCAATCGCCAGAGTCACCGAAATTGTGGAAGTGGCGTCAATTGCCGGATGGTTATCTCCGACCCGTCGACTGACCAAACTGGGACGGCGCGAATTGCGGTGGAAAGCAGCAAAGCACGGGGCGCTAATACTTGCCCGCCAAGATGATGAGCTCTATTTTCCAACCCAGTTGAGGGCTCCGTAGTGTCGTCTAGCAATGCACCGCGCAAGCGGTGCCGGGTTTCACAACCCGGGATGCCTGACCTGAGACCCATTTCTCCTCCGACCTGAGGGAGAGTCCTGAGTTTGATTTCTGGCCTTAAGCGGCCTGTTTTTCCAGCGTGGATTTGAGGGCGAACTCGGCGGGCGTGATGTTGCCGAGGGCCGAATGGGGTCGGTGTCGGTTGTAGTCCTCCTTCCATGCGCTGATAGCGTTGCGGGCTTCAGTGAGCGTCGAGAACAGCGTGTCGTTGAGGCACTCATCCCGGAAGCGTCCGTTGAAGCTCTCGACGAAGGCATTCTGCGTCGGCTTGCCGGGGGCGATGTAGTGCCACTCGACGCCGGTCTCCTGGCACCAGCGCAGGATCGCCATCGAGGTGAACTCGGTGCCGTTGTCGGACACGATCGTCCCCGGCCGGCCGCGCAGGCGAATGACGCCATCCAGTTCGCGGGTCACGCGCAGACCCGAGAGCGAGGTGTCGGCGACGAGCGCCAGGCACTCGCGCGTATAGTCGTCGACGATGGCGAGCACCCTGAAGCGGCGACCGTCCGAGATCGTGTCGGAGAGAAAGTCGAGGCTCCAGCGCACATTGGCCCGATCAGGCACGAGCATGGGCCTGCGCAGTGCCCAATCCCGTTTGCGGCCGCCACGCCGGCGGACCTGCAACTTCTCCTCGCTATAGAGCCGTCGCAGCTTCTTCTGGTTCATCACGATGCCCTGGCGGTCCAGCATGATGTGGATCCTGCGGTAGCCGAACCGCCGGCGCTCCGCCGCCACGCCCTTCATCGCCTCGCGCAGCAGGGCATCGTCCGGCCGGGTGCTCGTGAGCGTACCGTCGAGCGGTCGATCGTCAAGGCCAGGCACGCCCGACGCTGGCTCACTGCATGCACCGTGCAGGCATGAGCCACCGCCTTCCGCTTCGCATCGGGCGCCACCATTTTTTTGCGGCGACATCCTTCAGGATCGCATTGTCGAGCATCTGTTCGGCCAGCAACTTCTTGAGGCGGGCGTTCTCGTCCTCCAGCGTCTTCACTCGACGCGCATCCGACACGTCCATCCCGCCATACTTCGCCTTGAACTTGTAGAAGGTCGCCGAGGAGATGCCGTGCTTGCGGCAGACATCCGCCGTCGCCGCTCCGGCCTCCTGCTCCTTTAGCATCCCGATGATCTGCTCTTCCGTAAATCGTGAGGGGCGCATCGTCCGTCTCCTTGAGTGACGGACTCCACTCAAATCTGGAGGAGGATCAGGGGCTCAGGTCACCGGCAAGCCCGGCGAAGATCCGGTCGAAGACGCCGAGCCGGCTCCAGCGGAGGAAGCGGTTGTGAGACGCGTCTTGTGGGGACCGTAGTCCTTGGGCGCGTCCTTCCACTGCAGGCCGTTGCGGATGACATAGACGATACCGCTGACCACGCGCCGATCATCGACCCGTGATACGCCGTGCGACAGCGGAAAATGCGGCGATATCCGTGTCATCTGCCGCTCGCTCAGCAGAAACAAATCCCCCATCACGGCATCCTCCTAGACACCGTGAATCACACCACAGACCAAATTAATAGGTCCTGAGCCTAGGTGGACTTATCTGGCATATTCGGTCAGCATCTATCAGCTGGCACCCACGCTACTCCGGCAATGGCCGTCAGGACCGTGCCAGGCAGGAAAGCGTGGCCGGGCTGGATCGTCCAGCGCGATAATCGTGTCCCTATGGAGACTGAATCCGAGCGAGCACACGACCTGTGACCGCGAGGTGCCTATCACCGCGGTTCAAGATCGATACCGCGACGGCCTCGCCGTCCTCGCAGCCCAAGATGAGCCTGTGACAAAACAGGGTGTCGTCGAATATCGTCGTATCGAAGAGAAGATGGCCGGCACGACGGTCGTCGTCGTTGCTCGCAAACTCGTAGGAAACTTCAGCCCGGCGCCCATTGCGCAGGTACAGATAGCCATTTCCGGTAATCATAGCGTGTCTCCGCTCAATCGAGTCAGGAAGCGCCGCACGCGGTCATGTCCAAAAGCGGTATGGAGACGACGGCCCCATTATCAGACACCTTTCCCCACCGAATGTCGATGCCAAAAAGGCCCGGCCGCGTGCGAGCGAGACTGCGACGATTGCGGAAAATCCCTGGCCCTTATGGGTCGACATGCTCGGGCATCTCCTTGAGCTGGTCCTTGGTCCAGCTCGTAACGGCATGCACATCGCCATCTTCGTCTCGCATGAACTCAAGCTGATCGAGAGCCACCGACACAGGCTTTGCGCCGATCCCGAGAAAGCCACCGACGTCCACAACAACCTGGGTCGCCGGCCCCACGCCGTGGATGTGAGAGACCGAGCCGATTTTTTCGTCGCCTGGACCATAGATCGTAGCCCCCTCGAGGACGCCGGCGTTGAGCTCGGTAGCGGAGAGACGCGCATGCTTCGAATGGTCCATGGTTTTCCTCCTCGTTCGCTAGAGCGGAATGAACGAGTGGCGACAACCGCTGTTCCGCCGCCGAGCCAATCAAGTTCTGACCGACTTGGACTCGGTAGAGTTTTTGAAGCGAAGGAAAATCGAAAGAACGACCAGGAATTCGATTTCGAAGAAGCATTTTTGAAAGCCGGTATCGATCGGCCGAGTTGCTCAGTTCAAAAGTCCGACCTGATCGATATCCGCCCGCTCCCACCAAATGAGCCGGTTCCTGGGCGGGCGGTGCGTATCACCGCAACACCATGCCCGTGACAAGCGTCAGATTGAGCGCGATCAGCACAACCGCTATCGCGCTGGCCAGCCCTGTCTGCCAGAGGGGCGGTGCAAGAGCCCCCATCTTCTTGCGTGAAGCTGTCAGCAACACCAGCGGCGTCACAGCGAAGGGCAATTGCAGGGCCAATACGACCTGGCTCAAGATCAGGAGGTCCGTGGTGCGGGTGTTGCCGTAAAACTGCAGCACGATCACCGCGGGCAGAATGGCGACGAGGCGGGTTACCAGGCGCCGCAGCCATGTTGGCAAGCGGATCTCGATGAAGCCCTCCATCACGATCTGCCCGGCCATGGTCGCCGTCACGCTGGCATTTATGCCGCAGCACAGGAGCGCGATCGCAAAGAGTGTCGGCGCAGTTGCGCTGTTCAGAAGCGGCGTAAGGATCTTATAGGCCTGCTCCAACTCGGCCACGTGGGTCTGGCCGGCGGAGTGGAATATCGCCGCGGCGACGATGAGCAACGAGGCGTTGACGAGAAAGGCGAAGAGCAAGGCGGCGCTGGAATCGATCGTCGCGAAGCGAAGCGCCTCGCGGAGGTCGCGCTCCTCACGGCCGTAGGCGCGAGTCTGGACGATGCCCGAATGTAGATAAAGGTTATGCGGCATGACCGTTGCGCCGATGATGCCGAGCGCCAGATAGAGCATATCAGGGTCGGTTAGGATCACGCGGCTCGGGGCAAATCCACCTAGCACTCCGCGCCAGTCCGGATTCGCCATCGCCAGTTGGATAGCGAAGGAAATGGCAATCACGCCGAGCAGTGTGATGATGAAAGCCTCGATCCAGCGAATGCCCTTGTTCTGCAGCCAAAGCACGACGAAAACATCGAGCGCGGTCAGTACCACGCCGACCTCGATCGGCAGGCCGAAGAGCAGATTGAGCGCGATCGCTGTTCCAAGCACCTCGGCGAGGTCGGTCGCGCAAATGGCGAGTTCCGCCAGCACCCAAAGAGGCACGCTTATCCAAGGCGGATAGGCGTCCCGGCAAGCCTGCGCAAGATCGCGGCCAGTCGCAATCGCGAGTCTGGCACAGAGCGCTTGCAGAACGATCGCCATGACGTTCGAAAGCAAAGCGACGAAGAGGAGCGCATAGCCGAAGCGGGATCCTCCGGCGACGGCGGTCGCCCAGTTCCCAGGGTCCATATAGCCTACGGCAACAAGGTATCCGGGCCCCAGAAAGGCGAGGAATCTTCGCCACGATGTCGCTCCGGGGCCCAACGGCACCGAGGCAAAGGCCTCGACAAGCGAAGGTTCGCGCGGGGCGCGTTGCCAACCGATTTTTCTCGGCTGATGGCCAATATTCGCCGTCATGAATCCGTCGGCCTCGGCTTTGCGGCGGGGAAAGATGACGCATCAACAGCAGCCTATGTCAGCTCTCAGGATTCGCAAGTTGAATTCTTATTACTCAGGGGTAGATAACGGCAATAAAGAGGTACTTCGTAGTGCAAATCCGTATAATTTTGACAATTACTCAATCGTTTATCATGGTGTTGCAGTTACTCCTAAATGCGGCGTCGTGATGCAAGCTAAAAAATGAGGGGAATATGGGGAAAATATCGATCGCGGTTGTCGACGACCATCCACTCTTAATGGAAGGTCTTATGGCCCTCATGCAACGAAATGTCGGGTTTTCATTGGCTGCAGCCGGCTCAAATGCGGGCGACATCTATTCGATTACAGAAAAATTCCGACCTGACGCGATGATAGTCGACCTGAACATGCCAGGGGACGCGTTTCTGGCGATCAAAGACGCTACAAAAGCGGCGCCAGACATGAAGATTGTCGTATTTACGGCCTCGACGAACACGGACCATGCCATTCAAGCCCTTGAGGCGGGCGCCAAAGGCTACGTCTTGAAAGGCAGCAGCGCCGATGAACTGATCAAGGCCATCGAGATGACGTGTCGGGGCGAGATTTACATCACTCCCTGCTTTGCCGCCAAAGTGATCAGCGCCTTGCACGGTAAAGCGCTGGACCGACAGGTCGCAGAGAGCGCGAGGCTCAGCGTTCGGGAGGATCAGATCGTCAGGCTGCTTTTGTGCGGCAAGCAGAACCGAGAAATTGCGAGCGCATTGTCCCTCAGCGAGAAGACCGTCAAGGGCTATATGACGCTTCTCATGCAGAAACTAAAGGCACGCAACAGGTTGGAAGTGGTGATCGCAGCACAGCGGCTGAATCCCTCGGCTTTTGAGGGCATGCGCGTTTCGCCGCGGCCGCAGAAATCGATTTAGGCCGGAATCAGGAACGCACCGGCAGAATTGCTCGAACTTCGGTCCCGCCGTTGACCAGCCGCGCGATGGTCAGGCTGCCGCGGAGCGCCCTGACGCGACTGTCCATGCCTTGCAACCCGAGCTTCGCACTGCGCGCGGGATGATGGCGTTGCAATGTCGGAGCCGTGCCAATATCCGTCACCACGATCTCCAGCATCTTGCCGTTGCGACGCGCGGACACCCGCTGCCCCTGGCCTCCTGCATGTTTGTAGGAATTGTTGAGGGCCTCCTGAACCACGCGATATGCGCAGACCCGGATGGCGCGCGAGACGCGCTCGGGTAAATCCTCGAGATTGCGCAGGACCATGGTTCCGGTCTGGTGTTCGTGCCGCGTGATCGCCAGATCGATCGTCTCCATCGGGGACAGATTCTCGACCTCGGGAAGCACCAGCCCAGCGGAGAGATTACGCAGATCTGCAAGCGTTTGCTGGATCAGGGGCTCCAGATCCTTCCGCACCATGCCCAAGTCGTCAGGCTGAGTTGCGTCCGCCTTTGCGTCAGGCAGTTTAAGCATCATCAGGCTGAGCACCTGGATGGGCCCGTCATGGATATCCGCGCCAATGCTGGCGAGATATGTCTCGTTCAAGACCGTCGCATTGAGCCGAGCGCGATCTGCCGCGCGCCGCAGGGCGTTGTTTCGCTTTGCCAATTCGGCCGCGCGGGCAAAATTGGCTTCCAGCAATTCTTGTTGGTCTCCAATGGTTTTGCCAGTTTTACTCACGATTATATGTAAAAGAACAATAATTATGATGGAAACATTGAATATCAGGAACCAGGTTCCGTATTTGACGCTTTTAATCTCACTTATCAGAAATTTATCATACTCATAGAATTCCCCGATGGCTATTATGTTGTTGGAATTCATTTTGTATATAGGCGCATAAATTTCGATCAGTCTCGGAGTGATGTTAATCGATTTTAATTCTGAAGCATGGTCGTCCGTGTCATCATCAACAACGACTTGACCGTCTTTAATACGATCGATGTAGCCGCCATGAAGTTTTTCATGCGAATCTGAATTGTTCGTACTGTATATAAGATTTCCGTCGAGCCCCCAGATCTTTATGATCGCGACCCGGTTACCAAGGCGGGTATTGGACAGCAAGTTCTGGATCTCGATTTGGCTCGCTGCGGGCAAGATCCGGGAATTTTCGAGCGTCTGGACATGATGCGCCAGAAAGCCCTCGAGATAGAGAGCGCCGGTCTCCGCCATGCCCTGAATCCAACCTACGCGGATTCGCTTTTCGACCCAGTAACCCAACGTCACCATCGATAACACAATGGCTAGTGTGGCAGTGAGCAAGAATTTGCGCTCCAAGCTGAGGGCGCGCCAGGGCCTCACAAATGGGCTCAGCACCGCCAGCCAGCGCGCAAGCTTTTGAACACTGGAAGCCGCTTGCCCGCGTCCTTCTGCGGTCACCGGGTTTTTGTCGAGCTTTCCATCAGTAGGCTTGCCCATCCCTGATCCATTTTGTGGCCGCAGACCTAACAATCACTCACCCAGCGAATCTGGGGCGAAATCTACAACAAATCGGAATGAAATGGCGACATGCGGACGACAGCATTGATGCGGTTTGCGCGGCAGCGTGCTGACATGGCGTCGTATTCATGTTTTGGGACGCGATTTATTGCGCTTGCGATTGTGAATTCGCAGCGCACCATGACGTGTTGTCGAACCTGCCGATCTTCGCATCGAGCCGAAAAAGGTCGCCTGGGAATACGGACCAAAGTCTCACTCTTTGGCTGGACCTTCCGATCTATGAACAAACGCGCCCCAGTACAATGATACTCGCTGAGATCATGAGCGTCGCATTGCGGTCTATTCGTCATGTTTCGAGACGACCGAAGCCCCGTTCGAATAAATGCAGCGTCGATGCCCTGTTAAAGCTCAGTTCGCGCGAAGTTGCGCTTGGTGTCCATAACATTGGGGATAAGTACGATGGTAACCTACATCAAGAGCGACCTGGACTTCATCCTCAAGCAGATCAAGATCGCTGAGGCTGACGCTGCGTTCCGGCAGGGCATCTCGACCGGCGATCCGGGCAACCCGGCAAAGCCGCTGTTTGGACCCGGTGGATCGATTCCGACCTACAACCTCTCCTGGGGGCTTCGCACCGTCGACGGCTCCTACAATCACCTGCTTCCCGGCCAGGAAAAGTGGGGCGCGTCCGATACGCCGTTCAACGAGCTGATGAATCCGACCTTCCGCACGATCATGGTGGACCCGGATGGCGCTGGCCCTGCTGGCCCCGTTCCGATGCTATATCGGCCCGGCGTCGACAATGACGGACCGACCATGCAGGTTCCCGGGCCGAATGGCCCGATCACCATCGGCAATCGCGCCGGCCCGAGCGATGTCATCGACCCCTATGTGCGTGTGATCAGCAATCTGTTGGTCGACCAGACGCTCTCCAACCCGGCTGCCATCCTGACAGCTCTTCAGAATGCCGGGGTTGAAGATCCTGGCATGGTGATCACCGGCCAGATTGCCGCGCTCTACGTTCCACTCAAGCCGCTTTTCAAGACATTCGAGGAAGCCGCGCGCGCTGAAGCTTCGGCCGCCGCAGCAGCAGCAGCCAGCCCAGGCAACGAGGCCCTGCAGGACGCCGCCGATGCGGCGCGGCTCGCCCTCGATGCGGCAAAGGCGGCTATCGATGTCGCCGCCGGGCCAGCGCCGACCGGCAATGGCCTCTTCGAACTGCTGACCGAGAACGGCATCGCGCTGGACGGCATCAACGTCCACATCCCGAATTTCGCGCCAGACGAAGGCCTTTCGGCTCCGTTCAACTCCTGGTTTACCCTCTTCGGCCAGTTCTTCGACCATGGCCTCGATCTCGTCAACAAGGGCGGCAGCGGCACCGTGATGATTCCGCTCAGCCCCGACGATCCGCTTTATGTCCAGGGCAGCACCACCAATTTCATGGTTCTGACCCGCGCCACTGTTTCGGCCGGCCCGGACGGGCAGCTGGGTACGGCGGATGACGTGCGCCCGGTCAATACCACGACCGCCTATGTCGACCAGAACCAGACCTATACCTCGCACCCCTCGCACCAGGTCTTCCTGCGCCAATATGCAGCGACCGCCGGCGGCCCGGTTTCGACCGGCCACCTGATCGAAGGCGCCAATGGCGGCATGGCCACCTGGGGCGAAGTCAAGGCGCAGGCCGCGACCCTGCTCGGCATCGAATTGACCGACAACGATGTGGGCAAGGTGCCGCTGCTGCGCACCGACCCCTATGGCAATTTCATCCCGGGCCCGAACGGCCTTCCGCAGATCATCTACAATATCGGTCTGGACGGGATTCCAAACACCGGTGACGACCTCACGGTCGAAGGCAATCTCGCCAATCCGGTCAATCCCTCCAACCTGTTCGACGTCGTTGCACCGGCGGTCCCGACCGAGGCGGTCCGGCTCAACCACGCCTTCCTCGCCGACATTGCCCATAATGCAGTGCCGACCGGTCTGGCTGACGGCGACATCACCATCGGGCTCGACAATCCCGGCAACGAACCGGGTGTCTATGACAACGAGCTGCTCGACGCCCACTTCGTCGCCGGCGACGGTCGCGCCAATGAAAACATCGGCCTGACGGCCGTCCACCACGTGTTCCACTCCGAACACAACCGCCTCGCCGAACACACCAAGGCGACGGTGCTCGAGAGCAAGGACCTGGCCTTCATCAATGAATGGCTCGTGGTCGACATCACCCAGGCGCAGCTAAACGCCCTGCCGGCGACACTGCCGACCGACGCCGTGGCCCTCAAGGCCCTGCTCGACAGCTTCACCTGGGATGGCGAACGCATCTTCCAGGCGGCCAAGTTCGGCACCGAAATGCAATACCAGCACCTGGTGTTCGAAGAATTCGCCCGCAAGGTCCAGCCCAACATCAACGTGTTCCTGGTGCCCGATGGCTTCGACACGATGATGGACCCGACGATCTTCGCCGAGTTCGCGCATGTGGTCTATCGCTTCGGCCACTCCATGCTGACCGAGTCGATCGACCAGTTCGACCCGAACTTCAATCCCAACCACATCAGCCTGATCCAGGGCTTCCTCAATCCCACGGCCTTTACCAGCACCGATGGCGTCGACGACGGAATTGCAGCGGGCGCGATCATCCGTGGCATGACCCGCCAGGTCGGCAACGAGATCGACGAGTTCATCACCAGCGCGCTGCGCAACAACCTGCTCGGCCTGCCGCTCGATCTCGCCACCATCAACCTCGCCCGTGGCCGTGACGTCGGCGTGCCCTCGCTCAATGAAGCGCGCCGCACCTTCTTCGAGATGACCAACCAGGATGCCCTCCTGACGCCCTATACGAGCTGGATCGACTTTGCGGGCAACCTCAAGCACGAAGCCTCGATCATCAACTTCGTGGCGGCCTACGGCACGCATTCGCTGATCACCGGCGAAACGACGGCCGAAGGCAAGCGCGACGCCGCGATGACGCTGATCTTCGGCACGCCCTTCGGCAAATTCGCCGCTGATCCGGCCTTCGTCATGCCGACCGATGCGGAGGCATTCCTCAACGGCACCGGCATCTATGCCGCGAACCTGGGCGGCCTCGAGAATATCGATCTCTGGATCGGCGGCCTTGCCGAAAAGATCATGCCCTTCGGCGGCATGCTCGGCGCCACGTTCAACTTCGTCTTCGAAGCGCAGATGGAACTGCTGCAGAGCGGGGACCGCTTCTACTACCTGCAGCGCCTCGACGGCCTGCATCTCTTCGGCGAAATGGAGAACAACTCCTTCGCCGCCATGATGATGCGCAATACCGACGCGACGCACCTGCCATCGGACGTGTTCTCGACGCCCGGCCTCATCCTCGAGATCGACCAGCGCCGGCAGTACAATCCGGGCCTGGGCGAAAGCGGGGGCGCCGACGGCATTGTCGAAGACAATCCTCTGACGACCGATATCGACGAGAGCGCCGACAATCTGGGCATTGACCCGACCGGTACCGGCATCCTGACCCAACTGGTCGTCCGCAATAATCCGGCGACGGCAGGCACTGACACCAACTATCTCAAATACAATGGCAGCGACCACGTCGTGCTCGGCGGAACCGATCCGGGCAATACGTTCAATCCCTCGGGCAATGACGTCCTGATTGCCGGCATCGGCGACGATACCGTCTATGGCGACGGCGGCAACGACATCATCGAAGGCGGTTTCGGCAACGATATCCTCAATGGTGGTGACGGCGACGACATCATCAAGGACATGGGCGGCGACGACAACATCAAGGCAGGCAAGGGCAATGACGTCGTGCATGCCGGCCCGGGCCTCGACCTCGTCATGGGCAATGACGGCCAGGACTTCATCTTCCTCGGCACCGACATGGGCTCGGAAGTGTTCGCCGGCACCGGCAACGACTTCATCTATGGCAACCGCAATGCCGAACGCATCCTCGGCAACGAGGGCGACGACTGGATCGAAACCGGCACCTTCGACGGCGCCCCCGGCGACAATTTCGACGAGGTCTTCGCCCATGACAGCATCGACGGACACGACGTGTTCCTCGGCGATGGCGGCTTCGACGAATTCATCGGCGAAGGCGGCGACGACATCATGGTGGGCAGCACCGGCCGCGGCAAAATGGCCGGCATGTCGGGCTATGACTGGGCGACCTACAAGGACAGCACTTTCGGCATCAATGCCGACCTGTCGCGGCCCATCGTCTTCGACGAAGCCCCGACGCTGCCGGCGAATGCCGCCCTCGACGAATATGCGTCCATGGAAGGTTTGTCGGGCTCGAAATACAACGACGTGCTCGGCGGCTCGAATGCCTTGGGCTCGGAACGCCTGCCCTTCGACCCCAATGCTCCTGATGGAACGACCGGCCAGGAAGGCTATCGCGGTAGCCAATTGACCAAGGAAAGCCTGGCGCTGATCTCTGGCCTTGCCGAAGTCTTGGGTCTTACTCCTGCGCAGGTCACCGCAATGGCGGCCGGCACCGTTGTCTTCAATGCCGGCGACATCATCCTCGGCGGCGACGGCAGCGACATCATCCAGGGCAATGCCGGCGATGACATCATCGACGGCGACAAGTGGCTCGACGTGCAGATCGCCGTCTATGCGACCACCGAGCGGACCGGCACGCCGATCGCCTATCACAACAGCATGACGACGCTAGCCGCGAGCATGTTCAACGGCTCGATCAATCCCGGCCAGCTCGGCATCGTCCGCACGATCAAGACGGACACGACGAGCGGCGACGTGGACATCGCGCGGTTCCAGGGCGCCCGCGGCGAATATGCCTTCTCGGCCACGGCGGATGGGCAGATCGTCGTTTCGCATGCCGTCGAAGACTCGCTCGATGGCACCGACAAGCTGCGCAACATCGAAAAGGTGGAGTTCGCCGGCGGCGGCGCGCTCAACATCATCGTGGGCACGCCCTATAGCGACAATGGCCTTGCCCCGCAGGGTGCGGCTCCGCTCAACCAGCCCGTGCTCAACGGCACGGCGGCCGACGACCTGATCCTCGGCCTTGCCGGCTCCGACGTTCTCAACGGCAATGGCGGCAACGATATCCTGGTGGGCGGCGCCGATGGCGCGGTCGCTGCCCTAACGACCGTGACCTTCCAGGACAATTTCAACACTAGCAGCTTCGCCAACTCCAACGGCAATACCGCTTGGACGACGCCTTGGACAGAAACCGGCGACGGCAACGCGCCCGGCGGCCAACCGACAGGCAGCCCAACTACCGGCCAGATTCGCCTCGATGATGGTCAGGACAACCTACGGTTCAATGCCGGGGATGGCGGCCAGATCCAGCGCACCGTCAACCTTGCCGATGCAATTGCAGCCACTCTGACCTACACCGTGGGCCGCAGCACCGGCGGAAACAGCCTTGACGCCGCACCAGACGACGACGCTGTCAGGGTCTATTTCTCGCGGAGCGGCCTCGATGCCGACTTCATCTTGGTCGACACTATCAACAGTACGTCGTCCCTGGCGGCGCGCAATATCAATCTCGCTCTCGTCGGTACTGGTCCCTTCACGGCAAATGCGGCGATCCGCTTTGTCACCAGCACGCTAGAAGGAAACGAGTTTGTCTCGATCGACACCCTGGCTATTACCCGCACCACTGTGGGCAGCGGTGCCGTCGCCGGCGACACGCTCAATGGCGGGGCCGGCAACGACACCTATTCGTTCGGCCTCGGTGATGGCATCGACGTCATCAACGAAGCCGGCGGCGTAGGCGCAGGCACGGCAGACAAGATTTCCATCCTGGCCCCCAGCACGGGCTTCGATGTGGATGGCCTGCCGATCCTGACCATCAACGCCCTCAATGCCTTTGACAGCAATACAGGCAATGAGAACGGCAATCTGGTGATCAACTACACGCTGCCCACCGGCACGCAGCAGTCCATCACCGTGAATGGCCACTATACCGGCACCACCGCGGAGACGGGCATCGAGCTCATCAACTTCAATGGCGCCTTCTTCAATGGCTACCAGTTGGTCGGCGACTATGCCGTCAGCCGGGCGGATCCGACCGGCGGGACGCGCACCGTCAACCTCGCGGCCTCCACCGCCAATAATTTCATCGCCGGTGAGGACGCGGACAATGACGCCATAACCGGCGGTCTCGGCAATGATCTGATCTTCGGCGGCGGCGACAATGACGATCTCGTCGGCGGCCTCGGCGACGACCTGCTCGTCGGCGGCGCGGGCAATGACGACCTCGATGCCCGCGATACCGGCGATCCGGATGCTCTCGACCTCGTCGGAGCGGGCGGCGGCGACACGCTGGTCGGCGGCCTCGGCAGTGATACCTACGGCGTCGACGACCTGCTCGACGTGGTGGTGGAAGCTGCCGGCGAAGGCACGGACACGGTCGAAACCTTCATGACCGAACTGTCCATGGCAACCATGGCCAATGTCGAAAACCTCGTCTATCGCGGGGCCGATGCGGGAGCCTTTGTCGGCACCGGCAATGCCGGCAACAATGACATCACCAGCGGCGACCTCAACGATACGCTGAGCGGGCTCGGCGGCATCGACATTCTCCGGGGTGGCCTCGGTGCCGACACCATGATCGGCGGCGATGGCAACGACACCTACTTCGTCGACGATGCCGGCGATGTGGTGACCGAAACCAATACAGACCTCGTGGTCGGCGGTACCGATCTCGTTGAATCCAGCGTCGATTTCACGCTCGGCGCCAATGTCGAGAATCTCGACCTCAACGACACGGCAGTCAGAGGGACAGGCAACGCCGCCAACAATGTCATCACCGGCAATAACGCGAACAACGAGCTGTTCGGTGCCGGTGGTACCGACACGCTCAATGGCAGCGACGGCAATGACCTGCTCGATGGCGGGGACGGCAATGACACGATCAACGGTGGCGACGACAACGACACCATCATCGGTGGTGCCGGCAACGACACCATCGATGTCGGTGGCGGCTTCAACACCGTCGTCTACAACGCTGCGGGCTTCGGCGGCGACATCATCAACAGCTTCGACTCGGTCGGTGGCACCGCTGCCAACCAGGACCTGATCAATATCAGCGCCCTGGGGATCACGGCAGCGAACTTCGCCCAACGGGTGACCATCGCCGACATCGAAGATGGGGCGACGGACGATACCCTGATCACGATCTATGATGCCGGCGGCATTGCCGGTGGCGTGGTCCTCGGGACCATCCGCCTCGAAGAGGTCGAGGCCACGGTCTCCGGCACCGGTGCAACCGCGGTCGGCGTCAGCGCGCTCGACTTCATCCTCGCCGGCGCCGCGCCCACCAGCACGATCAACGGCGACAACAACGCCAATACGCTCAACGGCGTGGGAACCACCTCCGAAACGTTCAATGCCAATGGCGGCAATGACACCGTCAACGCCAATGGCGGCAATGACGTCGTCAATGGCGGCGAAGGTGCCGACATCCTCAATGGCGGCGACGGCAATGACACGCTCTCGGGCGGGATCGGCAGCAACATCGGTGCCTTTGTCGACAGCTTCGGCACCGAGGCCTATTCGAACAATAATGGCACAATCTCCTTCGCCGGAGACTGGGCCGAAGGCGGTGGCGAGACCACCAGTGCCACCGGTGGCGATATCTCCATCGAGGGCGGTCGCTTGCAGTTCAACGAGAACCTTGATGGCGGCGAGTGGATCCAGCGCGCCTTCAACCTGACTGGCGCAACCTCGGCGACGGTGCAGTTTGCCTTTACCGGCGACGGTAGCGTCACCGGCACGGAGAACGTGACCGTCCAGGCCTGGAATCACACCAGCAATAGTTGGCAGAACCTGGCCGGTGGCGTGCTCAATTCGACCAACGCCAACTTCTCGGTGGCCCTGTCGGCGCAGCAAATCGGGCCGCAATCCGCGATCCGCTTCCAGGTAAATGGCGACTGGGATGGCGGCGACAACGTCTTTATCGACAACTTCATCGTCAACGCGACCATTCCCGGCCTCAATGCCGGTGTGGATACCGTCAATGGCGGCAACGGCGACGATACGATCGTCTGGAATGCCAATGCCTCCGGCCCGACCGATGGCAGGGACGTAGTCGACGGCGGCACCGAAGGCGGCGCCGGCGACACCTTCTCGATCGTCGGCAATGCTTCGACCGAAACCTACCGCATCTATACGAGGGCCGAATTCGCGGCGCTCAATCCGGCAGCGGCGCTGCTGGCGGCCACCGAGATCGTCGTTACCCGCAACGGCACCGATGCCGCTTCGGTGATCGCCGAACTCAGCGAGATCGAAGAAATCCGCATCAACGGCGCCGATCCTTCGGGAACTGGCGGTCTCGCCGGCAACGACAACTTCGAGATCATCGGCGACTTCTCGACCACGAGCCTGCGCCTCAACACCATCACGATCGATGGTGCGGCCGGCGACGACACCGTCGACATTTCGGCCCTGACCTCGGCGCACCGCATCGTGTTCCGCTCCAATGGCGGCAACGACACCATCGTTGGGACGTTGCGGCCGCAGGACGTGATCGAGCTGCCCGACGGCGCGGCGCCGGAGGACTACGAGATCACGACCGACGCGAACGGCGTGACCACCATGACGAGTCCGACACATAGCATCTGCTTCACCGCCGGCGATGGGATGCCGCAATTCGGCTCCGGCGATGAAGAAGACGAAGACGAAGATGACGATGATCATGACGACGACGACGATGACGATTGCGACGCTGACGACGATGATGCGGGCACGCCGGCTCCCACGCCGACGGGTGGCAGCAACGTCCGGGTCGGGACGGCCTCGGGTGATGTCCTGCTCGGCACGAGCGGCGGCGACAGCATCATCGGCCTTGCCGGTGACGATGTCCTCATCGGCGAAGCCGGGGACGATGCGATCTCCGGAGGCGATGGCGCCGATTTCGTCGACGGTGGCGCGGGTCGCGACACGGTGCATGGCGGCTCGGGCGACGACCATGTCTTCGCCGGAGCGGACGCTGATCTGGTCAATGGCGAGGCCGGAGCCGACAGGCTCTTCGGCCAGGGCGGCAACGACGTCATCAATGCCGGAGCGGGCGATGACGCTGCCTTCGGCGGGGCCGGCAACGACCTGTTCGTCGGCGAGGTGGGTGACGGCAACGACACCTATTACGGCGACGAGATCGATGGCGGCAACGGCGTCGACACGCTCGACCTGTCGGCGATCAGCGCCAATCTGACGGTGGATCTCGGCAATGGCATGCTGGGGCGCGGCAGCGCCGTCAGCAGCCAGAGCGGCAGCGACACGCTGTGGCATATCGAGAACGTCGCGACCGGCTCCGGAAACGACACGATCACCGCAAGTCGCGCGGTGAATGTGATGGAGGGCGGCGCCGGCGATGACGTCTTCCGCTTCTCCGATGTCGAGAGCGCGGATGGCGACACTATCCTCGACTTCCAGCCCGGAGATCGCCTGGATCTGTCTGGCATGGATGCCAATAGTGGGGTGGCGGGCAACCAGAACTTCACGCTCGTCAACGGGCCTGCCTTCGATGCGGCGGCACAGTTGATGGTGTCCTACGAGGAGCGGGAAGGCGTCGCCTACACGGTCGTGAGTGGCAATGTCGGCGGCGACGCGGCGGAGGAGTTCCGCATCGAGCTCAAGGGCAGCCACAACCTGACCGCAAACAACTTCGTCTTGTGAATGTGAACGAAGGCCGGCGGGCGGGCCGCGTGGTCCGCCCGCCTTCTCCACTTTCCTTCACCGCTATGATTAAGGGCGCGCCGCCATGGCCTCCTCTGCCCGTCTCACCGAAGCCCGCAAACGCGACGGAGCCGTGCTGACCCGGGATTTCCGCCAGGTCGCATTGTTCCTGTTCCTGATCTCCGGCCTGATCAACATCCTCGCGCTGACCGGCTCGTTCTATATGCTGCAGGTCTACGACCGCGCGCTGACCAGCGGCAGTGTTCAGACGCTTGCCGCCCTCTCCGTGCTCGCAATCGGCCTGTATCTGTTCCAGGGCGGCTTCGACATTGTCCGGTCGCAGGTGCTGATCCGGATCGGCGCGCGCCTCGACGAAGATATCGCGCCACTCGCCCATCGCGTCGCGCTCGATATGCCGCGTTTCGGCTTCTCCAGCACGGAGGCACTCGAGCGCGGCCGCGACGTCGACACGGTGCGCGGGTTTCTCGGCAGCCAGGGGCCGGCGACCCTGTTCGACCTGCCCTGGATCCCGCTCTATCTGGC
Organism: Bosea sp. NBC_00550; assembly: GCF_026020075.1. Lineage (NCBI taxonomy): Bacteria > Pseudomonadati > Pseudomonadota > Alphaproteobacteria > Hyphomicrobiales > Alloboseaceae > Allobosea > Allobosea sp. NBC_00550. The sequence continues at coordinate 950,708 of NZ_CP102772.1, forward strand.
CTTCGTGTATTTCCTGCACCCTTGGCTGGGCGCGTTGACATTGGGCGGCGCCGTGGTGCTGTCCCTGCTGACGCTCCTGAGCGAGATTCTGGCGCGGAGGCTGAGCAGCAGCTCGCGCCAGGCCGCGATCGCCCGCAATGCGATGGCTGACACCCATGCCCGCAACGCCGAGGTCGTGCGGGCCATGGGCTTCTCCGGCCGCGCGGTGGCACGCTTCGACCGTGTGAATCGTGAGCACTTGGCGCTGCAGACCAGTGCCAGCGATCTCGGCGGGACCTTCGGAGCGGTCGCGCGCGTCCTGCGCATGATCCTGCAATCGGCGACCCTCGGCCTCGGCGCCTTCCTCACCATCAAGGGCGAGCTTTCCGCGGGCGCGATCATCGCCGCGTCGGTCGCCTCTGCGCGGGCGCTCGCACCAGTGGACCAGGCGATCGGCAACTGGAAATCCTTCGTCGCCGCGCGCCTCGCCTTCGGGCGGCTGCGCGAGACCGTGGTGGCGCTGAGCAAGGCGGTCGAGCCGATGGAGCTGCCCGCACCGCACCGATCCCTCGGGGTCGATCGTATTACGGTCGCCGCGCCGGGATCCGGCCAGGTGCTGCTGAGCGAGGTCAGTTTCGAGCTGACCGCGGGCAAGGCACTTGGCATCATCGGCGTCAGCGGCGGCGGCAAGACCACCCTGGTTCGCGCGCTCACCGGCATCTGGCCGTGCCTGCGCGGGTCGGTTCGGCTCGACGGCGCGAATCTGGAGCAATGGCCCGAGGATGCGATTGGCCGCCATCTCGGTTATCTGCCGCAGGAGGTGAGCCTGCTCGATGCCAGCATCGGCGATAACATCTCGCGGCTTGCGCCCGATCTCGACCCGGCCGCCATCGTGGCCGCAGCGACCGCAGCCGGCATCCACGACATGATCGTGAAGCTGCCGGAAGGGTATCAGACGCAGCTGGGGCCGCAGGGCACCGCGCTTTCGGCCGGCCAGCGCCAGCGCATTGGCCTGGCTCGCGCGCTCTACGGCAATCCCTTTCTGGTCGTGCTGGACGAGCCGAACTCCAATCTCGACAGTGAGGGCGAGGCAGCCCTGACGAGGGCGATAGAAGGCATCAAGGCGCGCGGCGGCATCGCGATCATCGTCGCCCACCGGCCGAGCGCACTTGTCGCGGTCGATTTGCTCGGCGTCGTGCAGGGCGGCAAGCTTACCGGCTTCGGTCCCAGGGACACCATCCTCAACCCCGTACAGAAGCAGCCCGCACCCGCCGGGACCGATGTTCCGGTCGAGCCACGCCTGCCCGCCGCCAGCGGGATCGATGGGGGCGCTGGTCCGCTCAGGAGGGTGACAGCATGATCGAGGTCAAGGCGCTCCGGCCCGCTCGGAATTCCGCACCCTCAGCCGAGGAAATCTACCGGAAGGCGCAGGGAGAGCCCGCGCCGTCACGCTGGCCGGCCGCTCTCGCGGTGATCGTTCTGGCGGTCGCCGCATATCTGCGCTCGCTGACGTCGACGCAGGCCGAACCGGAGCCAGGCCCAGTTGACACTGCGGCCGCACCCCAGCCGGCCGGCGAGGTGGAGCTTCAGGGCGACCCGGACGAAACCGGTTCGATTCCCGAGGACAAGAACGACCACGAACTCGGCTCGGGCGCGGCGAGCGATCCGGTGCCGGGGCTGGTGGATTTCCTCGGCATCGATTCGCCGCCGATCGACTATGAGCAGCTGCCCCTGCAGCCCTTCGTGCGCGAAACCATCGCATTCGGCCTGGACCGGGTCAGCAACGACAACCGTTTTGCCGCGGAGGGCTCGCAGACAATCGGCGGCGCGAGCGTGTCGAGCGGCCCACATCTTGTCCCCATCGAGGGGGGCGGGGCGCGGGTGCCGGTCGTCGTGGCGCCTTTCAACCCGGTGATCTTCGTTCCCGAACCGCATGATCCTCCCGACGGCCCCGATCCCGATCCCGATCCGGTTGGACCGCAGGACCCGACGACCCGTAACCGGTCCCCGCGCCTGGCGAAATCGGTCCAGCTTGGCGAGATCGGTGCCTGTCAGACATTGCTGCTGACAGCGGCGGGGTTGCTGGTGGGCGCGTCGGATGCCGACGCCGATCCGCTGACGGTCCGCAATCTGCAGGTATCGTCAGGCACGATCGAGCTGACCGAAGACGGCTGGCAATACCGGCCGGCTGCCGGATATTACGGCCCCGTCTTCGTGAGCTATGGCGTGACCGATGGCATCGCGACCGTCTCGCAGGTCGCGGTACTCCGGGTGGTCGAAATCCTGGAGCTGGACGGCACTGCCGGTGACGACGTGCTCACCGGCACGGACTGTGCCGACCTGATCAGGGCCGGCGATGGGAACGACACCGTCGATGCGCGGGCCGGCAACGACATCGTGCACGGGGGCGCGGGCGACGACCACATCATAGCGGGTGCCGGCAACGATATCGTCTATGCCGGTGCCGGTAACGACGTCGTCTATGGCGGCACCGGCATGGATGTCCTATTCGGCGGCGCCGGCAATGACCGCCTTTACGGCGAGGACGGCGACGACCGCCTGTTCGGCGAAGCTGGCGACGACCTTCTCGTCGGCGGCCTGGGGAACGACGAACTCTCGGGCGGCGACGGCAACGACACGATCTTCGGCGAGGCCGGTGACGATGCAATCGACGGCGGCGCCGGCGACAACGAGCTGCATGGCGGCCCGGGCAACGACCATATCCGTAGCGGCCCTGGCAACAATGTTATCTCGGGCGGTCCCGGCGACGACATCATCGCGACCGGCGACGGCTACAGCGCGATCGACGGCGGATCGGGCGATAACATCATTTCGGTCGGGAACGGCCTGAACCACGTCAGCGCCGCCGATGGCAACAATACGGTGCTCGGCGGCGCTGGCGTCGAACTGGTTCAGCTCGGCGCCGGACGCGATGTCATGCGGCTCGGCGGCGGCGACGACGTCGCAAAGGCGGGTGCTGGATCCGACCTTCTGTTCGGCGAGGAGGGCGACGACACCCTCTTCGGCGAGGCGGGGGACGATCGTCTGGACGGGGGCGACGGTGACGACACGCTTTCGGGCGGGGCCGGTAACGATGTTCTCGTCGGTCGTCGGGGCGACGACCTCGTCGATGCCGGGGAGGGCGACGACCTCGCCGATGGCGGCGAAGGAAACGACACCTTGCTCGCCGGCGCCGGCGACGACGAGGTCGAGGGCGGCGATGGCTGTGATGTTATCGATGCCGGCACAGGCGACGACGAGGTCGATGCAGGGAACGGAGACGATGTCGTGTTTGCCGGATCCGGCGACGATAAGGTCGATGGCGGCGATGGCGACGACGTTGTCCGCGCCGGGGACGGCGATGACATCGTCGAGGGCGGGGACGGGAACGATACGCTCGATGGAGGAATGGGCCGTGATACGGTCAGAGCGGGATCGGGCAACGATATCGTGATTGCCTCACTGGATCAGCAAGACGATTGCCTCCATGGCGATGAGGGGCATGACACCCTCGATCTTTCCCAGACGAGCGATGGCGTAACCGTCGACCTGACGGAGAACAGGGCCGTTGGCATCGAGATCGGGGAGGATACGGTTCTCGATTTCGAAGCCCTGATCGGCGGCGAGGGGAACGACCACTTCATCGTGGGGTCGAAGGGCGCGACGGTGACGGGCGGCAGGGGCGAGGACCGGTTCGAGTTCGACGTATCCGCTCCCGCCGATAACGACCTGATCCACCAGATCCTCGATCTCGAGGAGGGCGACCGCATCATCGTCAAGCAATACCAGGTCCATTCCGACGCCGAGGCTGGCGGCACCGAGATCGACCCATTCAACGAAACCTATAACGGCACCGACGAGGACCGACGCCCGTTCCGCTTCCGCATCGAAAAGATCGGGGAGGACGACAGGACCTTTGTCGATGTCTTCGTCGCGCAGCAGGACGAAAAGGATTTCTCGATCGAAATCTATGGTGCTCACAAATTGTATTATTACTGATCCAGCGTGGTGTGGTCGCCGCTCGCTATGGCGCCGAGAGGGTTCGTGTCATGAATGCCCAAAATTTCGACGCCAAGCTCTTCGCCAAGGCACAGAAAGGCGCTCGCGCGGCCGAACGGCGGGCCGATTTCGGCCTTGGTCCGCACATTGTCTCCGGCATGGCGCTGGCGTTGCTGCTCGTGGTCGGATTCGGTGGCTGGGCTGTATCGGCCAATCTCAATGGCGCGGTTCTCGGCCAGGGAACGGTCAAGGTCGATCAGAACCTCAAGGAGGTGCAGCATCGCGACGGCGGCATCATCCGGTCGATCGCGGTCAGGCAGGGCGACAACGTCAGCGAGGGACAGGTTCTGTTCCAGCTCGAGGACGTCCAGACCCGCGCGGAACTGTCGATCGTCCGCTCTCAGCTGGCGGAGCATCTTGCCCGCGGCGCCAGGCTGGTCGCCGAGCGTGATGGTTTCGACAAGGTCGATTTTCCTTCCCCTCTCGCCGCCTTTTCCGAGGAGGCCGCTGAGATCATCAAGGGCGAGACGCGTCTGTTCGAGGGGAACCGAACCAATCGGGAAAGCCGCAAGGAGCAGCTCGAGATCGGCATCGTCCAGTCCGGGGAGGAGATCAAGGGGCTACAAGCGCGGCATGTCGCCAAATCCGAGGAGCTCAGGCTCGTCGAGATGGAGCGCACGAAGTTTCTCGGGCTCTTCCAGAAGGGCTATATCGATGGCTCAAAGGTCTTCAACATCAACCGGGAATGGGCGCGGCTGCTCGGTGAGCGCGGGGAGATCGAGGCGACGCTCGCGCGTGCCAAGCTTCGCATCAGCGAAACCCGGCTGCAGATCATCTCCATCAACGACACCGCGCGGACGGAGGCGCAGCGCGAACTGCGTCTGGTCGAAGCCAAGCTGTCGGAGCTGCAGGACCGCCGCGTCGCCGGTGAAGACCGGCTGTCACGCACCGAGATCCGCTCCCCAATCGCCGGGACGATCAACGAGATGACGATCTTCACCATCGGCGGCGTCATCACGCCGGCTGCGCGGCTCGCCACCATCGTTCCCATCGGGGCAAAACTGACGATCGAGGTGCGTATCGCACCGGCTGATATCGACCAGGTCAAACCCGGTCAGGCCGCGCGTCTGCGCTTCTCAGCCTTTAATCGCAACATGACGCCCGAAATTCCCGGCAGGGTCAGCCATGTCTCGCCGGCCACGACGAAAGATCCCGCGACCGGCCAAAACTACTATACATGCGAGGTCCAGATCGAAGGGGATATCGCGGTGCTCGGCGACCGCAAGCTCCTCCCGGGAATGCCGGTCGAGGTGATGATCACCACCGAAGAGCGCAAGGCGCTCTCGTTCCTGACCAAGCCTTTCACCGACCATGCGAGCCGGATGTTCCTGGAGCGCTGAGTTCTATTCACTTGCGAGTGAACCGAAGCAGCGTAACTGGATCTAACAGCGTGGAAAATTGTCGAGGCGCTGGCGCTGCCCGCGCCAAACTGGGACCATCCGGAAGCAGACATACCGAACGTCCGCAATGGGGGGCGGGCTCAACTGATCGCCGCAACACACTCGGCGAACCTCTCGGCTGGGGTTTGATAGAGCAAGGTCTTTCTGGGCCGTTCGTTGAGCTGACGGGCGATGGCGCTGAGCTGGGCCTGGCTTTGCAGGGACAGGTCGGTTCCGTGGGGAAGATACTGGCGCAGGAGCCGGTTGGTGTTCTCGTTCGAGCCACGTTGCCAGGGTGACCTGGGATCGCAGAAGTAGACCTCGACGTTCGAAGCGAGGGCCAGCCGCTTGTGGTCGGCCAACTCCTTGCCTCGGTCCCAGGTCAGGGACTGATAGAGTTCGCCTTGATCAGGGCGGTGATGACGCTCCCGGTGTCTTTGTTGGCGACCTTGACCAGCATCACGTAGCGCGAATGCCGCTCGACCAGCGTGGCGACGTAGCTGTTCCGGGAGCCGCCGATCAGGTCGCCTTCCCAGTGACCAGGGACCGCACGATCCTCGACGGAGGCCGGCCTTTCGCTGATGGAGACGGCGTCCCTGATCTGGCCCAGGCCGTTCCGCTTCAGGCTGGCGTGCCGGGAGCGGCGGATCGTTCGCCGGGCCCTCAGGTGGTCCAGCAGTTCCTTCTTCAGCACCCCACGGGTCTGGATGAACAGGCTGCGGTAGATCGTCTCGTGCGACACTTGATTGTGTGGCTCCCGGGGGCAGGTGCGCTTGAGCCAGCCGGCGATCTGCTCGGGCGACCAGTTCCGCTGCAGCTTGCCGGATACTGTCCGGGCCAGACCGGGTCGGCAAGCCAGCTTGCACGGCTTGGGACGCAAGGCCCGGTCCCAGGCCGCCTGATCGGAGCGCGCCGCGCGGTAGCGATCCGGCCCGCCGTTGCGCTGAACCTCGCGACTGACCGTGGACGGTGATCGGCCCAATTGCCGAGCGATCACGCGCAGCGACCGGCGGGTGCTGAGCCCTCGGGAGATTTCCTCCCGCTCGCTGAGAGTGAGCGCCCGCGGCGCCCGCCGCCGGTCTGGAGGCCGAATGCCGCCCGTCGGCGAAAGCACCGAGAACACCGAAGAGGACTCCCGATCGAACCGCCGCCCAATCGAACTCATCGACTCGCCGGCCTTCCAGCGATCCCAGATCTCAGCCCGCTGGGCCGCCGAATAGTAGATCCGCCGCCGCTGCATCATCACCCACGCTCCATCTCCAAAGGAAAAGTAGCGTGTTGCGATTACCGATTGAGACCACCGCCAACTCCGGAAGCTCCGCGTTTGGGAATTCGCGCGCCCATCGCCTCGTCCGCCCGCGAAGTCCGATGGACGGCCTGCGGGGAGGGGGGAGCCGCTGTGCTAAGTTAGCCGACCGGCACAGAGCCACTCGTTTTCCGGCAGGTTCTTAGCTGAACTGGCGCGCTTGCACACGTCGAGCTGAATGCTCTGGTCGACAGAACCCTGCTGCGGGAAACTGAGCGACGCCGGCAAAGCCGGCGTCGCATGTCAGATTGCGGAACTCGACCGACAATCGCGGCAACACTATGCCTCTCTCTTCACACCGGGCACCCCGGAATAATCAACTACAGCCTGTCGTGGATCCGCAGGTGTTGCATTTCAGGCAGGTGCCGTTGCGGACCAGGGTGAAGTTGCCGCATTCGCCGCAGCTGTCGCCGACATAGCCCTTCATGATCGCCTCGGCCCGGCGCTCGGACTGCGACGGCTGGGCGGCCGGGGCCGCGAAGCCGAGCTTGGCGATCTCCGCCTCGCCATAGGCTTCCGGTTCTTCCTTCAGCGCGGTGGCGCCGGCGGTGGCGAGCGCCGTCACCGATGAAACCGACCGGGCGACCGCATCGTTGGCCGCGCCGCCGCCCTGGATGGCGAGCAGGTTGATCGGCTTGCCGCGGCGGAACCCGGTGGAGGCCAGCGGGGTCGAGGTGATCGGAGCCGTCGCGTCCGGCGCCTTGTCCTGGCCGACGCCGCCGCCGATCACGTCATGGCCGATCTCGGAGGGATCGACATGGGCGAGGTCGTTGCGGCCGAGATAGGAGATCGCGAGCTCGCGGAAGACGTAGTCGAGGATCGAGGTCGCGTTCTTGATCGACTGGTTGCCGGTGACGAAGCCCGAGGGCTCGAAGCGGGTGAAGGTGAAGGCCTCGACATACTCTTCCAGGGGCACGCCGTATTGCAGGCCGAGCGAGACCGCGATGGCGAAGTTGTTCATCATCGCCCGGAAGGCAGCGCCCTCCTTGTGCATGTCGATGAAGATCTCGCCGAGGCGCCCGTCCGAATATTCGCCGGTATGGACATAGACCTTGTGGCCGCCGACCACCGCCTTCTGGATGTAGCCGGTGCGGCGGTCGGGCAGCTTTTCGCGCTCGCGCTTGCGCTCGATACGCTCGACGATGCGCTCGACGATCTTCTCCGAGATCTGGGTGGCGCGCGCCGCCATCGGCGCTGCGACCAGTGCCTCGATGGCGTCGTCGGCATCCTCGTCCTCATCCGAGATCAGCGCCGAGTTCAGCGGCTGCGAGAGCTTGGAACCATCGCGATAGAGGGCGTTGGCCTTCAGCGCCAGCTTCCACGAGAGCATATAGGCGCTCTTGCAGTCCTCGACCGTGGCCTCGTTCGGCATATTGATGGTCTTGGAGATCGCGCCCGAGATGAAGGGCTGCGCCGCCGCCATCATGCGGATATGGCTCTCGACCGAGAGATAGCGCTTGCCGATGCGGCCGCAGGGATTGGCGCAGTCGAAGACGTTGTAATGCTCGGTCTTGAGGTGCGGGGCGCCTTCCAGCGTCATCGCGCCGCAGACATGGACGTTCGCCGCTTCGATCTCGGCCTTGGTGAAGCCGAGGAAGGGCAGGAGCTCGAACGACATGTCGTTGAGCTTCTCGGCCGGGACCTTGAGCGTGCCGGTGAGGAAATCCTCGCCCAGCGTCCACTTGTTGAAGACGAACTTGATGTCGAAGGCGCTCTTCAGCCCCTTCTCGATTGCCTCGATCTTCTCGTCGGTGAAGCCCTTGGAGCGCAGCGTCGAGGGATTGACGCCCGGCGCCTGCTTCATCGAGCCGTGGCCGACGGCATAGGCCTCGATCTCGGCGATATCCGCCTCGCGGTAGCCCAGCGCCCTGAGCGCGTCCGGCACGGCGCGGTTGATGATCTTGAAGTAGCCGCCGCCGGCGAGCTTCTTGAACTTCACCAGGGCGAAGTCGGGCTCGATGCCGGTGGTGTCGCAATCCATGACGAGGCCGATCGTGCCGGTCGGCGCGATCACGGTCGACTGGGCGTTGCGGTAGCCGTAGCGCTTGCCCTGCTCGAGCGCCTGGTCCCAGACGGCGCGCGAGCGCTCCGCCATGGTGACAGCCGAGCCGCCGAGGCGGGCGAGGGTCGCATGGTCGAGCGGAACCGGGGTGACGCTCAGGCCCTCATAGCCATCGGCAAGGCCATGGGCCGCGGTGCGATGGTTGCGGATGACGCGCAGCATGTGGCTGGCGTTCTTCTTGTAACCGGGGAAGGGGCCGAGTTCGCCTGCCATCTCGGCCGAGGTCGCATAGGCGACGCCGGTCATGATCGCGGTGAGGGCGCCGGCGAGCGCACGGCCTTCGTCGGAGTCGTAGCCGAGACCCATGGTCATCAGCAGGCCGCCGATATTGGCGTAGCCGAGGCCGAGCGTGCGGTACTCGTAGGAGAGCTCGGCGATCTCGCGGGACGGGAACTGCGCCATCGTCACCGAGATCTCGAGCACGACCGTCCAGAGCCGGCAGAGATGCTCATAGGCCGCGACGTCGAAGCTCTTGGTCTCGTTGTCGTAGAACTGCAGCAGGTTGGCCGAGGCCAGGTTGCAGGCCGTGTCGTCGAGGAACATGTACTCGGAGCACGGGTTGGACGCCCGGATCCGGCCCGAGGCCGGGCAGGTGTGCCAGTCGTTCATCGTCGAGTTGAAGTGCAGGCCCGGATCGGCCGAGGCCCAGGCGGCGTAGCCGATCTTCTCCCAGAGGTCGCGCGCCTTCAGCGTCTTTCCGACCTTGCCGTCGGTGCGGCGGATCAGGTTCCAATCCGCATCCGTCTCGACGGCACGCAGGAAATCGTCGGTCAGCGAGACCGAGTTGTTCGAGTTCTGGCCGGAGACGGTGAGATAGGCGTCGGAATCCCAGTCGGTGTCGTAGGTATCGAAGGAGATGTCCTTGTAGCCCTGCTTGGCAAACTGGATGACGCGCTTGATGTAGTTGTCCGGTACCAGCGCCTTGCGGGCGAGCTTCACCTCGCGCTTGAGGGCCGGGTTCTTCTCGGGGTCGAAACAGGAATCGCCTTCGCCCTCGCAGTTGATGCAGGCCTTGAGCACGGCCTTCATGTGCTTCTTGACGGTCTTGGAGCCGGTGACGAGGGCGGCGACCTTCTGCTCCTCCTTCACCTTCCAGTCGATATATGCCTCGATGTCCGGGTGGTCGGCGTCGACCACGACCATCTTGGCGGCGCGGCGCGTCGTGCCGCCCGACTTGATGGCGCCGGCCGCGCGATCGCCGATCTTGAGGAAGGACATCAGGCCCGAGGACTTGCCGCCGCCGGCGAGCTTCTCGCCTTCGCCGCGCAGCATCGAGAAGTTGGAGCCGGTGCCGGAGCCGTATTTGAACAGGCGGGCCTCACGAACCCACAGGTCCATGATGCCGCCCTCGTTGACGAGGTCGTCCTGCACGCCCTGGATGAAGCAGGCATGCGGCTGCGGATGCTCGTAGCTCGACTTAGACTTCACCAGTTTCCCGGTCTTGAAATCGACGTAGAAATGGCCCTGGCTGGGGCCGTCGATGCCATAGGCCCAGTGCAGGCCGGTGTTGAACCATTGCGGCGAATTCGGCGCGACGCGCTGGGTGGCGAGCATGAAGCGCAGCTCGTCATGGAAGGCCTGGGCATCCTCTTCGGAAGAGAAATAACCGCCCTTCCAGCCCCAATAGGTCCAGCAACCCGCAAGGCGATCGAAGACCTGCTTCGACGAGATCTCGGAGCCGTAATGCTCGCCCTCCGGCAGCTCGGCGAGAGCGGCCTCGTCGGCGACGGAGCGCCAGAGGAAGGAGGGAACGTCGTTCTCCTCGAACTTCTTCAGGCGGGCGGGGACGCCGGCCTTGCGGAAATATTTCTGCGCGAGCACGTCGCTCGCGACCTGGGACCAGGCCTCGGGAACCTCGATGCCCTCCAGCCGGAAGACGACGGAGCCGTCCGGGTTCTTGATCTCGCTGACGGCCGATCGGAACGGGATCGCGGCGTAGGGCGACTGTCCGGCGGTGGTGTAGCGGCGCTCGATGCGCATGATCTTCGTCCCTTGATCTGCCGCGGGCTTGCCTTGAAGCCTCGCGCGGCCGGTTGATCACCGGCTCCTGATGTCAGCCCAAACTCGGTTCGACGCCCTGTGGGTCCTCGGCGGTGTCGCCCCGCTTGCAGGCCCGGTCACGCCCAAAATGCCCGCGCAATCCCGTTCGCTTCCACGTTAGGCGCGGATGCGGCGGCAGGCCCGGAACACTCTGGAAAACTAGGGTTCCGCAGTCATCCAGAGGGGTTGCCACCGGCTGTCATGCGATGGTCAAAATCTAGCGCCGATCGCTACCGTTCGTCAAGGAATAGTGCTCTGCCATCCCTGTGGACACGACATCTGGTAGGTATGTGTGAGTTATGGGGATAAGTTTCAAGGCGCCGGCTAAGCCTTGGAAATAGCGACGAGAATCGCCGGCCCGCGGCAAGATTGCCACAGAGCCGAGCGAAGCGCAGTCCGTAAAATCCCCACTATTCATGGTTGACGAAGCCTGAATCCTGGCGTGTCGCAAGCGCGCCACATATGGCAGTTTCGGGGAGCGGGCCAAGTGCTTGAAGTCGGTGCGCTTCGGCCCGCGCATCATGGCGGCGGGCAGGCCGAATCACGGCGAAAATCCGGCAAAGCGCTCCTGACAGAATCAGGCATTGGCGCGACGAGATTGGATGGAGATCGCTCTTCCTTATATGGGCCGCCATGATTCAAGTCGCATCGAAGGCGAGTTCGCTTGCCGCCGCGGATACCGTTTTCGAACTCAGGCGCTACCTGCTGAAACGAGGACAGCGTGAGACGCTGATCGCCCTGTTCGATGCGGAATTCGTCGAGACGCAGGAAGATGTCGGCATGAGCGTCGTCGGACAGTTCCGCGATTCCGGCCAGCCCGATCATTTTGTCTGGTTCCGCGGTTTTGCCGATCAGGCGGTGCGCAGTGCTTCGCTGCCGCGATTCTATGGCGGGCCGGTCTGGGCCAAGCATGGCCCTGCCGCCAACAAGACCATGATCGATTCCGACGATGTGCTGATGCTGAAGCCGGCGGGGAGCGAGTCGGCTTTCGCCGGTCTGCCGGAGCGGCCGACCGGCATCTTCCCGGATGCAGGGAGGCTGATCCTCGTTTCGACCCATCACGTCCCCGCGATCTCAGCCGAAGACGAGCTGCGGCAGGAGGCGGCTCGGATCGCGGATACGGCTCTCGCCGCGGGCGCGACCGTTCTGGCAAGCCTGATCAGCGATCACAGCCCGAACGGCTTCCCCCGATTGCCGGTGCGGGCGGAAGCGAATGTCGTGGTGACGGTCGTTCGGCCGCCAGAGGGCGGGAGCCCTGCCGTCGCCGCGGCGCTGGGCACGATTGGCGCTGGAGCGGCCGCGACCTCAGTCGAGGTGGCGGAGCTGATACCGACGGGGCGCTCGCGCCTGCGTTAGCGCGGCGTGACGCTAGGCCGCCTTGCTCCGGGCTGGACAGGGCAGGGCGCTGCCGCCATAAGTCAGGCCGAGACGCGCCCGCATATCTGCGCGGCGCCGCAACTGCACGGACTGACGACGATGAAGGACTGGCTGCTGCAGATCTTCACCTGGTGGAACGGCCAGACCATCGGCACGCGCTTCCACACCTGGCGCTTCGGCGAAAAGGTGGGCGAGGACGAGTTCGGCAATGTCTATTACCGCACCGCAGGCGGGGTGAAGGACAAGGCGCTCGGCTTCCAGCGCCGCTGGGTGATCTACAAGGGCGAGGCCGAGGCTTCCAAGGTCCCGCCCGGCTGGAACGGCTGGCTGCACCACACCGTCGACGTCGCGCCGTCCGAGGAAAGCTATCAGCCGCGCGAATGGCAGGAGCCGCACCAGCAGAACTGGACCGGCACGGCCCTGGCCTATCGCCCGCAGGGTTCGACCCTGGCCGAAGGCGAGCGCCCGGCCGCGACCGGCGACTACCAGGCCTGGACGCCCGGCCGCTGAGGCGAAGGCTCCGAGACACAGGGCCGCTCGATTCGGGGCGGCCTTTTTCATGGTCGGTGGGGCAAGATACCCGGCGGACCGGTTTCTTCAGGCGGGCGGGAAACAGAACCGGCTCGGCTGTTATTCGGCGTGCTCAGCGTTCCATGTCGCCGCATATTCGGCGCACATGCGGTAGACCGCATCGCGATCCGTACAGCCCGCTGGTTTCAAGCGCGTTGGCAGAGCGGTCTGAAACGGCACGTAACCCTGATGGGCAAGCCGCCAGAGGCGACGAAGCTCTTTCAGCGGCTCGGGATGGTCATCGACCCGCAGATCGAAGCTTGGAAACGGAGCCTCGGTCCATATGCGGATGGCGCAGGACTGGCGGCCCCTCTTGTCGCCTCCTGCGCGTTCGCCGGCTTCCATTGCGACGATGAGGCGCTCGTCAAAACTCAAGGCGGAGGCCGAGACATAGGCATTCAGGCTTTCATCGACGACCTGCTGCCCCGTCAGCATATTTCCCGCGACGGAGACTTGTGGGCCTTCGACGCTCCCGCTCCAGCCGATACACGCCGAACCCGTATAGGCGGACACCCCGCCTTCGCGGTCGACCAGATGGATTTGTCGGTGGTCGCGACCTTCGTCCAAGGCTGACAGTGCAGCCACGACGTCACGCGCGGAGCAGCCTTCCTGCAGCAGCCTCACCCCGTCGACGCCGAAAAACGGGTTGGCGAGGGCTTGGGTCGCTATCGCACCGGTGCGGCCGGCTCCATACGGAACCACAGCTCCGACAGCCAGCGCCTTCGATGCGCACAAGATGCCAAACGCGCCGGTTTGCGCATCTCTTGCGACAATCGACCAGGTCATGGAGCGTTCCTCGTCTCGGCAGTGAGGGGCAATAGGCGCCCATTCGACTTTTTGCAAAGCGCGCTCTATCGCGAGACGTGAACCGGTGGTCCTGCCAGACCGCACCGGCCATCGATGTCTGTGCAGCTTAGGTTGCTGGCGGCATTTCAGGCGCGATGCCCTTTTTCCGCTGCGTTTGCCGTGTTACTGCGCCTCGTCGCGGTCCTTCCGCGCTGTCGAAGAGATTCGCGCCAGCATGCCGTCGTTGTTCCGTTTTCCGATCCTGGCAGGCCTCGCCACGAGCGCCGTCGCGATGCTGGCCGCGATGGGGCCGGCACAGGCCGACCGCATCCGCAACCCGACCGCCGTCTTCGCCGGGCTCGACAAGATCACCGGCCGCATCATCTCCTTCGAGGTCGCGGTCGACGAGACCGTGCAGTTCGGCGCCCTCCAGCTGACGCCGCGCGTCTGCTGGACCCGGCCGCCGACCGAGGCACCGCAGACCGACTCCTTCGTCGAGGTCGACGAGGTCACCTTCAAGAACGAATACCGGCGCATCTTCACCGGCTGGATGTACGCGGCGAGCCCCGGCCTGCATGGCGTCGAGCACGCGATCTATGACGTGTGGCTGACCGACTGCAAGGGCGGCACCGAGCTCGTCGTCGATCCGAAGGAAGCCGAGCCTCCACCAGCGCCGGAAGACCCGCGCCGGCCGCGCACACCGCCGCGCGATCCCAACCAGCCGCCATCGCTGCAGCAGCCGGCGCCGCTGCCCGGCGGGCGCATCGATGTCGAACCGCCGCGCGGCGTGCCGGTGCAGCCGCAGCGCCCGAGCCAGCGCTTCTTCCCGACCAACCCCGGGCAGGGTCGCGACCCGACCGGCGGCGGCTGATCCGTGTCGCCCGACGGCGCCGATAAAGGGGCCGGGCGCGAGACGACGCGCATCAGGCGCCTGCGCCGCCGCCTCTCCGAGCTGCGCAAGCGGCTCTCGGCCGGGCAGCGCTTTCGGGACGGGCTCGAACACGCATTGATGTCCAGCGCAGCGGCACTCGCTGCCTATCTCCCGACGCAGGCGCTGGGGCTGCGCGAGGGCTTCTGGGCGGCGATCACGGCCATCGCGGTGGTGCAGACCGAATTCGGGGCGACACGGACGACGGCGCGCGACCAGTTCGTCGGCGCGGCCATCGGCGGCGGGATCGGCGTCGCGGTCGTGCTGGTCACCGGGCAGAACATCCTTAGCTACCTGCTCGCGGCGGCACTTTCGGTGCTGGCCGCCTGGATGCTGAACGTCGCCAGCGCCGCGCGGCTGGCCGGCATCACCGCCACCATCATCCTGCTCGTTCCCCATCCCGGCACGAGCGCCCAGCAGATGATGCTCTCGCGCGTCGTCGAGGTGGGCTGGGGCGTCAGCGTCGCGATCGCCGTGGTCTGGCTGGCCGAGCGCCTCGATCCGCGCCGGCCGGCCTGATAGGGACTGCTCAGAGTTCGGCGAGCGCCTGGCTGCCGCTCAAGATCGCCCGCGCCGGCCAGGCATGCCAGTTGCCCCGGTGGCGCAGCGCATCGTCGAGCCTGGGCCTGTAGGCGTCGCGCGGAATCTCGATCGTGCCGAACTGTGCGAGGTGTCCGGTCTGGAACTGGGTGTCGAGCAGCCGATAGCCGCCGCGCCTGAGCCGCGCGACGAGATGGACGAGTGCGACCTTGGAGGCGTCGGTCTCGCGGTGGAACATGCTCTCGCCGAAGAAGGCGCCGCCGAGCGACAACCCGTAGAGACCGCCGACGAGGCGCCCTTCGCGCCAGCATTCCACCGTATGGACATGGCCGAGCGCGAAAAGCTCGCTGAAGATCGCGCGGATGCGGCCATTGATCCAGGTCTCCGGGCGGTCCGGGCGGGCTTCGCCGCAGGCGGCGATCACCGCGTCGAAATCGCTGTCGATCCTGATGTCGAAACGGTCCGAGCGGACGGTGCGCGCCAGCCGGCTGGACAGATGGAACCCGTCGAGCGGGATGATGCCGCGCAGTTCCGGCTCCACCCAGAACAGGCTCGGATCGTCGGCGCTCTCCGCCATCGGAAAAATGCCGGCGGCATAGGCGCGCAGCATGATCTCCGGCGTGATCGCGGGCGAGCGGACGGGCACGGAACGGGCCTTCATGCGTGGATGGGAGCGCGGCGTGGGCGGGGAGTCAAACAGAAGCTGCGTGCTCGCAAAGGAGCTGATCGTCTCGTCAGGCGGTCGCCGGTCTCCGCATCGGAGTAGCGGAATGGCAAGCGTCATTCTCGGGCGAAGCGAAGCGCAGACCCGAGAATCTCAGGACCAGAGGGAACTGGTTTCCGAGATGCTCGGGGCAAGCCCGAGCATGACGAGGCTGATCATGCATGGCAGCCGCAGGCAAGTTGGGCGGTGGCCTCAGAAACGACCTGAAAACACCGCCGCAACACGCTGAAAGATCAGCTTTCCGCAGCTTCCTCGCCGGGTGCGCTGTCCTCGACTTCGGCATCGCCCTCGCCATCGTCGTTGATGCACTCCACCGAGACGACCTTCTCGTCCTTGGCGGTGTTGAACACCGTCACGCCCTGTGTCGAGCGGCCCGCGATGCGGATACGGTTGTCCGGACCGGCATCGACCGGCACGCGGATGACCTGGCCGCCATCGGTGACGAGCATCAGCTGGTCGCTGTCCACCGCCGGGAAGGAGGCGACGAGCTTGCCGTTGCGCTCGTTGACGACCATGGCGACGATGCCCTTGCCGCCGCGTCCGGTCACCCGGTACTCGAAGGACGAGGTGCGCTTGCCGTAGCCCCGCTCCGAGATGGTCAGGATGAACTGCTCGGCAGCCCCCATCGCCGTGTACTTCTCGAGCCCGAGCTCGATATCCCCGGCGCTCTCCTCGGCATCGGCCTCGACGGCGGGTGCTGCGTCCGCTCCCTCGTCGGCCTCGCCATTGAGGGCGCGGCGGTTCGCGGCGGCGCGCTTGAGATAGGCGGCGCGCTCGTCCGGCGTGGCATCGAGATGGCGCAGGATCGCGAGCGAGATCACCTCGTCGCCCTTGGCTAGGTTGATGCCGCGCACGCCGGTCGAATCGCGACCCTTGAAGACGCGCACCTCCGGCACCGCGAAGCGGATGCACTGGCCGTCCGCCGTGGTCAGCAGCACGTCGTCGTTCTCGGTGCAGATCTGCACGTCGACGATGTGGTCGCCCTCGTCGAGCTTCATCGCGATCTTGCCGGCGCGATTGACGTTGACGAAGTCGGAGAGCTTGTTGCGGCGCACCCCGCCCGAGGCGGTGGCGAACATCACGTCGAGCGTTTCCCAGCTCGCCTCGTCCTCGGGCAGCGGCATGATCGTGGTGATGCGCTCGCCGGTTTCGAGCGGCAGCATGTTGACCAGCGCCTTGCCGCGCGCGTTCGGCGCCGCCAGCGGCAGCCGCCAGACCTTCTCCTTGTAGACCTGGCCTTCCGAGGAGAAGAACAGCACGGGCGTGTGCGTGTTGGCCACGAACAGCCGCGCGACGAAATCCTCGTCCTTGGTCGCCATGCCGGAGCGGCCTTTGCCGCCGCGCCGCTGCGCCCGATAGGTCGAGAGCGGCACGCGCTTGATGTAGCCGCCATGGCTGACGGTGACGACCATGTCCTCGCGGGCGATCAGGTCCTCGTCGTCGAGATCGGAGCCCCAGTCCTGGATGACCGTGCGGCGCGGCGTCGCGAAGGCGTTCTTGACCTCGGCGAGCTCGCTCTTGACGATCTCCTGGATGCGGGCACGCGAGCGCAGGATGTCGAGATAATCCGCGATCTCCTTGGCGAGCTTCTCCAGCTCGTCGCCGATCTCGTCGCGGCCCAGAGCCGTGAGGCGGGCGAGGCGCAGCTCGAGGATCGCCTTGGCCTGCGCGTCCGACAGGCGATAGGTGCCGTCGGGATTGATCGGGTGGCGCGGATCGTCGACCAGCGCGATCAGCGGCGCGATGTCTTCGGCCGGCCAGTCGCGCGCCATCAGCGATTCATGCGCCGCCGCCGGGGTTGGCGCGGTGCGGATCAGGCGGATGACCTCGTCGATATTGGCGACTGCTGTAGCGAGACCGCAGAGCACATGGGCGCGCTCGCGGGCCTTGTTGAGCAGGTAGCGCGTGCGACGCGAGACCACTTCCTCGCGGAACTCGACGAAGGCCGAGATGAAGTCCTTGAGGTTCAGCACCTCCGGCCGCCCGCCGGTCAACGCGACCATGTTGGCGCCGAAGGAGGTCTGCAGCTGGGTGAAGCGGTAGAGCTGGTTCAGCACGACATCGGCCAGCGCGTCGCGCTTGATCTCGATGACGACGCGGACGCCCTCGCGGCTGGATTCGTCGCGCAGGTCGGAGATGCCCTCGATACGCTTCTCGCGTACCATCTCGGCGATCTTCTCGACCATCGACGCCTTGTTCACCTGGTAGGGAACCTCGGTGACGATGATCGCCTCGCGCTCCTTACGCAGTTCCTCGATATGCGTCTTCGAGCGCATCACGATCGAGCCGCGGCCGGTGTGATAGGCCGAATGGATGCCGCTGCGGCCCATGATCGAGGCGCCGGTCGGGAAATCCGGGCCGGGCACGATCTCGATCAGCTCGTCGATCGAGATCTCGGGGTTGTCGATGAAGGCGACGCAGGCATCGATGACCTCGCCTAGATTATGCGGCGGGATGTTGGTCGCCATGCCCACGGCGATGCCGCCGGCGCCGTTGACCAGCAGATTCGGATAGCGCGCCGGCAGGACGGTCGGCTCGTGCTCCTTGCCGTCGTAGTTCGGCTGGAAATCGACCGTATCGAGATCGAGGTCTTCCAGCAGCGGCATCGCCGCCTTGTCGAGGCGCGCTTCGGTGTAACGGTCGGCGGCGGGGCTGTCGCCGTCCATCGAGCCGAAATTGCCCTGGCCGTCGATCAGCGGCAGGCGCAGCGAGAAGTCCTGCGCCATGCGCACCAAGGCGTCGTAGACCGCGAGATTGCCGTGCGGATGGTACTTACCCATCGTGTCGCCGACGATGCGGGCGCATTTGGTGTAGGGCCGCTCGGGCAGGTTCTTGTTCTCGTGCATGGAGAACAGGATGCGGCGGTGGACCGGCTTCAGGCCGTCGCGGACATCGGGCAGAGCGCGGCTCACGATCACGCTCATGGCGTAATCGAGATAGCTCTTCTTCATCTCGTCGGTGATCGCGATCGGCTTGATGTCGCCGCCGAATTCCGGGGCGCCGTCGCGCTTGTCGTCGGTGTCGTCGCTCAAAGGGAAATGTCCCGATTCCTGCTAGTTTTTCAGGCTTCTGGCTACCCGATTCCGGCCTTTGGCGCCAGCAAAAGCGGGCTCTGTCCCGGCAAAAATAAAGCCTGCGATATCAATCGCTTGCAGGGGGTTTTCTGAGCCGTCCACAAGCGCTGCCACAATCCCGCCTTTCTTGACGGGTGACGACGGGCAAAAGCCGTGGTCAAGTCGGCGCCGCATGTTCATCGAATTCGCCACTTCCGCGCTCGTCACCATGCTGGTGACGCTCGATCCGCCCGGCCTTGCGCCGATCTTCCTGTCGCTGACCCGTGGCATGTCGTCGGGCGAACGTCGGCAGGTCGCCGTGCGCGCCTGCATCATCGCCTTCGGCATCATGGCCTTCTTCGGCGTGGCGGGAGACGTCGTGCTGAAGGCGCTCGGCGTCTCGCTTCCGGCCTTCCGCATCGCCGGCGGGCTGCTGCTGTTCTGGATCGCCTTCGAGATGGTGTTCGAGCGCCGCAACGAGCGCAAGCAGCAGACGGCCGAGACGGCGATCACGCAGGACCATATCCGCAACGTCGCGGCCTTCCCGCTGGCGATCCCGCTGATGGCCGGGCCTGGCGCGCTGACGGCGATGATCCTGCTCGCCGGCCGCGCCGGCGGCGACCCGCTCCTGCTGGTGACGCTGGCGCTGATCTGCGGGCTGGTGATCCTGTCCTGCCTCGCCGTGTTCCTGACCGCGACGCCGATCGCGAAGCTGCTCGGCGTCACCGGCAATGTCGTGTTGACGCGCCTGCTCGGCGTGATCCTGGCGGCGCTCGCCGTTCAGTTCGTCATCGACGGGATAAGAGCGGCGATGCTGGCGGGATAGAGGCGAGGCGGAGCGTTCCGCTTCCGACCCTTTCCGGACTCACGCGCCTAAACTGCGAGGGCAGGGATTTGCTCCGGCTTGCAAGCGGCTCTAACACTTGCGGCCCTAACACTCGGGCGCAGTCGACAATGCAGCTGCGCGACGAGCACAGGAGCAGGATTTGACGGGAGTCGCGAGGGCCGTACAGGTGTCGATCGTCTGCACCGTCCTGCTGTCTGGCACGCCCGTGGCCGCTCGGAGCCTTCTGGGTTGCTTCGCTCGGACTTATGATGCCGCCCATCTTCACCTGCATCTTGACCAGCAGGTTCAGCGCCTCTGGCTTCGCGTCGAAAAGTCCCGCTACGATTCGGGCAAGATCGATTTCGGCATGAATCTCTGGATCAGAGGACGGCAACAGATCTGGCGCGCAGGCGGCCGCTGCGAACAGAGCGCCGAAGGATTGAGCTGCCAGCCCGACACGGACGGCGCCTCCGGACTTCTACTATCGCTGGAGGGTCGCAACCTCAGACTCACGAACCTCGGCAAGCTGAAGATCTTCGACGATGAGACCGGGCCCGATTTGAACGAAAAGCTCATCGACGGTCCCGGCGATGCGACTTTCTTGCTCAGGCCGGCGAGGGGCGCTGTCTGCAACACCTCCCGCTGACGAGCGCTCCGTTGCAGGTCGCCTGACCTCGACGGCGCGATGCCGGGACGCAGGCTTTGCATCCCGGTATCGCGACGGCGTTCATGCTTTACGGCACGGCAGTGCTCAGAACTCCGACCAGCCGCTCTCGTTGACCGCGCGGCCGCGCGCCGGGGCGGACGGTGCCATGGCACGGCCGATCTTGCGCAGGTCGCGGGCCTGTTGCGCCGCGGCGTCGTGCACGATCACGGGCTTGGCCGCAAAGCCAGAGTCGCCTCCGCCGGTGCGGAAGGTCGAGACCAGCCCGTTGAGCTGGGCGATCTTGTCGGAGAGCGAGGCGGCGGAGGCCGCGCTCTCTTCCGCAAGGGCTGCGTTCTGCTGGGTCATCTCATCGAGATGCGCCACTGCCTGACTCATCTCGTCGATGCCGTTGGCCTGCTCGCTGGCGGCTGACGAGATGTCCGAGATCGTCGAGGACACCCGCTGCGACGCCTCCAGGATACGCTGCAGGGCGTCGCCGGCCTGGCGCACCAGCTTGACGCCTTCGCCGACCTCGATGTTCGAGGACGAGATCAGCCCGGAGATGTCTTTGGCCGCCTCGCCGGAGCGTTGTGCCAAAGTGCGCACCTCGGAAGCGACGACCGCAAAGCCCTTGCCGGCATCGCCGGCGCGGGCCGCCTCGACCGCCGCGTTCAGCGCCAGCAGATTGGTCTGGAAGGCGATATCGTCGATCACGCGGATGATGTCGGAGATCTTCTGCGAGGCGGTCTCGATGCGAGCCATGGCATCGACCGCCTGGCCAGCGATTGTGCCGCCGCTTTGCGCCGCCGACATCGCCTCCTCGGCGATCTGGGTCGCCTGGCGCGACGCCTGGGCCGACGCCTTGACCGAGGCCGCGAGCTGCTCGGTGGTGGCGGCAGTCTCCTCGAGCGAGGAGGCCTGCTCCTCCGTGCGCTTCGAGAGGTCGTTGGCGCCCATGTTGATCTCGCGGGCGGCCAGGCCGACATCCGACGAGGTCACCTGGATCGTGCGCACCGTCGCCGAGAGGCGCTCGACAGTGTCGTTGATCGCGCCCTTCAGGTCGGCGAAGCGGCCGCGATAGGCCGTCGCGATCGTCTGGGTCAGGTCGCCGGCCGCGACGGCCGACAGCGTGCCGGCGAATTCGGTCGTCGCCGAATCGACCACGGCATTGATCTCGTTGATGCCGGCGACGAGCTGCTGCATCTGCTCGTCGGCCTGCTCGATCTCGAGCCTGGCCGAGAAGTCACCGGCGGCGGCGGAGGCGACGACCTCGCCGATGTCGCTGACGATGCGGGCCATCGAGTCGGCGCGTTCGAGCCTGGCCTTGGCCTCGGTGCGCTCCTGCTCCTCGAGAGCGCGGATCTTCTGCAGGTTGCCCTGGAAGATCTGCAGCGCCGCCGCCATCGCGCCGACCTCGTCCTTGCGGTCGGCATGCGGCACGGCGGGCTGAAGATCGCCCTCGGCGAAGCGCGTCATGATGCCGGTCAGTTCGCGCAGCGGGCTGATCGCCTTGAGCGACCACCAGGCGATCGTACCGCCGACCAGCAGGCCGACACCGCACAGGATCATCGTGAGCAGCGTGAAGCTCTGTGCCACGCCGCGCACGTCGTGTCCGAGCGCCTGATTCTTCGCCTCTTCCAGGTCGATGAACTGGTTGATCCGGCCGAGCCATTCGGTGAAGAGCGGCTTCGCCTGCGTCATCAGCACGGACTTGGCCTGCTCGCCATCGCCGGCGCGCTGCAGATCGATCACCTTGGCGATCAGCGGCATCGTCTTGGCCTCGGTCTCCTTGATGCTGGCCAGGATGCGCTGCTCGTCGGCATTGCCCGCCGCGCTGCCGGCATAGAGCGCATCGAGCGCAACTGCCGACTTGCGATAGTTCTCGGCCAGCCTGGCGATGTCGTCGACATTAGCCTGAAGATCGCGCGCACCGCCGAGGCTGACGTCGCGCAGGCTGATCGCACGGTCGTGCACGCTGCCGCGGAAGTTGATCGCGAAGCGCTGCTTCACGGAATTGACGTCGTTGATGGTCGTCAGGCCGTCATTGATGACACCGACACGGTCGACGCTGACGACCGCGAGCGCGATCAGCATGACGAGAATGATGCCGAAGCCGACGACGAGGCGTTGGCCGATCTTGAGCTTCTTGATCATATCCGTCTTGCTCTTCTGCGTGGGGCTTAGGCCGGGGAGGGCTTGGCAGGGATAGTCGGCTCGACATCGCGGGGAGCGACGCCGACCACGCCGGGTTCGGGGGAGAACGAACGACCCTGGGCCGCCGCCAGCTGCGCACGCGGGTAACCCCTGCCTGCAACCGGGCCCATATCATTCCCCCTCCGCTCGGATCGCGATACGGCGCCTGCCGACCTCCGATCCGCTTCTTGCGCGGTCGGGTTCACGATGGTCATTTGTGGTAAATATTCGGTGAAACGCTGGGGCATGCGGCCGATGATGGCGCGTTGCCAAAGAAGCATCCGGCAGCTTCTGTTACGTTTTACAATTAATCTAAGACAACGACTCGGTCGAAATTAAGTATTATCGAAGATATAACTCTGGGGCACCACGATCTGCCCAGATCAAGCAGCGGTTGCCGCGGCGCAGGGTGCCGGCGCGTTCACATGGTCACGCGCGGCGGGCGGCTCTCGGCCCGCCGGGGAATCAGGCTGGCCTGTGAGGCGAATGCCGCGAATCGATGCGGCGTTCGCCTCGTCGCGCCAGCGTCCGCGGGTCACTTCGCCAGAAACGCCCGGATCGCGCCTTCGGCCTGCTTCATCGACATCACGCCGTCGAGATGGCCACGCGAGCCGTCGATGGTGACATGGGTGATGTCGCGGCCGGCATCCTTGGCCGCCTTCACCGTGCGCTCGACCGCGTCCGGCGTGAAGACGAGGTCCTTCGGCTGGGTGATGTAGAGCATCGGCGCCCTGATCTTCGCCATGCCATCCGCGAGCGAGGTGCCGCCGGCAGTGAAGAGCTGGTTCGCCTTGATCAGGTAGAGGAAGTGATTGGCGTCCGAGACCTTGGCGCGAGCGGCGCCGGCATTGTCGAGCACGCTCTGGAACTGGAACCTGTTGAGCAGCGCCTTGGCCGGATCGTCGCCCTCCTTGGCCGGCCTGCGGCCGAAGGTGGCGTTGGCCCAGTCCTGATGGTTGGCCTGTAGCGTCACGGCCGCCAGCGCCTTGGCGAGCCCGGCGAGCGGCGGCGCCTTGCCGTAGTAGTTCCCGCCGTTCCAGTTGGAATCGACCAGGACCGGGGCGGCCCAGACATCGAGCCAGCCGATCAGCATGGCGTCGGCCTCGGCCGCGCCGATCACCGGCATCGCCTTGGCGACCATCTCGGGATGGCTCGCTGCCCATTCGAAGGTCTGGAGCGAGCCCATCGAGGGGCCGGCGACCAGAGCAAGCTTCTTGATTCCGAGGCTTTCGACCAGAGCCTTCTGAACCTCGACGAAGTCACGGATGCCGACGATCGGGAAATCCAGCGCATAGGGCTTGCCGGTATCGGGATCGATCGAGGCCGGGCCGGTGGTCGTCGTCTTCGGGTCGCCGGTGTTGAGGTTCACCAGCGTGTCGGAGGCGATGACGAAATATTTGTCGGTGTCGATCGCCTTGCCGGGGCCGATGATGGCATCCCAGTATCCAGGCGCAGCGTCCGAGGCCGCGTATTTGCCGGCAGCATGCGAATTGCCCGAGAAGAAATGGCAGATCAGCACGGCATTGGATTTGTCGGCGTTGAGGGTGCCGTAGCTCTCCCAGCCGACGCGGACCTGCTTCAGCGTGCGGCCCGACTGGGTCGTGAAGCTCGGCAGCTCGAAGACCTTCTTCTCGACCATCAGATCCTGTGCGCCGGCCATTCCCGCTGCAACCCATCCCGCAAGGGCGAGAACGCCCGTGATCCAAATCCGCATCGCCGCTTCCTCCCTCGGCCGTCATGCGGCCGTTGCCGCATCAGAGCGGATTTCCGCGCCCTGTGGAAGCGGCTTCGCTCAGCGGGTGAGGAGGGCCGGAAAGGCCGTGCCGCTGGCAGGGCTTACGAAGGCCTCGGTCTCCAGCTCGAAGAGCGGGGAAGCCACCGGCCCCTTGAGACTGAAGGGCAGCTTCAGCGCGCTGCTGGTCGAGGCGAGCGAAGCGACCATGTCGAGAGTGCGGCTGCGCAGCGAGGCATTGCCGCTCAGGTTGAAGCGATAGGTTTGGCCGTTCATCTGGGCTTCGGTCAGAACCAGCAGCCCGCCGGCGATGCCTGCATTGGCGGTCAGGCTCTCAAAGGGCGTCTTGCCCTGGCGCCAGTCGCGCAGGGCCTGTGCGGGGTTGCGCTCGGCGCGGCGCAGCAGATCGGAGAAAGCGGCTCCGGCGAGCTCGCCCTGCTTCACGGAGAGGTTGGCACGCCCGGTCAGCGACCCCAGCATCTCGTCGAAGGTGCGGCCGGCACCGTCGAGCGC
Organism: Bosea sp. NBC_00550; assembly: GCF_026020075.1. NCBI lineage: Bacteria > Pseudomonadati > Pseudomonadota > Alphaproteobacteria > Hyphomicrobiales > Alloboseaceae > Allobosea > Allobosea sp. NBC_00550. The sequence goes on from NZ_CP102772.1 coordinate 975,421, forward strand.
CAGCTGGAACGTGCCGTTGCCGCTCAGGCGCCCAAGCTGCGGAATATCGCTGCTGGCCTGCCCGATATTCACCTTCTCGAGCCCGGCCTGGAGCTTGATGTCGACGCCGGCAGGGGCGCTGACCGCCAGCAACCGCGTCTTGACGCTGCCGCCATAGGCGCCGGCGCGCAGCAGGCCGGTTTCGAAACGCCCCTTCTTGATCAGGAGGTAGGTCGCGACGTCGTTGAGGCGGGCGCCATTCAGCCTGGCGGCATCGACGGAGATCCTGAGATCGATCTCGCGCGCCGTCCAGGCGTCGAGATCGAGCGGGCCGGTGTCGGCGGCATCGATGGCCGGGATCGGCAGGCGGTTGACGAGACGGCCGATGTCGAGGGTCGCGCCTGCGAGAGTTCCGGAGAGCGCGGCGCGCCCGCCCGCGCCCTCAGACAGCTTGATGACGCCGTCGAGGCGTTCGCCGTCGAGGCTGGCGATGGCGTTGTTGAACGAGGCTTCGTGCGGCTTGAGCTGCAGATCGGCCGAAAGCGTGAGCGCGCCGAGGGCCGAGGCCAGTCGCGAATCCTCGCCGAACCAGCGCAGCAGCTCGGGAACCGACGGCGAGGAGAGGGCGAGAAGACCGTTGACGACAGGCTCCTCCGGCCCCGAGCGCGTGCCGTCGAACCGCAGCTTCAGCAGCGGCGAGGTGACCGAAAGCGCCGCCTTGGCGCTCCCGCCGACCATCGGCCAGCGCAGGTTCACTTCGGTCGGGACGCCGCGCCAGGTGAGGGAGCCGGCCAGGTCGAGCGGCTCGTTCAGGCTGCGCTCGTCGATGACGAGGCTGAGATCGCGCACCACGCTCTGGATGACGCCATTGGCACGCAGGAAGATCGAGCCACCCTGGACGACGATCTTGCTCTGGCTGCGCAGCCTTTCGAGCTCGGCCAGCGGCGCCGCGAGCCATTCGGTCACACCGTCGCTGCCGGGTGCGACCGAGACGTCGATCTGCGGCGCGACGAGGTCGATCCTGTCGAAGCTCAATCGGCCGGTCAGCAGGGGCAGGAGACGCAGATGGGCGCGCACACGGACAGCCTCGCCCGAGAGCGCGCTATCCCGCTGGCTGAAGCCGACGCGGGACAGGCTGATGCGCGGGAACGGCAGGAGCGCGATCTCGGCGCGCTCGATACCTTTGACGACGAAGCCCGTCTTCTCCTCGACCGCGGCGATGGCGCTACGCTCCACCCGGCCGAGCGCGAGATCCCAGGACTGCAATCCGAGCAGCAGGCCGATGACGACGGCAAGGCTGAAGGCGAGGATCGCTGTGCGTCTGGTCATGGACTTCCGAATCGGACGGGCCGAAAGTCAGCCAGCCCCCTGGCGGCGCTTGGTTTAGGCCGATGCGGGCGGGTTGTCGAGGCCGGGAAACCAGCTATCCCAAACGATTTGCACCGGTTTTGGCCAGAACGATGGCCGGATAGAGGCCAGCGAGGATGATCAGCAGGGCAGCGAGCGCGCCATCCTCGAAGACCCCGCGCGAGGCGTGGCCGTAGACCACCGTCGCCAGCGTATCGAGGTTGAGGGGGCGCAGCAGCAGCGTCGCCGGCAATTCCTTCAGGCAATCGACGAAGACGAGCAGCGCCGCGCCGGCGATGGCCGGGCGCATCAATGGCCAATGGATGCGGCGCAGAATCTCGGGCTGGCCGGCGCCGAGCGCACGGGCTGCGTCGTCGATCCGCGGCGAGACGCGGCTGAGGCCGCTCTCCACGCCGGAAACGCCGATGGCGAGGAAGCGCACGACATAGGCGATCACCAGCGCCGCGCCGGAGCCGATCAGCAGCAGGCCCGCCTTGATGCCGAACAGGGCCGTGACGGCATTCGCCAGCACATTGTCGAAGGCGGCGATCGGGATCAGGAGGCCGAGCGCGAGCACGGTGCCCGGCACGGCATAGCCGAGCGAGGCAAGGCGGGCGAGGGGCCTCAGCCAGGATTCGCGGCCGGCGCGGCTGGCGGTGGCGATACCGAGCCCGAGCAGCAGCACGATGGCGGATGCAATGCCCGCGAGCAGCACGGCATTGCCGAGGAGCCGCAGCAGCGCGATGTCGAATTGCGCGAGCAATCCGCGCTGCAGGATCTCGCTGGCGAGGTAGCCGATCGGCAGGATGGCGCCGAACAGGACGGGCAGGGCACAGGCGCCGGTCGCAATGACGGCGGCGCGGCCGCGCAGCGGCTTGCGGCCGGCGGGGCGCGGCTGGCGCACCGGCAGAGCGAAGCGGCGCTGGCCGCGCAGGCGGGCCTCCGTCAGGATCAGCAGGAAGACGACGAGCAGCATCACGCAGGCGATCTGGGCCGCGCCCGGCAGCGAGCCGCGATTGACCCAGGTGGTGTAGATCGAGAGCGTTAGCGAGCGGACGCCGAGATATTCGGTCGCGCCGATATCGTTGAGCGTCTCGAGCAGGACGAGCGTCAGCCCGGCGGCGAGCGCCGGCCGCGCGAGCGGCAGCCCGATGCGCCAGAACAGCCGGCTCGGCGTCGCGCCGAGGCTGCGCGCCGCCTCGACGATCGTCGCACCCTGAATGCTGAAGAGCGCGCGGGTGGTGAGATAGACATAGGGGTAGAGGACGATCGCCATGATCGCGATGGCGCCGGGCAGGTTGCGCGGATCGGGGAACCAGTAGTCGCGCAGCGTGCGCCAGCCGGTGACGGCTCTCAGCCCGCTCTGCAGCGGCCCCTGAAAGCCGAGGAACTCCACATAGATGTAGGCCGTCAGATAGGTCGGCAGGGCCAGCGGCAGCACGAGCAGCCATTCGAAATGGCGCCGGCCGGCGAACTCATACTGTGTCACCAGCCAGGCGGTCCCGATGCCCAGAACGGCGCTGACGACGCCGACGCCGCCGAGCAGCAGCGCGGTCTGGACAAGCGCCGTCGGCAGCACGTTGGCCGCGAGGTGCGGCCAGATTTCCACCGCCTGCGACGATGACAGGGCCGTCGCGACGAGGGCCAGCAGGGGCGTCAGGACAAGGGCGGCGCCCAGCAGCGAGGCCAGGGCAAAACGCGTCGACGGCCGCCACGCGAATGGCGACCGTCCGGAGATTGCGAGCGACGTGCTCGGGCTCAACTGTCGAAGCCGACCTTGTCGACGAGATTGGCGGCGGGCTTGCGCTGCTTGGCGACCTCGGAGAGCGGCAGCTTGTCGGGCGTGATCGTGCCGAGCAGCTTCACCGCGTCGGATTCGGTGACGGCGGGGTTGACCGGAAACTCGAAGTTGCCGTTGGCATAGAGGGCCTGCGCCTTCTCGCCGAGCATATACTCGACCAGCTTGACGGCGTTGTCCTTGTTCGGAGCGTTCTTGGCCAGCGCCGCGGCCGAGACGTTCACATGGGTGCCGCCATTGGCGAAGGTCGTCTTGAGCGGCTTGATCGCGTCGAACCAGCCCTTCTGCTCGTTCTTCGCCTGGCTCATCAGCCCGATATAGTAGGTGTTGATCACGGCGACGTCGCAGAGGCCGGACTGGATGTCGCGGGCCACGTCGCGGTCGCCGCCGCCGGGCTTGCGGGCGGCGTTGGCGCGCAGAGCCTTGAGATAGGTTTCCGCCTTCTCCGGGCCGTTATGCGCGATGAAGGCCGCGAAGAACGCATTGTTGTAGGGGTGCTGGCCGGCGCGGATGCAGAACTTGCCCTTCCACTTGGGATCGGCGAGCTCCTCATAGGTGATGGCATCCTGGGCGACGCGGTCCTTCGAGGCGACGACGATGCGGGCGCGCTTGGTCAGCGTGACCCAGTTGTTGTCCGGGCGAAGCTGCGCCGGGACGATCTTGTCGACCGTCGCCGATTGGATCGGCTGGGTGATGCCGGCCTCGACCGCGGCGTTGATCTCGCCGACATCGACCACCAGCATGACATCGGCGGGGCTGTTGGCGCCCTCGGCGCGGATGCGCTCCTGCAGGCCGTCCTTCAGGAAGACGGCATTGACCTTGATCCCGGTATCCTTGGTGAAGGCTTCGAGCGCGGGGTTGAGCAGGGCCGGCTCGCGGGTGGTGTAGAGATTGACCTCCTGGGCGAGGGCCGGCGCGGCCAGCAGGCAGGACGACAGCGCCAGGGCGTGGAGATGGGCTTTTCTGATCATTTTTACGCTCCGTCGGTGAAGGCGCCAAACGCGCGACGACCGAGCGTTAATGCGCCCCCGGCGAGGCTGTCAACGAAATCGTCCTTTTAAATCAGCGTGTTATACGAATGTGAGCATAGTCTTTATTTGGACTAATTATAATAACACGGCCATGACCTTGGAAAGGCGAGAAGATTTCTCGATGAACCAGGTCGTACGCCTTTAGTCCAAGTCTTCTCTCAGCGTCAGCGTGACGCAGTCGTGATGGGGATCAGGCGCACCGACCCATGCGAAGTCGGATCGAGAGACCCACGCAGCACGGCATCGCTGACAACGTCGTCATCCTGGAGCCTGGCCTCGCGAACCCGCATCTGCCGACGAAGGCTGCTGGCATCGGCCTCCATGCGCGAAATGCCGACCCGTTCGTCGATCTGCTGGCGCTGGCCCTTGGTCAGCTCGGAGGCCGTGCGGAAGTCGCGGAAGTCGCGCCGGCTATAGGGCCAGCTCGATCCGCCTGCGAAGGTCGACACCTTGCCGTCGAGGACGACGCTGTCGCCCGGGCGCAAGGTGATGTCCCGCAGCAGCGAGATGCGGCGCTCCCCGGCCTGCACGATGGCGGGGCGGCAGGCGCGATCGGCCGCCTTCTCATGGCTGTAGGCCATGGGCAGCGCCGCATAGCGCTGCCCATCCGCGGCGACCGCATTGTCGATGCTGGTCGAGCCGGCGGCGGCCCGAAACACCTTGACCGGAATGCCGGGGTTCATCGCCTTGCACAGGGCGTCGTGGGCGCCGATGTCGCTCGCCGAACGCAGAAGGCCGAGCGGGGCATGGAAGCCGTCGCAGAGCCGCACGCAGAAGGTCTGCGCATTGTTGGTGGAAACCAGGGCGGCCCCGGCATCGGCGGGCTTGTGCTGCCGGTTCGCGACTTTCTTCGGAGCCTGCCGGAACGGGTTGATTCCGATCGGCGGGTGAGCGATGCGTCCGTTCGGCTGCATCTGCAGCAGGGGCAGGCGCCAGCCATTGCCGGCGGGGGCATAGGCAGTCGGGCGGACCGATGCGTAGGAAGCGCTCTGCGCCGGGGCGCGTGCCGCCTTGCGCGCGGCTTCTTCCAGAAAGAAGGAGCGGATGCCGGCGTCGTCGTCGGCCTGGACCAGCGAGGCCGTCAACACCATGCCGCCGGAGCCGATCGCGATGCCGAGCACGGTTGCGGCGGCCCAGCGGCCGGCTCGCGACCGAGCGGACCTTGTCTTCTTGGCCGAGCCAACGGGAACGGCCTCGCCGTCACGGGGCAATGCCCGCACGGGGACCTCACGGACTCGCAACATCGCGTCACTCCAACCTACGCTTGTTCCACCGTCCGCCGCCTTTTGGGTGTAGTTTACTTTTCGTTAAGCTTCAACGCTTCCGCCCCGCCGGCGGGGGGAAACCCGCAGGATGCTTAACGCCGGGCAGAGGGCTGCTGGTGGTCGCGCTGGCGATCAGAGTATGGCGAGCAGGACGCCGATCCACATCCCGAACAGGGCGATGACGCCGACGCCGTAGATCGCTCCGCGCAGCGGAAGCTTGTTGGGGCCGAGATGGATGAGCGTGTGGACGACGCGGGTCGCGACGAAGAGCCAGGCCAGCGCGGCCATGACATAGCTCGTCGCATTGACCTCCATCGCCAGCATGATCAGCGCGAAGAAGACGATGGGCGTCTCGAACTGGTTCGAGAAATTCGCGGAGGCGAGCCGGGCGGGGACGGGATAGCGCTCGGTCGAAACGTCGACGTCACCCGGGCGCACCGCGCCCGAGGTGAAGGCGTCCTTCCGGCGCATGGCGAGAATGAGGCCGACCACGAAGATCCAGAGGATCATGGCCAGCGCCGGATAGACCAGCTTCAGTGTCATGTGTCGTGCTCCGCCCCGGCCGTCCGGCCCGCTTGTCGGGGCCAGACTGCACAAAGGCGCGAAAGGCTCAAGACCGGGTCGGGTAGTTCGGGCTCTCGCGCACGATCGTCACGTCATGGACATGGCTCTCGCGCAGGCCGGCGCTGGTGATGCGGATGAAACGGGCCTTGTTGCGATAGTCCTCCAGGGTGCCGCCGCCGACATAGCCCATGGCGGCGCGCAGGCCGCCGGCGAGCTGGTGCAGCACGCTGGAGACGGGCCCCTTATAGGCGACCTGGCCCTCGATACCCTCCGGCACGAGCTTCAGCGCGTCCTTGATGTCCTGCTGGAAGTAGCGATCGGCCGAGCCGCGCGCCATCGCGCCGACCGAGCCCATGCCGCGATAGGCCTTGTAGGAGCGGCCCTGGTACAGGAAGGTTTCGCCCGGGGTCTCGTCCGTGCCCGCCAGCAGCGAGCCGACCATGGCGCAGGAGGCGCCCGCGGCGAGCGCCTTGGCGAGGTCGCCCGAATACTTGATGCCGCCATCGGCGATGACCGGGACGCCCGCCTTGCTGGCGGCCGAGGCGGCATCCATGATCGCTGTCAGCTGCGGCACGCCGACGCCCGCGACGATGCGGGTAGTGCAGATCGAACCCGGGCCGATGCCGACCTTGACCGCATCCGCGCCGGCATCGATCAGGGCCTGTGCCCCGCCGGCGGTGGCGACGTTGCCTGCGATGACCTGCACCGAATTCGAGAGCTTCTTCACCCGGCTGACCGCGTCGAGAACCTTCGACGAATGGCCATGCGCAGTGTCGACGACGATGAGATCGACGCCGGCATCGATCAGCATCTCCGAGCGCTCGAAGCCGAGGTCGCCGGTCGTGGTCGCGGCGGCGACGAGAAGGCGCCCCTGCGAGTCCTTGGCCGCGTTCGGATGGGCGACCTGCTTCTCCATGTCCTTGACGGTGATCAGGCCGATGCAGCGATAGTGATCGTCGACGACGAGCAGCTTCTCGATGCGGAACTGGTGGAGCAGGCGGCGGGCCTCTTCGGGATTCACGCCCTCGCGCACCGTGATCAGCCGCTCCTTGGTCATCAGCTCGGAGACGGGCTGGGCCGGGTTGGCGGCGAAGCGCACATCGCGGTTGGTGACGATGCCGACGAGCTTGCCCTTATGGCCCTGCGGGCCGCGCTCCACCACCGGAATGCCGGAGATGCCGTTGTTCTTCATCAGCGCCAGCGCGTCGGCCAGCGTCTCGTCCGGGTGGATGGTGATCGGGTTGGCGATCATGCCCGACTCGAACTTCTTGACGAGGCGCACCTGCGCCGCCTGCTGATCGGCTTCGAGATTGCGATGGATCACGCCGAGGCCGCCGGCCTGCGCCATGGCGATCGCCATGCGGGCTTCCGTCACCGTATCCATCGCCGAGGCGATGATCGGCAGGTTGAGCGAGATCGACTTGGTGAGCTTGGTGCGGATGTCGACATCGGCCGGCATGACCTCGGACGGGCCGGGCTCAAGCAGCACGTCGTCGAAGGTGAAACCGTCGCGAATCAGACCGTCGAGGGAAAGCGTCATCGTCAACTCCGACGCCGGGCGAAACCGGCTTTTCAAAGGGGCAGGGCGAAAGGCCCAATGCCGAGTTGACGAGGCCCGTTAGCATGCGCGCGTTGCCTCGGCTAGTGCGCGGGGCGGGATTCTTTTGCAGTGCAGAAACGACGCCGGCTCATGGCGGCGCCGTTTCGGTGCTGTTACCCCGGCTCAGCGGGAAGGGCGCTGCGTGATCGGTGCAGCCGGCGCGTCCGGGGCAACGCCGAAGCAACCCGCCGAGTACATCGTGGTGCCCGCGGCATTCGCCATGCGCTGGCAGTCGGACTGATGCATGCAGTTGTTGTAGCGGATGCTGTCGCCATAGCCCTGGGGGGCCGCCTTGTAGTCGCAGCCGGCGCGCCAGTCGTTCGAGGCTGCGGCTGCCGGACCCGTCATGGCTGCGCCGTAGGCAAGGCCGGCGAGCAGGGCGAGAGCTGCCATCCGGACGCTCACGGGCACCCGGCGCGAAAGGGTGGAAACACTTGAAACAGGGGTCATGTCAGCTTCTCCGGAAAGTTACGCCGCGCGCCCCTCGCGACGATCCGGACCAAGCCGGATGTCCGGAAAATGGGGCTTCCCGAGCGCATCTAGGAGTGAGGCAAACGCATGGCAGATTTGTGCCATCCGACGGGGCATAAGCTCAGCGCATGACGGAAGCGCGTGACGAGCCGGCGAAACCGCCGGAAAATGCGACTCCGCCTCTCGTCAGACCGTAACCATCGCATTAATAGCCGAGCTTATGATTTCCACGCGCGCTCGCTTCACTGCGAGGGCGAAAGGTCACAGCCTTGCAACGCGCCAAACTGCTCCCTCTTATCGTCGCCTGCGCGCTGTTCATGGAGAACACGGACTCCACCGTGATCGCGACCTCGCTGCCGGTGATCGCGAAGTCGCTGGGCGAAGACCCGATCGCGCTCAAGCTCGCGCTGACCTCCTATCTCGTCAGCCTCGCCGTCTTCATCCCGATCTCCGGCTGGATGGCCGACCGTTTCGGCGCGCGCACGATCTTCCGCTCGGCGCTCTGCGTCTTCATGTTCGGCTCGATCCTCTGCGCGATGTCGAATTCGCTCGGCGCCTTCGTCGGCGCGCGCTTCGTCCAGGGCATGGGCGGCGCGATGATGGTCCCGGTCGGGCGCCTTGTGATCCTGCGCAGCGTCAGCAAATCCGAGATCGTCGGCGCGCTCGCCTATCTGACGGTTCCCGCGCTCGTCGGCCCGGTGGTCGGGCCGCCGCTCGGCGGCTTCATCACCACCTATTTCGACTGGCGCTGGATCTTCTTCATCAACATCCCGATCGGCCTTATCGGCATCGTGCTGTCTACCCTGTTCTTCGAGGATATCCGCGAGGAGGATGTCGCGCCGCTCGACGTCAAGGGCTTCATCCTGTCCTCCTTCGGCTTCGCCAGCCTGATGCTCGGCCTCGCCACGGGCGGGCGGCATCTGGTGCCGCAATTCGTGTCCTATGGCTGCGCATTGGCCGGGGCGGCGGCGCTGCTGGCCTACTGGTTCCATGCCCGGCGCGTGCCTTACCCGGTGCTCAACCTGTCTCTGTTCCGGATTCCCACCTTCCGCATCGGCGTGATCGGCGGCTCGATCTTCCGCACCGGCATCGGCGCGATTCCCTTCCTGCTGCCGCTGATGCTGCAGCTCGGATTCGGGCTCGATGCGCTGCAATCGGGCCTGATCACCTTCGTCTCGGCGGCCGGCGCGCTGATCATGAAGACGTTGGCGAAGACGATCCTGGCGCGCTACGGCTTCCGCCGCGTGCTGACGTTCAATGCGGTGATCGGCGCGGCCTTCCTCGCGGCATCCGGCCTGTTCACGCCGACGACGCCGCACGCGATCATGCTGTCCGTGCTGCTGATCGGCGGCTGCTTCCGCTCGCTGCAGTTCACCGGCATCAACGCGCTGAGCTATGCCGACGTCTCCAACCGGGACATGTCGAGCGCGACCAGCCTGTCGAGCGTGGCCCAGCAGCTCTCGCTCAGCATGGGTGTGACGATCGGCGCCTTCGCGCTGGAGAGCGTCAACGCCTTCCACGGCGGCCAGGCCCTGGGTGCCGGGGATTTCTGGCCGGCCTTTGCGCTGGTGGGGCTCGTCTCGGCCTCTTCGGTGCTGTGGATGGTGCAACTCGCGCCAGATGCCGGCGCCGAGGTCTCGGGCCATGTCCCGGTCAGCGCCCGCAAGGTCACCGCCGAGGCGATCGCCGATCAGAAGCCGCTCGAATAGCACTTGGATCAAGTCCGTTGCTGGCTTCGATTGTCGGCAAGCCTTTGATCATGAACTTTCTAACGACGCGCGGCAGTCAGGTGTGTTCCACGGGCGCCTTGCTTTGGCGGCCGAATACAATCAGCCAGAACACAGCGCCGCCTAGCGCGCCTGCCGAAAATTTTTCCACGTAGGATCTGATTTTGTAGATTCGGCCGGCGGCAGTCAGAACCCCGTCTTTCACCAGCCAGACATTGTCGAACTTGGCACTGAAGCCGTCTGACGATGACAAAAGCTCTAGGAGCAGCCAAGGTAAGATTGCGACGAGGCCAGCCGTCGTGCAGACGAAAGCAAGGCTGAGACGCCCGCAATCTCTTACGACCAAGTAGATAGGCAGCGCCAAGAACAGCGTCGCCGGGTAGGCGCCCACCGTCAACACAACCATAAATCTTCGGAAAAAACGGTCGTCGAGGCCGAACGCGTAAACGGCATACAGCGCACTTGCCGCAAGTGTCCCAGCGCCATCGCGAACAAAACGCGCTTTAGTGAGGGCAAGTCCACCCCTTTCAAGCCCCGGTCTCAGCGCCAAGACCGGGCTCATCCGCCTTGCGCCTATACCCCGTGGCCAACACGTAGAGCTCCGACGAGTCGGAGCGGCTCGCGGCCGGCTTGACGTTGCGCACCGTGGTGAAGTCGCGCTTGAGCTGGGCCAGCAGCTCGGCGCTCTCGCCACCCTGGAAGAGCTTGGCGAGGAAGAAGCCGCCGGGCGCCAGCACGCTGTGCGCGAATTCGACTGCCGCCTCGGCCAGCGCAATGATCTTGAGATGGTCGGTCTTCTTGTGGCCGGTGGTGTTGGCGGCCATGTCGGACATCACGCCATCGGCCGGTCCGCCGAGGCGCTCGGTCAGCAGGGCCAGGGCCTCCTCGGCCATGAAGTCCATCTCGATCAGGTCGACGCCGGGGATCGGGTCGACCGGCAGCAGGTCGATGCCGACGATGCGCCCCTTGCCGTTCTCCAGCCCAATGCGCTTGGCCGCGATCTGGCACCAGCCGCCCGGCGCGCAGCCGAGATCGAGCAGGCGCTGCCCGGGCTTCAGGAACTTGTAGCGGTCGTCCATCTCCTCGAGCTTGAACGCGGCGCGGGAGCGATAGCCCATTTCCCTGGCGCGCTTCACATAGGGGTCGTTGAGCTGGCGCTCGAGCCAGAGCTGCGAGGAATGCTTGAGCTTGCCGGCCTTCTTCACCTTGACGCGCATGTCGCGCGCGCCGGCGGATTTTCCGCCGCCGGTCTTGCCGCCCGATTTTCCGGTACTCATGGTCTCAACCTATTTCCGCCGCCACCAGGCGCGGTCCTCGTGCATCATGCGCAGCAGCATGCCTTCGCGCAGCCCGCGATCGGCGATGCGCACGCGCTCGCTCGGAAAGGCACGGCGGATCGCCTCGAAGATCGCGCAGCCGGCCAGCACCAGATCCGCGCGCTCGCGGCCGATGCAGGCATTGGCCGCCCGGGCGGCATAGTCCATCTCGATCAACCGGTCGATGACGGCGAGGATGTCGCGCTGCTGCATCCACAGCCCGTCCACCTCGCGGCGGTCGTAGCGCGGCAGGTCGAGATGGATGCCGGCGACGGTCGTCACGGTCCCTGAGGTGCCGAGCAGATGGAAGCCCTTGGCGCTGCGCGCCGCTGCGGCCTTTTTCGCAAAGGGCTCAAGCGCCTGCGCGCTATCCTGCACCATTCGCTCGAAGAGTTCGCGGCTCACCTGGATGCCGCCATAGCGTTCCGCGACGGTGACCACGCCGATCGGCAGCGAGGCCCATTCGCGGATGCGAGCGGCCGGGTCGCGCGCCTCGCTGCGCCCGCCGAGCCAGACGATCTCGGTCGAGCCGCCGCCGATGTCGAAGACGATGACGCTTTCCGCCGCAGGGTCCGTCAATGCCGCGCAGCCGGAGACGGCGAGAGAGGCCTCGGTCCGCTGGTCGATGATCTCGAGCGAGAGCTCGGCCTCCGCCGCGACGCGGCGGATGAAGTCGAGCCCGTTTGTCGCGGCGCGGCACGCTTCGGTGGTGACGAGCCGGGCGCGGGTGACCCCGCGATTCGCCATCTTGCCGCGGCAGATCTTCAGCGCCTCGACCGCGCGGTCCATGGCGGCATCCGCCAGCTTGCTGCTGGCGGCCAGGCCTTCGCCGAGGCGAACGATGCGGGAGAAGGCATCGACGACGCGGAAGCCGTGCTGCGCCGGGCGCGCGATCAGAAGCCGGCAGTTGTTCGTGCCGAGATCGAGCGCCGCATAGGTCGCGATGGTCCGCGGATCGATCGAAGCCGGATCATAGGTCTTGAAGGCCGCGCTAACCGAAGCGGCGCCGGCCCGTTGCGGATCGGCGTTAGGTCTACGCGGCGGCGTCACATGCGTGACGTCCCGTTGCTGCCGGTCCTCGACCGCCACCTTTTCAATCCCTTGACCTGCCGGGCGCATCGGTCCGGCAGGGGCCGCGACGCAGCGCAGCCCGTTGCTTCGATGTTGAGCTAACTACAGCCCAAGCCCCATGCCAAGCGGAACCTTGCCGCGGCGCCCCGCCGGCCTTGCGCGAGCGGGGGCTGATCGGCAGTGTCCGCTGGCTGGCATGCCGGCAAATGCAGATGAGGGCAGGGAATCGCCATGGCCGCCAGACACATCCTCGCCATCGATCAGGGCACGACTTCGTCGCGCGCGATCCTGTTCAACGCGTCCCTTTCGGTCGGCGCCACCGCCCAGCAGGAGTTTCCGCAACATTTCCCCGCTTCGGGCTGGGTCGAGCACGAGCCGGAGGATATCTGGGACAGCGTGCTGGCGACGGCCCGCGAAGCGATGTCCAAAGGCGGGTTGGGCGCGAGCGACGTCGCCGCCATCGGAATCACCAACCAGCGCGAGACGACGCTGATCTGGGACCGCAGGACGGGCCGGGCGATCCACCGCGCCATCGTCTGGCAGGACCGGCGCACGGCGCAGACCTGCGCGAATCTCGTCGCCGCCGGCCATGAGGAGTTGGTAGCTGCGCGCACCGGCTTGCGCATCGACCCCTATTTCTCCGCCACCAAGATCGCCTGGCTGCTCGACAATGTTCCCGGAGCCAGACGCCGTGCGGAGGCCGGCGAGCTCGCTTTCGGCACGGTCGACGCCTTCCTGCTCTGGCGTTTGACCGGCGGTGCCGTCCACGCCACGGACGCGACCAACGCCGCGCGCACCATGCTGTTCGACATCGGCCGCGGCGTCTGGGATGCCGAACTCCTCGCTCTCTTCGGAATCCCCGCCGCTATCCTGCCGGAGGTGCGCGATTGCGCCGCCCATTTCGGCGACACGGTGCCGGAGCTCTTCGGTTCGCCGATCCCGGTGCGCGGCATTGCGGGGGACCAGCAGGCGGCGACGATCGGGCAGGCCTGCTTCACGCCGGGAATGGTGAAATCGACCTACGGCACCGGCTGCTTCGCGCTGCTCAACACCGGCGACAAGCCGGTTCGCTCGAAACACCGCCTGCTCAGCACCGTGGCCTATCAGCTCGGCGGCAAGCGCACCTATGCGCTCGAAGGCTCGATCTTCATCGCCGGCGCGGCCGTGCAGTGGCTGCGCGACGGGCTCGGCATCATCGAGAAGGCGAGCGAGACCGGCCCGCTCGCCGAGGCGGCCGATCCCGAGCAGGACGTCTATCTCGTGCCGGCCTTCGTCGGCTTGGGCGCACCGCATTGGGATGCGCATGCCCGCGGCGCGATGTTCGGCCTGACCCGCAATTCCGGGCCGCGCGAGTTCGCCCGCGCGACGCTGGAAAGCGTCTGCTACCAGACGCTCGACCTGATCGAGGCGATGCACGCCGATTGGCCGGAGGCCGGGCAGGGCGGGCGCTCGGTGCTCAGGGTCGATGGCGGCATGGTCGCCTCCGACTGGACGATGCAGCGCCTCGCCGACATCCTCGACCTGCCGGTCGACCGGCCGACGGTGCTCGAGACGACGGCGCTCGGCGCGGCCTATCTCGCCGGTCTCGATGCGGGGTTGCTGCCGGAGCCGGAGCGCTTCGCCGATCAGTGGCGGCTGGAACGGCGCTTCTCGCCGGCCATGGCTGCGAGCCAGCGCGAGCACAAGGTCCGCGGCTGGCACGACAGCGTAAGGCGGACGCTGAGCGCAAGGTGACCGAAACGCCAGCGCAGATCATCAAGGCTCGGGAGACCATCGCCGACACTGTGGGCCGGGGCGAACTGCTCCAGCACGGAACCACGCCGTCATCCCGGGCCTGACCCGGGATCCATGCCGGAGCGTTTACGAGGGATGGTCCGGCAGCCATATCCGTCGTCTTCTCGCCGGCGTTTGCCTCTCCGAAACGACTATCGGCGCATGTTCCGGAAGACTGTCGGCGAGGTGCGATGTGGAAACGTCTCTTTATGGACCCGTCAAGCGCTTCCTCGAAGGCTTGGGTTATACCGTCAAGGGAGAAATAGGGCCCTGCGATCTCGTCGGGCTTCGGGACGATGACCCCTCCGTGGTGGTGATCGGCGAGCTGAAGCTGACGTTCAATCTCGAACTCGTTCTGCAGGGCGTCGACCGACTGAGTCTCGGCGACGAGATCTGGCTGGCCGCCGAACTGTCCGCCAAGGGCAGGGGCCGCGAAAGCGATCCGCGATATCGCAATCTCTGCCGGCGGCTCGGCTTTGGAATGCTGGGCGTTTCCAAATCCGGCCGCGTCGACATCCTCGTGTCTCCGACCGCGCCGATACCGCGAAAGGATTCCCGCCGGCGTTCGAGATTGGTGGATGAGCACAAGCGGCGTCAGGGCGACCCCGTCGCTGGCGGAGGCACGCGCAAGCCGATCATGACGGCCTATCGCCAGCAGGCGCTCGCATGCGCAGCGGCGATGTCATCGGGGCCGCAGCGGCCGCGCGACCTCAAGCCATCCTTTCCCGATGCCCAGAAAATCCTGCGCCGCAATGTCTATGGCTGGTTCGAACGCTCTGGGCGCGGCGTCTACGCGTTGACCGAGACGGGCCGCAGCGCATTGGCAACGTGGCTGCCCCAGCCTTCGCTGAGGCAGGAGGAAAGCGTGGTATCCGCTTAGGTACTGACCATCGGCGCGCGAAAGGCGTCGGCGGGCACAATTGTCAGTGTCAGAGATCTCTTGTGCGATCGGTCAGCGAGTCGATCGCCTCGTCCGCACCCTGATCCGTTTTCAGCACGCCCTCGCGAAGCACCTTCGTCGCCGCGTCGGCCTTCTTCGCCGGGTCGTCCGGTAGCGGCTTCGTTTCCGCGGTTGCTTCCAGCCCGATATCCTCGGGCTTCTTGCCGTCCTTGCGCGCCGCTGCCGCGAAGGTTGCGAGAGCTTCCGGTTGCTTGGCCATATCAGCCTCCTGACTGCATTGGGAGCAACTCAGGCGCCGGATACGAAGTTCCGGAAACATTTAGGCTTCGTGCAGGAACGGATCGGCAAATGAGGGGTTGGGCTTCCACGAACCCCTCATTCCGGAGATGCGCCATGGCTATGACACCGAAGCCGCTGGACGAGATGTTTCTCGACATGCTCAAGGACGTCTACTACGCCGAAAAACAGATCCTGAAGGCGCTGCCCAAGATGGCCAAGGCCGCGACGGCACCCGAACTGAAGAAGGCCTTCGAGACCCACCGCGAGGAAACGGAAGGGCAGGTCGAGCGGCTCGGCCAGGTCTTCGAGATCATTGGCAAGGCGCCCCGTGCCAAGACCTGCGACGCCATTCTCGGGATTCTCGAGGAAGGCAAGGCGGTCATGGAGGATTACGCCGACAGCCCGGCTCTCGACGCCGGCCTAGTCGCCTCCGCCCAGGCGGTGGAGCATTACGAGATGGCGCGATACGGCACATTGAAAGCCTGGGCCAAGCAGCTCGGCCACAACGACGCCGTCACGCTCCTCGACGCCACGCTTTCCGAGGAAACCAAGACCGACAAGGCCCTGACGCAACTCGGCATGCCTGCAAATACCGCCGCCGTCGCCAAGGCCGCCTGAGGAATCGATCGCTCCGGCAACGGAGCCGGGGCGATCGCCATCTCCGCGATCCCAGGACCCTGCGCCGTGTTGGCGCTTATCTCATAGCGGGCATCTAGCGGGCATCCGGATCAGATAGCGCGGCACGCGGCGCTCGCCACTCCGCCTCGAAGCAAGCCGTAGGCTCCCTTCCGAAATTTACAGAGTGGTGGCCGCAAGCCGGCCTTAACGCGGCGCGTGCGAATTTGCCCGCACAATCGCGGCCCGCGTCGCCACAGCAGAAGCTCACAGTGTAAGTATCAAGATTTATCGGGCTGTGCGTCGCCACTGGATGAGTGGCTGGGGGACTAGGATTCGAACCTAGACAACCAGAGTCAGAGTCTGGGGTCCTACCGTTAGACGATCCCCCAACGACGAGGGCGCTGCAGTGGTGCGCCGCGTTGGTGAGCCGGGGTCTAATCAATGCGATCCGGCTTGGCAAGAGGCGAATTCACGACAAGTGTGAAACACGTCGCGGCATGATGACGATCACTTCGCGCGTCGGGACTGAGCAGGGCTCGGCAGGAGTGACGCCGCGCTGTTCTCGACCACTACGGCAACGGAAGTGGCTCCGCAGGCCCCGTGTCGGGCCAGGCACCCGGCCGCACGCTCTGCCGGCCTGTGCCCAGCGCATGGAAACCGCCTTGCGCGGCGAGGGCCTCTTCGGAGAACATCGCGCCCATGAATCAGAACGATGCCGCCGCCGCGCTCTCCGTCTGGGTTGCGCTTGAAAGCCCCACCAGCCATGCCGCCGGGCTGAACGGCATGATGGACCTCGTGCAGAAGGAGGTCGACGGGCTTCCGATATCGGTCGAGCGCATTCCGGGACGTGACGGCCTCGGCGACATGGTCGTGCTGCGCGCCGGGCTCGACAACGGCCAGCCGACCGTCGCGCTGATGTCGCATCTCGATACGGTCCATCCGGTCGGCACCAGCGCCAAGGACCTGCCGGTGCGGATCGAGGGCGACAGGCTCTATGGCCCTGGCGTCTACGACATGAAGGGCGGCGCCTGGCTGGCGCTGCAGGCCTTCAAGCAGGTCGCCGTTGCCGGCAGCGCCAGGCGGCCGATGGTCTTCCTGTTCACGCCGGACGAGGAGATCGGCTCGCCGACCAGCCGCGGCCTGATCGAGGAGCTCGGCCGCGGATCGGCGGCGGTCCTCGTCACCGAGCCGGCGCGGCAGGGCGGCAGGATCGTCACCGCCCGCAAGGGCGTCGGCCGCTTCGATGTCAGGCTCGAAGGGCGCCCCGCCCATGCCGGCTCGCGCCATGCCGACGGCCGCAGCGCGATCCGCGAGGCAGCGCACCAGATCCTCGCGGTCGAGGCCATGACCGACTATGGCCGCGGCATCACCACCAGCGTCGCGCTCGTCGGCGGCGGGACGGCGGCGAACGTAATCCCGCAGCACGCTTGGTTCAGCGTCGATTGCCGCGTCACCACGCTGGCCGATGGCGTGACGATGGAGAACCGCATCCTCAGCCTGAAGCCGCATGATCCCGACGTTCAGCTCAAGATCACCGGCGGCATGAATCGCCCGCCCTATGAGAAGTCGGCGCCGGTGGCGGAGCTGTTCGAGACGGCGCGCCAGGTCGCGGCCAGGGTCGGATTCGATTTGCAGGACTGCCCGATGACGGGCGGCGGCTCGGACGGCAACTTCACGGCCGCGCTCGGCGTGCCGACCCTCGATGGGCTCGGCATCGACGGCGACGGCGCGCATACGCTGCAGGAATACGCGCTGATCTCCTCGATCGCGCCGCGTCAAGCGCTGATCAAAGGTTTGCTGGAGACGGTCTGAGACGCCGGGAATTGCAAGTACGGGTCATCCCGGGCGACCGCAGCGAGACCCGGGATCCATGCCCGAACCTCGATCGGAAGCGCTCTGGTGTGGATCCCGGGTTTGCGCTTCGCCTCGCCCGGGACGACCGGCGCATTTCATTTCGAAGGTGCAGAACAAAAAAGCCCCTCGCGATGCGGGGGGCTTTGTCGTTTCCGACCTGGACCGACGCTCAGGCTTCCGGTTCAGCCATGCCGCCGGCTGCGAGGAATTTCTCGAGCCAGTGGATGTTGTAGTCGCCGTTCAGGATGTCCGGGTTGCGGACGAGCGTGCGGAACAGCGGCAGCGTCGTGTCGACGCCGTCGACGACGAACTCGTCGAGCGAACGGCGCAGGCGCATCAGGCATTCGTCGCGGTTGCGGCCATGGACGATCAGCTTGCCGACGAGCGAATCGTAATGCGGCGGGATCGTGTAGCCCTGATAGGCCGCGGAATCGACGCGCACGCCGAGGCCGCCCGGCGTATGGAACGAGGCGATCTTGCCGGGCGAGGGGCGGAAGGTCGCGGGGTGCTCGGCATTGACCCGGCACTCGATGGCATGGCCCTCGATGACGATGTCGGACTGCTTCAGCGAGAGCGGCGCGCCGGCCGCGATCCGGATCTGCTCGTTGACGAGGTCGATCCCGGTGATCATCTCGGTGACCGGATGCTCGACCTGGATGCGGGTGTTCATCTCGATGAAGTAGAACTCGCCGTCCTCGTAGAGGAACTCGATCGTGCCGGCGCCGAGATAGCCGAGCTTGGCCATCGCCTGGGCGCAGACCTCGCCGATCCGGTCGCGCTCGCCGGCGTTGAGGGCGGGTGAGGGGCCTTCTTCCCAGACCTTCTGGTGGCGGCGCTGCAGAGAGCAGTCGCGCTCGCCGAGGTGGATGGCATGGCCGCGGCCATCGCCGAGAACCTGGATCTCGATATGGCGGGGCTTCTCGAGATATTTCTCGATATAGACGGCGTCGTCGCCGAAATTGGCCGTGGCCTCGGTGCGCGCCGTCGAGAGCGCGACCGACATCTCCTCGACGCTGCGCACGACCTTCATGCCCTTGCCGCCGCCGCCCGATGCCGCCTTGATGATCACGGGGAAGCCGATCTCGGCGGCGATGCGCAGCGCTTCGTCGTCGTCGCTGACGCCGCCCTCGGAACCGGGCACGCAGGGGATGCCGAGGCGCTTGGCGGTGCGTTTGGCCTCGATCTTGTCGCCCATGCTGCGGATATGCTCGGCCTTGGGGCCGATGAAGGTGATGTTATGCCGCTCCAGGATCTCGGCGAAGCGAGCGTTCTCGGAGAGGAAGCCGTAGCCGGGATGGACCGCATCGGCGCCGGTGATCTCGCAGGCGGCGATCAGGGCGGGGATGTTGAGATAGCTCTCGCGGGCCGGCGGCGGGCCGATGCAGACGCTCTCGTCGGCGAGGCGCACATGCATGGCGTTGGCGTCGGCCGTGGAATGGACCGCAACGGTGGCGATGCCGAGCTCCTTGGCGGCGCGCAGCACGCGCAGCGCGATCTCTCCACGGTTGGCGATCAGGATCTTGTCGAACATCTTGAAACCCAGCCCGGCCCCAGCAGCGCCTTGCGCCCCGCTCACTCGATCACCAGCAGCGGCTCGCCGTATTCGACGGGCTGGCCGTCTTCGACGAAGATCGCGGTCACCTTGCCGGCGCGCGGGGCGACGATGTCGTTGAAGGTCTTCATCGCCTCGACCAGCAGGATGCGCTCGCCCTGCTTCACGACGCTGCCGATCTCGACGAAGGGCTTGGCCTCGGGCGAGGGGCGGCGATAGGCGGTGCCGACCATCGGCGAGGTGACGGCGCCGGGATGGGCGGCGGCCGGCGTCGGAGCTGCCGCTGCGATGGCCGGGGCGATGGCGGCCACCGGCAGCGGCGCTGCGGTCGGGACCTGCATGGTCGCGGTGATGCTGCGGGCGACGCGTACGCGCAGATCGCCCTTCTCGACCTCGATCTCGGTGAGATCGGTCTGGTTCAGGAGCTCGGCCAGCTCGCGGACAAGTTCGGGATCGATCGGGCTCTTGGTCGCCATGGCGGATATCACCGTCTTCTTCGGATTCTCGGATGGGCCGGCCGCAGCGCCGCCGCCCCGTTCATTCGGTCTCAGGCGGCCTTCGCCGCCCGCTTTTCCAGCAGCGGCACGATGGCGTCGAAGGCCAGTTCGTAGCTCGCGACGCCAAAGCCGCAGATCACGCCGACGCAGACCGGCGCCATGTAGGAATGGTGCCGGAATTCCTCGCGCGCATGCACATTCGAGATATGGACCTCGATCGTCAGCGCATCGACGCCCTTGATCGCATCGCGCAGCGCCACGGACGTATGGGTATACGCCCCGGCATTGATGACGACGCCGGCGCCGGCCTGCCCGGCCTCCTGGATGAAGGTGACGAGCTCGCCCTCGAAATTGGTCTGGCGGAAGGTGAGGTCGACGCCCGCGGCCTCGGCGCGGCGCCGCAGCCTTTCCTCGACGCCGGCCAGCGTGACCGCGCCATAGGTTCCCGGTTCGCGGGTTCCGAGAAGGTTGAGGTTGGGTCCGTTCAGGACGTGGACGGCGACCATGGAAGGCGTTGATTCCGGCGCCGCGCGCGGGCGGCAGGTGCCGCCCTCATAAACGTTGCGGGGCGGCAGGGGAAGCCTGAACGGCGCCTGCCGGCCCGGCGTGTCTCGTCTCGCGGCAGCCTGGGGCGATCAGCCGGCGCAGTCGGTCTTGCCGCAGCGGCGCACGGAGTCGATCTTCTGCTTCAGAGCGGCCTGGCCGACGGCGCCGAACACGATCTCCTCGCCGACGATGAAGGCGGGCGTGCCCGTCAGGCCGAGACGGTCGCCGAGCGCGACGGTGTCCTCGATCGCGGCCTTGGTCGCAGGCGCTTCCATGTCCTTCTTCAGCAAGGCGACATCGGCACCGGCTTCCTTGGCGATCTCGAGCGCCTTGGCCGCGTTGACCTTGCCCTTCACGGCCATCAGCTTGTTGTGGAAATCGAAGTACTTCTGGCCCTGGAGCTGGTTCTTCGCGGCGACGGCGACGCGGCTGGCCTCGACCGAATCGGGTCCGAGGATCGGGAAGTCCTTCAGGACGACGCGCAGCTTCGGATCGGCCTTGGTGAGCGCGGTCACGTCCTCCATCGCCCTTTTGCAGAAGCCGCAATTGTAATCCATGAACTCCACGAGGGTGATGTCGCCCTCGGGGTTGCCGATGATCACGGAGGTCGCCGGATCGGTGATCCGGGCCTTCTCGGCGGCGACGGCCCCGCGCTGCGCCTCGGCCTGGGCCACCGTGTTGCGGCGCTCCAGCTCGACCAGCGCGTCCTGGATGATCTCGGGATTCTTCAGGATCGTCTCGCGGATCAGATCGGTGACCGCCTTGCGCTGCTCGGGCGAGAGAGGCTGGCCCTGCGCCATGGCCGGCGCGGCGGAGGCCGCGAGCCACAGGCCGAGCACGAGGCCGGCTGGCCGCAGGCAGGCACGCGCCAGGCTGGTGAGGGTGCGGAAAGCCATCTCATCTTCCTTTCAAGGCCGCCGGGTCGGGAGACCGGCGGCGGAACAAAGCATTTCTGAGCGCGAGCTTGTGTGCCTTCGCCCCTTCAAGGTCAAATCACAGCTCTGACAGCAGCTTGCGGCAGCCATGTGGCTTTTGGACGCGCTGGTCGCGTTCTTGCTGCGGTCTAACGGGCCGGTGTGGCACTCCGTGATGCGATCGGGCTTGAAAGCCGCGCGTTTCGCGGCCAAACACGCCGCCGACCCCGCCGCTCTTCAGCGAAAGCCTGCCATGATCGACCTCAAGACTCCGATCATTCCCGCGCTGGCGGCGCGGGCCGAACGTGTCGCGCCCTTCATCGTCATGGATGTGATGAACCAGGCGGCCGCGATCGAGCGGCGCGGCGGCTCGGTGGTGCATATGGAAGTGGGCCAGCCCTCGGCGCCGACGCCGGCCTCCATCCGTGCCGCGACGGCCCGCGCCCTGGAGCATGGCCGCATCGGCTATACGCAGGCGCTCGGGACGGATTCGCTGCGGGCCCGGATCGCACGTCATTATCGCGAGGCTTATGGCGTCGAAGTACCGGCCGAGCGCGTCGTGGTCACGACCGGCTCGTCGGGCGGCTTCATCCTGGCCTTCCTCGCCTGCTTCCAGCCCGGCGCGCGGGTCGCGATCACGGCGCCGGGCTATCCGGCCTATCGCAACATCCTGATCGCGCTCGGCCTCGAGCCGGTCGCGATCGAAGTCGGCCCGGAGACGCGCTTCGCTTTGACGCCGGAGCTGATCGAGCGCGCTCATCGCGAGAAGCCGCTCGCCGGCGTGCTGACGATGAGCCCGGCCAACCCGACCGGGGTCGTGATGGCGCCCGAGGCGATCGCCGACGTCGCCGCCTGCTGCCGCAAGCTCGGGCTCTGGTACATCTCCGACGAGATCTACCACGGCCTGACCTATGAGACGCCCGCGACGACCGCGCTCGCGGCCGATCCCGATGCGATCATCGTCAACTCCTTCTCCAAATACTACTGCATGACCGGCTGGCGCGTTGGTTGGCTGGTGGTGCCGGAGCGGCTGGTGCGCACCATCGAGCGCCTTCAGCAGAATTTCTCGATCTCGGTGCCCTATCTCAGCCAGGTGGCGGGCGAGGCGGCCTTCGACGCGACGCAGGAATGCGAGGCGATCAAGGCCGGCTACGCCGAGAATCGCGCCTTCCTGCTGAAGGCCTTGCCGGAGATCGGGCTGGGGGACTTCCTGCCGGTCGACGGTGCCTTCTATATCTATCTCGACATCGGGCGATATTCGAACGATTCCATGAGCTTCTGCCGAAGCGTTCTGGAGGAGGCCGGGGTCGCGATCACGCCGGGGCTCGACTTCGACGAGGCGCGGGGTGCGCGCACGGTGCGTCTCTCCTTCGCGGGGTCGCTCGCCGAATGCGAGGATGCCGTCTCCCGCATCGGCGGCTGGCTCAAGAAGCGCTGAGGCTACAGCCCGGCACGCCACTTGCCAGAATCCGCGGAAGCTCCGCATTCTGCATCGTCGAGGACGAGCCGGAGGTAGGCCATGGACGTCGCAGCAGCTGGAGGGGCTTCTCCGAAGCGGGCTTCAGCCCGTCTCATCGGCGCTGTCGTCTTCGCCACGACCCTTCTGGCCAGTGCTTTTCTCGGCATCTCCAGCACGGCGCGGGCCGAGACGCAGGCGCCCGTCGTGCTCAACCTGCGCGGCGACGAGACTCCCGAGACGATCCGCAAGATGGTCGATGCGCTGTCGGCTCCGGGCCGGCAGGTCGAAATCCGAGTTGGCGGGGTAGCCTCCACGGTCGAGCCCGCTGCCGCTCCGCAGGAGCCCGCCGCAAAGGCGAAGGCAAAGCCAAAGGCCGCCGCGCCCGCGCCCTCGATGGCGGACGAAGAGGAGAGCTTCCAGGCCGAGGTCAACGTGCTGGTCGACCGTTTCGTCGACGGCGTCGAATACAGCGCGACCTCGATCCCGACCGTCACCCAGCTGCCGGGGGATTGGGGCCAGGCCTGGCAACGCAACCTGAACGGCCGCAGTGGCCCGACGCCCGGATGGCGGGTTTTCGGGATCATCTGTCTTGCGCTCGCCATCGCCCTCGCGTTCAGGATGGCGACCGCCGGATGGTTCGCCCGCAAGCTGCGGCCGGCGGGGCCGGAGTTTACGCCGCGCCTGATCGCCTCGGCCTGGGGGTTGCTCCAGGATGTCGCGACGATCCTGCTGGCGCTGGCCGTGGCGCGGATCGCCCGCAATGCCTGGCTGCCGGAAAGCGATCTTGCGAATATCGCCCTCTCGACCGGCGCCAACGGCGCGGCGATCGGCGCGCTCTATATCGCCGTCGGTCGGTTCCTGGGTTCGCCGGGCGTGCCGGAGCGGCGCATCATGCCGTTGCCGCGTGCCGAGCGGCATTTCCGGCGGCTGGTCGTCTACGCGACCCTGACGCCGATGATCGTGACTGGAATCCTGCTTGCACACCATGTCAGCTCTGGTCCCCGGCCGGTGACGGGGCTGATCGCGCTGACCGGGCTTGCCATCACGCTGTTCAAGATCTGGTGGTTCTACGACGGGCGGCACGATCTCGCGGTGCTGGTCCTGTCCGGATCGTCCGAACCCGGCCCGATCCGGCGCTTCATCGCGGCCGGAACGGCCTGGTTCTATATCGCCACGACGGCTGTGCTGTGGATGGTCAGCAGTGCCGCCGCGATGATGTCGAATGGCGGGCGCTGGGCCGAGGCTTCGGCCCTGACGCAGGTGGCCATTGTCATCATTCCGATCCTCGCCGTGGGAATTGCCAGCCTGCTTCGCTGCCATGCGATGCGGCAGGAGGCGGAACATGGCGCCAGCCCGATGAGGCGCGCCGGCGGCGCGGCGCTGCGGGCCGCAGCGGTCGGATTGTTGTGGGCCGTCGGTTTCTTCATTCTGGCGCGGCTCTGGGCCGGGCTCCTCCTCGGCGTGAGCTCGGGACAGTTCGCCGCCGTTATGCGGCAGATCGCCGGTGTCGCCGTGTTCGCCTTCGTCGGCTGGGTCGCTCTGGTTTTCCTGCATGCCTTCTTCGACGCCTACAAGCCGCAGCACCGGGTGGTCGGCCCTGGCGACGAGGATGTGGCGCATGAGGAGGGCGTGCCGAGCCGGCTGGCGACGGTGCTGCCGGTGCTGCGCGGCGTCGTGCTCGGCGCCGTGCTGGGCCTGACGATTCTCGTGGTGCTGTCGCGGCTCGGCGTCGATATCGGCCCGCTGCTCGCCGGTTTCGGCATTCTCGGCCTCGCGATCTCGTTCGGTTCGCAAGCCCTGGTGCGCGACATCGTTTCGGGCGTGTTCTTCATGCTCGAGGACGCTTTCCGCGTCGGCGAATATGTCGATACCGGCCGGCTCAAGGGCACGGTCGAGAAAATCTCGCTGCGCTCCATGCAGCTGCGTCACCAGAGCGGCCAGATCCACACCGTGCCCTTCGGCCAGGTCCAGTCGCTGACCAACGCCAGCCGCGACTGGGCGACGGTGAAGTTCAATGTCCGCCTCGACCATTCGGCCGATATCGAGCAGGCGCGCAAGGCCATCAAGAAGGTCGGGCTCGCCTTGCTGGAGGATGCGGAGTACGGGCCGCATTTCATCGCCCCCCTCAAGATGCAGGGCGTCGCGGATATCACCGACCAGGCGATCGTGATCCGGCTCAAGTTCACCGGAAAGCCCAACCAGGCCTCGATGCTGCAGCGCGAGGCGCTGAAACGCGTCTATCGCGCGCTGAACGAGGCCCACATCCCCTTCGCGTCCAACGCCGTCACGGTGCGCGGCGGCGAGGGCGGGTCGCAGAGCGGCGCGGCAGCAGCGATCGCGGCGGTGCCGCCACCGACCCCTCTCGCGCCGGCCGCGAGCTGAGCGACTACAGCAGGAAGAACAGGCCGAAACCGGCGACCGCCAGCCCGCCGCCGAACAGGCTGGCAAGGCGGGCGGCGCTGGCGATGCCGCCGCGCTCGGCCGTGCGGCCCGCACGTTCGGCATGGCCATGGGCCGCCTCGCTGCGGTACTGGCTCGCATGGAGATCGGCCGTCATCGGCGGGCCGATCGGCCGATTGCCTTCGAGATCGATCCGGACCGCGATGAACAGGACCAGCAATCCGAGAAGCCCGACGCCGAACCAGCCGACAGCGCGCCAGGCGAGATAGGCCGAAACGAGCAGCGCAACGGCGCACACGGCAATCAGAACGTCGCGCTCCCTGTTGCGAGGCGGCGGCATGGCTTCCTTTCCCGAGAGGCGACGAAGGCGGAGGTCATCATGGCCCGCCTTCCAAAAACTGCCAATGGGGCCGCCAGCCGATAGCGCGAATGAAAAAGCCCGCTGCGGATCGCAGCGGGCTTCGTTTCTATGGGCCTGGCGCCTGGCGCTCAGGAGCGGCCGGCAAGCTTGTTCCACCAGCCGCCGCGCTTGGGCCGGCTCGGATCGGCCGGGGTCAGCACGACCGCGACGGGCTCCTCGACCGGCGCCGGGGCAGGTGCGGGTTCCGGCGCAGCGGCAGGCTCGGCCGGTGCCGCCGGTTCCTCGGCAGGCTGAGCCGCCGCAGCGGGCTTTGCCTCGGCGGGAGCGGCCTCGGCAGCAGCTTCCCCGCCTTCGGTGATCGGCACCACCTTCTTGCGCGAACGGCTGCGCTTGGGCTTCTCGCCCTCCGCCGGGGCGGCTTCGGCGACGACCGCCTCGGCCTTCACCTCGGCTTCCTTGGCCTCGGTTTCCTTGGCGGCTTCCGCCTTCGGCTTGCGGGCGCGGCTGCGCTTCGGCTTGGCGGTCTCGACGGGGGCGGCCTCTTCCGCGGCCGGCTCCGTCGCGTCGATGGCAACGGCCTCGATCACGGTCTCGGCGACCACCTGATTGTCGTTGGACTCGGCAGCGTCCTCGCCGTCCTCGCCCTCGTCACCTTCGGCATCGTCGTCCGACTGGCTTCCGTCGAGCTGCTGGCCCTGGCCGTCACGCTCGCCGCCGCGCCGCCGACGACGCCGGCGCCGGCGCCGCCGGTTGCCGTCACGATCGCTTTCGCCGCGCTCGCCTTCACTGCGCTCGCCTTCGCCGCGTTCTTCCTGGGCTTCGGCGGCCGTCGTCTCGTTGCCGCCGGTCTCGGCGTCGAGCGCGGCTGCCTCGGCCGCCGCATCGAGCGCCTCGTCATCGACGTCGGAGGCGATTGCCTCGGCCTTGAAGCTCGTCGGAACGACGCGGGCTTCATTGCCGACGAACTCGCCGCGCTCGACCTCGAAGTAGCGCGTGCCGATCAGGTTGCCGTCGGTCGCGATCGTGATCGCGATGGCGAAGCGTGCCTCGAGATCGGCGAGATGGGCGCGCTTCTGGTTGAGGACATAGAGCGCGACTTCCGGCCGGGTGCGGACGGTCAGGTTGTGCGAGGCGCTCTTGATCAGCGTCTCCTCCAGCGCGCGCAGGATCTGCAGCGCGACGGACGGCGTCGAGCGGATCATGCCGGCGCCGGCGCAGTGCGGGCAGGGGACCGAGGAGCTCTCCAGCACGCCGGTGCGGATGCGCTGGCGCGACATCTCGAGCAGGCCGAAGGCGGAGATGCGGCCGACCTGGATGCGGGCGCGATCGTCCTTGAGGCACTCCTTCAGCTTCTTCTCGACCGCGCGGTTGTTCCGGTTCTCCTCCATGTCGATGAAATCGATCACGATCAGGCCGGCAAGGTCGCGCAGGCGGAGCTGACGGGAGATTTCCTCGGCAGCTTCGAGATTGGTCTTGAGGGCGGTGTCCTCGATATTGTGCTCGCGGGTCGAGCGCCCGGAGTTGATGTCGATCGCGACCAGGGCTTCCGTCTGATTGATGACGATGTAGCCGCCGGACTTCAGCGTCACCGTGTTGGAGAACATCGCGTCGAGCTGGCTCTCGACGCCGAAGGCGGCGAAGAGCGGGGTCTGGTCGCGATAGGGCTTCACGCTCTTGGCATGGCTCGGCATGAGCATGCGCATGAAGTCCTTGGCCTCGCGATAGGCCTCGTCGCCGGCGACGTGAACCTCGTCGATGTCCTTGTTGTAGAGATCGCGGATCGAGCGCTTGACGAGGTTGCCCTCCTCATAGACCAGCGCCGGAGCGACGGAGGCCAGCGTCAACTCGCGCACGCTCTCCCACATCCGCATCAGGTATTCGTAATCGCGCCGGATTTCGACCTTGGTACGCGAGGCACCGGCCGTGCGCAGGATCAGGCCCATCCCATCCGGAACCTCGAGCTCCTGGGCGATCTCCTTGAGGCGCTTGCGGTCCTCGGCATTGGTGATCTTGCGCGAGATGCCGCCGCCCTTGCCGGTGTTCGGCATCAGCACCGAATAGCGGCCGGCGAGCGAGAGATAGGTGGTCAGCGCCGCGCCCTTGTTGCCGCGCTCTTCCTTGACGACCTGGACCAGGATGATCTGGCGGCGCTTGATCACCTCCTGGATCTTGTACTGGCGGCGCGACTGGCGGTGCGGACGCTCCGGCATGTCGTCGAGGGCGTCGCCGCCGCCGAGCTGCTCGGGCTGCTCCTCGGCATCCTCGCCATGATCTTCGTCGTCGCCATCCTCGGATGGCTTGCGGGCCTGTGTCTCGGTCTGCTCCTCGGAGACGGCCTCCGTCGACGACTCGTCCGGCGTGCCGGCTTCCGTGGTCTCAAAGGTCAGCGGGGCCGCGTTCTCGGCGACGTCCTCGCTCGTCGATTCGGCGACATCCGGAGCGAAGAACTCACCGAAGGCGGGCGCGCCCTCGTTGACCATGGCGGCTTCCTTGCCGTCGGTCTCGACGCGCTCCCCGGCATCCTCGCCATTGGTCTCGACCTCGGCCGAGACGGTCTCGTCGGCCACGGCCTTCTTGGCGCGGTTGTCGCGGTCGCCACGGCGGCCGCGGTCGCGGCGGCCGCGCTTCTCGCGGCGCTCCTCGTCGCGTTCCTCGTCACGCTCGGCGCGCGCCTCGTCGTCGATGAGCGCCTGCCGGTCGGCGACCGGAATCTGGTAATAGTCGGGATGGATCTCGGAGAAGGCGAGGAACCCGTGGCGGTTGCCGCCATACTCGACGAAGGCCGCCTGGAGCGAGGGCTCCACGCGCGTCACCTTGGCGAGATAGATATTGCCCCGGAGTGGCTTTCGGCTGGCGGATTCGAAATCAAATTCCTCGACGCGCGATCCGCGGACCACCACGACCCGGGTCTCTTCCGGGTGGGTGGCATCGATAAGCATCTTGTTGGCCATATGAAACTTCCATTGGCGCGGCTGCCGGAAGCCTCGCGGCTACGGATGGGAGTCCGCTGCCGCGGGCAGGGGCGCCGCGTTGAGGCCGGCACGTGCCGGCATGTTGCAGGAGGAGGAAAGCGGTCTGGACAGAAATGCGGCTCGGGACGGCCACTCGGGCTGAAAGCCCGGCGCGGTCCCGCAGGTTCGGACGGTTCACCGTTGGTGCTAGCGGCGTCGTAAGCCCCGTCATCTGTCCTGACCTGCAATGCACCCGCCTCACGGCCGGGCCCATCGCGTTTGCACGCTCGCGAGACAGGGCGGGGCGCAGAAAACTCGCAATCCCCATACCAACCGTCTGCGGACGATCCGTTGCGGCCGTCCCGCCGCTGCCGCTCCCGGAGGAGAAGGCAGCACGACCTGCTCCGGACGCCGACGGATATCTCGATCCGGGTGTGTCCCATGGGCAGGCTGACAGGCAGCCAATTCCATTACAGACAGGTGATGGTGATTTGCAAGTCACATGACGGCTGCATTTCGCCGACCACCGCTCCGAGGCGGTTCACGCCCTGTGGAGGAGATGGTAACCGCCTCTTAAGATTTCACCCCCGTTATGGTTAAGCCTTGGTGACGACAGACGGGATTTTACAGCTGTTTTCGCGCATCAGCCACGCCGCTCGGGGTCGCCGCGATAGCTTGCCGCGCGGTTTCGCATGGCGGGCCGCCATCGTTGCGGCCGCCTGCGGTCTCGCGATCGTCACATCGCGTGCATGGGCCGAGGGCAAGCCGCAGAGCGAATATCCGGTCGCAACCGACGCCCGCATCGAGCAGAGCGGCGAGAGCGTGCGCTTGACCATGACGCTCTCGTCCATCGTGGAGGTCGATGCCTGGGTGCAGGCCTCTCCCGATCGCGTCATCGTCGAGATGCCCTCGACCAATTTCCAGATTCAGCCCAGTGCCAGGAAGGCGGCCGGTTTCGTCAGCGGCTATCGCTACGGCTTGTTCACGGCCGACAAGGCGCGAATCATCATCGACCTGGCCCAGCCCGCGACGATCGCCAGGACAGAGATGAAGACCGTGCGTGGCGGCTTTGGCGAGCTGACGATCGAGCTCAGGAAAGCGGCGCGGGCCGAATTCCTGGCCGAAGCGGGCAAGGCGAAGAAGCCCCAGGAAGCCGCGGCACTCCCCGTCATGCCGGCCGTGCCTTCCAAGCCTGCCGGCGAGTCGCGCCGCACCATCGTCATCGATCCCGGCCATGGCGGCATCGATCCGGGTACGCTGGTCGCCTCCATCGCCGAGAAATCGGTCGTGCTCGCCTTCGGCAAGGCGCTCAAGGAACAGCTCGAGGCCAGCGGTCGCTACCGCATCGTGATGACGCGCGACGACGACCGGTTCGTAGCGCTGTCCGAGCGGGTGCAGGTCGGGCGTGCCGAGCAGGCGGACCTCTTCATCTCGATCCATGCCGATTCGCTGGTGCAGGCGCAGGATGTGCGCGGCGCCACGGTCTATACGCGCTCCGAACGGGCGACCGACGCCGACGCGGCCAGGCTCGCCGCAAAGGAAAATGAGGCCGACTCTGCCGCCGGCCTGGAAACGAGCGAGGAGGTCCAGGACGTCGCCGGCATCCTGATGGACCTCGCCCGCAGGGAGACGCGGACCTTCTCCGGCGTCTTCGCCCGCAATCTCGTCGACAAGCTCGGCGGCTCGATCAAGATGCACAAGATCCCGCTGCGCTCCGCGCGATTCTGGGTTCTGAGCGCGCCGGATGTGCCGTCGGTGCTGATCGAGCTCGGCTATATGTCGAGCCCGAAGGACGCCGAACTGCTGAACTCGCCGGAATGGCGGGGCAAGGCCGTGACGGCGGTTTCCGGTGCGATCGACAATTATTTCGCACGCGAACGCGCCTCTGTCGGGCGGGCGGCGGAGAACCGGAACTAGCGCAGGCCGAGCGGGCGCTTCCGTTACTGTGTCGGATCCTGCGAAATGTGGTCTCAAGGCCACGGTTCCGCCATCTACGTCATGTTATAGCTGTGATTTGCGAAGCGCCCCGATTTGGCGCCGTCGGTTGGCAGATATGGGGTCCAGGGCCTGAGATGCGGTTCATTCTGCGAATCTTCGGATGGTTTTTCGCCGCCGGTGCGATCGCCTTCGTGATCGGTGCTGCCGTGGCCGGCGGCCTGATCTGGCATTACTCTCAGGATCTGCCGGACTACGCCCAGCTCCGGAACTACGAGCCGCCGGTGATGACCCGCGTCCATGCGGGCGACGGCAGCCTGATCGCGGAATACGCCCGCGAACGCCGGCTTTATTTGCCGATCCAGGCCGTGCCGAAGCTCGTCGTCGACGCCTATATCTCGGCCGAGGACAAGAATTTCTACAAGCATATGGGCGTCGACCCCGAAGGCCTGGTCCGCGCCGCGATCTCCAATTACCGCAACCGCAGCGCCAATCGCCGGCCCCAGGGCGCCTCGACCATCACCCAGCAGGTGGCGAAGAACTTCTTCCTGAGCCCCGAGCAGTCGATCGAACGTAAGATCCGCGAGGCGCTCGTCGCGCTGAAGCTCGAAGCGACCTACTCCAAGGACAAGATCCTCGAGCTCTACGTGAACGAGATCTATCTCGGTGCGCCGGCGCCGGGGCAGGGCAGTTACGGCATCGCCGCGGCCGCGCTGAACTATTTCGGCAAGTCGGTGCATGAGCTCAACCTGCAGGAGGCGGCCTATCTCGCCGCGCTCCCGAAGGCGCCGTCCGACCTGCACCCCTTCCGCAACCGCGACCGCGCGATCGAGCGCCGCAACTACGTCATCGATCGCATGGTCGAGAACGGCTACGTCAAGCGCGAGGTCGCCGAGGACGCGAAGAAGCAGCCGCTCGGCGTCAATCCGCGCACCGTTTCGCCGAACCAGATCGCCGCCGGCTATTTCGCCGAGGAAATTCGCCGCGAGCTGCAGGACCGCTACGGCGAGAAGAAGCTGCTCGAGGGCGGCCTCTCCGTGCGCGCCACCGTCGATCCCAAGACCCAGCTGATGGCGCGCAAGGCGCTCGTCGACGGTCTCGTGCGCTTCGACGAGGCGCGTGGCTGGCGCGGCGCGATCCAGAAGCTCGATGTCGGCCGCGACTGGGGCGCCGCGATCGGCGAACTGCCGGTGCTCGGCGACGTCTCGCCCTGGCGGCTCGCCGTCGTGCTCGATGTGAACGGCGACAGCGCCAAGCTCGGGCTGCATCCGCTGCGCGACAATGCGGGCCACCTCAACAAGGAACGCCAGACCGTCACGCTGGCTGCCGAAGGTATCAAATGGACCCGCCGGGCGCGGGTGTCCCAGGCGGTTTCGGTCGGCGATGTCGTCTATATCGAGCCGATGGACACGCGGCCGGGCTTCGCGCGCCTGCGCCAGCTGCCCGAGGTCAACGGCGCAATCGTGGTCATGGATCCGTTCTCGGGCCGCGTGCTCGCCATGGTCGGCGGCTTCTCGCATGACCAGTCGGAGTTCAACCGCGCGACGCAGGCGCTGCGCCAGCCCGGCTCCTCCTTCAAGCCCTTCGTCTACGCCACGGCGCTCGACAACGGCTACACGCCGTCGAGCATCATCCTCGACGCGCCGATCGAGATCGATCAGGGGCCGGGGCTGGGGATGTGGCGGCCGGAGAACTACGACGGCAAGTCGACCGGTCCGCGCACGCTGCGCTACGGCATCCAGTTCTCTAAGAACCTGATGACCGTGCGGCTCGCCAAGGATGTCGGCATGCCGCTGATCGCGGAATATGCCCGCCGCTTCGGCGTCTATGACGATCTCCAGCCGGTGCTGTCGATGTCGCTCGGCGCCGGCGAGACGACGGTCATGCGCATGACCGCGGCCTATTCGATGCTGGTCAATGGCGGCAAGCGCATCCGCCCGACCCTGATCGACCGCATCCAGGACCGTTCGGGCTCGACCATCTTCCGTCACGACCAGCGCGTCTGCGAAGGCTGCAACGCCGATAAATGGGCGAACCAGTCCGAGCCGCGCCTGATCGACAACCGCGAGCAGGTTCTCGATCCGCTGACTGCCTACCAGATGGTCTCGATCCTCGAAGGCGTGGTCAATGCCGGCACGGCGACGGTCGTCAAGTCGGTCGGCAAGCCGCTCGCCGGCAAGACCGGCACGACCAACGACGCCAAGGACGTCTGGTTCGTCGGCTTCTCGCCGGACCTCGCGGTCGGCGTCTATATGGGCTTCGACAAGCCCAAGTCCCTCGGCACCTCCGCCACGGCCGGCCAGTATGCCGCGCCGATTTTCCGGGATTTCATGACGGTCGCGCTGAAGGAAAAGCCGGCGACGCCGTTCCGCGTGCCGGCCGGCATCAAGCTGATCCGCGTCGATCCTCGCAGCGGCATGCGCGCCGGCGGTGAGGGCGGCATCCTCGAGGCTTTCAAGCCGGGCACGGCGCCGCCGGACAGCTATTCGGTGATCGGCGCCGCGGGCGACGGCAGCGCGCCGCTGTCCGTCGGCCCCAGCGGCGGCCGCGCCGTCGGCTCGGGAACCGGCGGCCTCTACTGAGCCAGCCCAGCGTCTTCTCGATGCCCGGAGCACTGCTCCGGGCATTTCGCTTTTTCGAGCCAAGCTTCGCTGCAATGGCGGGCTCAGGTCGAGGGGGCGTTTACAGCCGCGGCTTTCACCCCTATCTCAACGCTCGCACAGAGCTCACAAGGACGTTTCGACGGAATCATGCGCCCCGAAATCCAGACGCAACTCGATAACGCCAAGCAGTCGATCGGACTGCTGAGGAGGCATCTTTGACTGGGATCAAGCCCAGCGCCGCCTAGCGGAACTCAACGCCCTCTCGGAGGGGCCCGATTTCTGGAACGATGCCGAAGCTGCGCAGAAGCTGATGCGCGAGCGGACCGGGCTGGAAACCCAGATCGAGGGCATCACCAAGCTTGAACGCGAACTCGATGACGCGTTGACGCTGATCGAGCTCGGCGAGATGGAAGATGACGCGGCGACCGTCACCGAGGGCGAGCAGGCGATCAAGGCCGTGCAGGACGAGGCCGCGCGCCTCCAGGTCGAGACGCTGCTCTCCGGCGAAGCCGACATGCTCGACACCTATATCGAGATCCATCCCGGCGCCGGCGGCACCGAGAGCCAGGATTGGGCCGAGATGCTGCTGCGCATGTATCGGCGCTGGGGCGAGCGGCGGAAGTTCAAGGTCGAGACGCTCGAATATCAGGACGGCGACACGGCCGGCATCAAGTCGGCGACGCTCCAGTTCAAGGGCCACAATGCCTATGGCTGGCTGAAGACCGAATCCGGCGTGCACCGTCTCGTCCGAATCTCGCCCTTCGATTCGAACGCGCGGCGTCAGACCTCCTTCGCGTCGGTCTGGGTCTATCCCGTCGTCGACGACCGCATCATCATCGATGTGAAGGAGTCGGACTGCCGGATCGACACCTACCGCGCCCAGGGCGCCGGCGGGCAGCACATCAACACCACCGATTCGGCGGTGCGCATCACTCACCTGCCGACGGGGATCGCGGTCTCCTGCCAGCAGGAGCGTTCGCAGCACAAGAACCGGGCCAAGGCCTGGGACATGCTGCGCGCCCGGCTCTACGAGGTCGAGCTGAAGAAGCGCGAAGAGAAGGCCAATGCCGAGCAGGCGTCGAAGACCGATATCGGCTGGGGGCACCAGATCCGCTCCTATGTGCTGCAGCCCTATCAACTCGTGAAGGACCTGCGCACCGGAGTGGCCTCGACGGACCCTTCCGAGGTGCTTGACGGTGCTCTCGACCCGTTCATGGAGGCGTCGCTGGCCCAGCGCGTCTACGGGACCGAGGTCGAAGTCGAGGATATCGACTAGAAGGCTGCCCGCTTCCTAGCCGGGCCCGCGCCGTCATCCCGGGCTTGACCCGGGATCCATGCCGGAGCGGTGCCCGTCAAGGTTCAGGCGGGGATACCGGCTCTCCGCTTCGCTCCGGCCGGGATGACGGCGTTCCCCTGAAACAGAAAAAGCCGCGCGGGTTGCGCGGCTTTTTTGTTGCGGCCTGAACTCAGAGAGCGTTCGCGAAAAGCTTGCTGCCGGCACGCAGGAAGCGCGTCGGATCCACCGGCTCGTCGTTGATGCGGGTCTCGTAGTGCAGGTGCGGACCGGTGGAACGGCCGGTCGAGCCGACCCGGCCGACCACTGAGCCGGCCTTGACCATCTGGCCGACCGAAACCGAGATCGCCGACATATGGGCGTAGCGCGTGCTCAGGCCGTTGGCGTGCTCGACCTCGACCATGTTGCCGTAGCCGCCATTGTACTCCGCCGCGACGACTTTGCCCGGCGCCGTGGCGACGATCGAGGAACCGGTTTCGGCCCGGAAGTCGACACCGGTATGCATGGCGAGCCCGCGGGTGAAGGGGTCGGTCCGGTAGCCGAAATTGGAGGTGAAGTCGTGGTCGCCGGCCATCGGCCGGCCGAGGGGCAATTGCTCGATCGCGCCGCGCAGGCGCATGACCGAGGCCATGCGCGGCTGGAGCGCGGTCAGCGTCGCCTCGAACGGACCGGCCGAGGCGTCGAGCTTGACCGGGACGAAGGGGCCGCCCATGCCGCCGGCCGCATTGCCGGGCGCCGCCAGTCGTTCGACATCGAGCCCGGTCTCGGCAAGGCTGCTGCGCAGCCGCTTCTGGGTTGCCGCCAGCGTCTCGTCCATCTCCTTCAGCGCCGATATCTGGGCGTCGGAGGTGCTGGCGATAGCCTGGTCGAGTTTGGTCAGGGTCGCTTCGACGCGCTTGGCGGGCGGCTCGGCCGGAGCCTCGCCCGACTGCCAGCCGCCCGACGGATTGGTTTCGGCGCCGCGCAGCGGCGGCGTATCCGGGGCCGGCATCGGCTTGCCCGGCATGATCGGCGCGAAGCTGGTGACGCCAGAGGCACGGATCGGCTCGTCGGGCTTGATGACCCGCGAGCGCAGCGGCAGCTTCGCAGCCGGCAGCAGCCCGCTCGACTGCAGCGTGTCGGTGAGCGCGGTGACGAGCGACTGGCGCGATTCCAGTTCGGCCTGGCGGATCGCGAGTTCATCGACGCGGGATTCCACGCCGTCCTGATCGAGCAGGGCGCGGCTGGCATAGCGATCGATATCGGCGCGCAGGCCGGCGATCCGATCTTCGTAAGCGTATTGGCGTGTCGTCTCGCGGGCGATCAGCCGCGCGGCGAGATCGTCGCGGCTCAGGATGTACCACCCCGCGGCGCCCGTGCAGGCTGTCGTCAGGGTCAGCCATGCCAGCCCGGCGAGCATCGTCGAGCGGCGGATCGTGTAAGTCTTGTGGGTGACCAGGCCGACGGTCGAGAGGACAGGGCCCGTTTGTGGCTGATTATGCATACGCGGAACCGGAAAGAACGCTGCCGATACCGTCATTAGAGATTGTTAGGGTTAATCTTTCGCAAATCCGGCCGGTGCCGGCTCACAATTCCTGAGCGGCAGCCAGCACCTCGTCGGCATGGCCGGCGACCTTGACCTTGCGCCAGATGCGGGCGAGGCGGCCCTCGGCGTCGATCAGGAAGGTCGAACGTTCGATGCCCATATATGTACGGCCATACATGCTCTTCTCGACCCAGATGCCGTAGGCGGAAGCGAGCTTCTGCTCCTCATCCGCCAGCAGCGCGAAGTCCAGCTCATATTTGCGCTTGAAATTGCCGTGACGTTGCACGGAATCCGGCGAGACGCCGATGATCTCGGTGCCGCATGCGGCGAAGGCCTGGCGCAGGCGGTTGAAGGCGATCGCCTCCTCGGTGCAACCCGGTGTGTTGTCCTTTGGATAGGCATAGAGCACGATTTTCCGGCCGCGCAGGGCGGAAAGGCTGACTTCTCCGCCGCCGTCGCGGGGCAATGTGAAATCCGGCGCGGGATCACCTTCCTGCAATGCCATCGCTTCTGCCTTCCTTTCGTCGCCTTCTCGCTGCATGGACCGCGGCACTGTAAGCAGGCCAGCGACGTCATCGGTCAGCGAAGGATGCGGCAATCCCTTCCGGATTGCCGAATCGCTTCATCTGCCCGCATCGACATGGATGACGTCTCCCGGGATTGCGGCAAGGGGCGAACGGACGCACCCTGTGCAGACCGATACCGGCGCCGAGAAGGACCACGCGGATTTTGTCGGACCAGGACGTTCAGGCCGCGGCTTCGGGGCAGGCAAAGACGCAGCCCGCAGGCGAAGATTGCGACATCGAGATCGTGAAGCGCGGCGCAAAGGCCGGGCTCGCGACGATCTGCGTCGCTGTCACGGTCGCCGTCCTGGTTCTGGCTGCGGCGGGAATCACGCTCCTCGTGACGGGGATCGTTCCGCTGTCGGGCCTCGAGGGCCGGATCTCGTCCGCGATCGAGGAGCGTCTGGGGCCGGGCTGGGAGGTCGAGGCCGCCGCCGCCGAGCTCAGCCGCATCGACGGCCACTCCCAGCTCAGGGTTCGGCAGGTTTCGTTCCGCCATAGCAGCGGCGCCGTCATCCGCGCGCCCGAGGCGGTTCTGGGCTATGAGCCTCTCGCCCTGCTCAAGGGCGATATCCGGCTTGTGTCGGTCGACCTGCGCGGCGTCAATGTCCGCCTCGGGGTGAACAAGGACGGGGCTCTCGTCATCAATGCCGATTCGGCGCCGGTCGAAGCCCCGCCGCAGCCGACCTTGCCCGATGCGGCGCAATGGAACGCCTTCACCGGCATCATGGGCGCGATCTCGACCCTGGCTCGCGGCGACGGGCTGCTCGGTGCGCTCGAAACCGCCGGCATGAACGGCGCGCGCCTGTCGCTGGTCGATCCCGATGGCCGCCAGAAGGCGGGACTCGAGGATGTCGAGATCCGCCTGACCCGCAACGGCGAGCGCGGCACCCGTCTGTGGATGAAGGGGCGCACCGGCCAGCGCTGGAAGGAGCTGGCGGTCGACATGTCGACGGAGGCCGACGGCACCCAGCGCGCCGATATCGACATCCTGCGCTTCGAACCGGCCGAGGCGGTCGCACTCGCCTTCGGCACTGGCGGGCTGATCGTCGAAGGCATGCCCATGCAGGGCAAGGCGACGCTCCGCCAGACGCCGGACGGCCGCAAGTCGATCACCGCCCAGATCGACGTCCACTCGGGCACGCTGAAGTTCCCGGAAAGCCCGATGCCGCCGGTGGTGGTCGATTCGGCACGTTTCGAACTGGCGAGCGGCGCCGACCTGACGCAGCTCGACATCCGCAGCGCGGAACTCAAGGCCGGAGCGACGCAGCTCAAGGCTAAGGGCTCCCTGCGCGAGGACGATGGCGGCTGGCGGCTGGCCCTCGACGCAGGCGGGCAACTCGCCGGGCTCGATGCCGACCCCGCCGTGCAGATCGACAGCCTCAGGGCGGCGTTGAAGATCGATCCCGCCAATGGCGCTCTGACGATCGAGGAGGCCGCGATCCGCGGACCGGCCGCGACCGTCGACATGACAGCCTTCATCCAGAAGGTCGGCGATTCCCCGCTGCAACGCTTCGCGATCAAGGCCGCCAACTCGGATGCGCGCGCGCTCCTGGCGATCTGGCCCGAATTCACCTCGCATGATGTTCATCGGACGTTGCGACGCCAGCTCGCTTCCGGCCGCATGAAGTCGCTCTCCGTCGATCTCGATCTGGCGCCGGAGGATCATGCCCGCCTGATCCGTGGCCACGGCCTGCCCGACGGCGCCCTGTCGGTCGTCATCGATGCCGATCAGGTTCGCTACCTGCCCGATCCGGGCCTGCCGCCGCTGGCCGATGCCACAGTCACCGGCAAGGTGACGGGCCGGACCGTTCAACTCGCTGTCGGCAAGGCGACGGCCGAGCTGGGAAATGGCCGGCAGTTGCAGCTCAGCGAAGGCAGCTTCGCGATGCCCGATTACGCGGTGCGCCGGGCGCCGGCGCGCATCGGCTTCCGCTCGCTGGGCTCGATGGACGGGCTGGCCGCGCTGTTCGCCTTCCCGGCGCTCAAGGATTTCAACCTCGGGCAGATCGATCCGAGCGCCGTCAAGGGAAGCAGCGACATGAAGGTCGTGATCACCTTGCCGCTGGCCGACGATTTGCGGCCGGACGAGGTCGCGGTGACCGGTTCAGGCACACTGTCGAATGTCAGCTCCGATACGCTTCTCGGCACGGAGAAGCTCGAGGGCGGTAACCTGTCCGTCAATGTCGACCGCAATGGCCTTGTCCTGCGCGGCGAT
The DNA here is from genome assembly GCF_026020075.1 of Bosea sp. NBC_00550. Taxonomy (NCBI): domain Bacteria; kingdom Pseudomonadati; phylum Pseudomonadota; class Alphaproteobacteria; order Hyphomicrobiales; family Alloboseaceae; genus Allobosea; species Allobosea sp. NBC_00550. The sequence continues at coordinate 1,013,833 of NZ_CP102772.1, forward strand.
GCGCGGATCGGTGGTGACAAGGGAACCATCGAGCTCAGGCAGAACGGCAAGGGGCAGGGCGAGGCCATCCTGCAGCTCAATCTCGATGCAGCCGCCCGGCAGAGGCGCGGATTCGGCACGGATTCGGGCGTCTTGGGCACGCTTCCGGTGAAGGTCGCGAAAACCTTCGGCAAGGGCGGCGACGGGCCGCCGCGCGTCGAGATCGACTTGACCAAGGTGGCGTTGGACGGCGTCATTCCGGGCCTGAACAAGCCGGCCGGGCGCGCCGGAAAGATCAGCTTCCTCTATGTCGCCGATCCGGACGGCCCGGATCTCGATGACTTCACGTTCGATGCCGGATCGGCCCTGATCAAGGGGCGCGTGGAGCTGAACAAGCAGAACGGCCTGGATGTGGCGAGCTTCTCGCAGTTTCGGTTGTCGCCCGGCGATAACCTGAAGCTCGACGCGCGGCGGGACGGCAACGTCACGAAGCTCACGGTGCGCGGCGCCGTCGCGGATCTGCGCCCCTTCATCAAGGATATCCAGGGCGCGGCGCCGTCGGGCAAAGGCGGCGACAAGTCCGGGACAAAGGGTGCGGATTACGATGTCGACCTCGACGTGCCGATCCTGACCGGTTTCAACAACGAGGCCATCACAAACGGTACGCTCAAGCTTGCCAAGCGTGGCGGGGACCTGCGTTCCATCAATTTCCACGGGCGGATCGGCAAGGCCGAGGTGACGGCGAAACAGGGGCGCCAGAACAACCAGCTCGTCGTCCAGTCAGAGAATGGCGGTTCGTTCCTGCGCTTCCTCGATCTCTACAACAAGGCCTATGGCGGCGACCTCATCCTGACCATGGGCGCCGGCGAGAACCAGAGCGGCGACCTGCTGTTCCGGAACTTCATCGTGCGCGACGAGCCGGCCCTGCGCCGCGTGGTCGGCGCCCAATCCGCGAATGCCTTTTCCGGCGATCGCCCCGAAGAGCAGCGCATCGATACCACCGAGGTGGCGTTCACCAAGCTCAAGGCCGAGTTCACGCGCTCGGCCAGCCGCCTCGACGTCTCCGACATGGTGATCTGGGGCCACCAGGTCGGCTTCACCCTGCAGGGGCATGTCGACTACGGCCGCGACCGGGTCGATATCGGCGGCACCTTCGTGCCGGGCTATGCCTTCAACAACGCCTTCGCGCAGGTGCCGGTGGTCGGTGCGCTGCTCGGCGGCGGCAGCCAGTATGGCGGGCTGTTCGCGGTGAATTTCCGCGTCTCCGGCCCGGCGAGCGCGCCCACCATGACAATCAACCCGCTATCGGCGATCGCACCCGGCATCCTGCGCCGCTTCGTCGACCCGCTCGGCGGCGCGCCGGCGCAGCGCCCGGTCCAGCCCGGCCAGGCGCCGCTGCGTTGAGAGGTTCCGCCGCGGCTTATTCCGGCCGCAGCAGGATGTGCTTCTTCTTGCCGAAGGAGAGCTTGATCACGCCGTCGGACGACAGGTCGGCGAGGCCGAGCGCGGCGCGCTCGTCCATCACGACCACGTCGTTGACGCGCAGGCCGCCGGCCTTGACCTGACGGCGGGCCTCGCCGGTCGAGGGCACCAGCCCCGCTTTGACGAAGGCCGTGAGCACGCCGAGGCCCGGTTCGATCTCGCCCCGTGCTATCGTGACACTCGGCAGGTCGACTGCTAGCGCACCCTCCTCGAAGGTCTTGCGCGCGGTCTCGGCGGCGGCTTCCGCGGCCTCGCGGCCGTGGACGATCGCCGTGATCTCGGTGGCGAGGATCTTCTTCGCCTCGTTGAGCTCGGCACCGCCGAGCGCGGCGAGCCGGGCGATCTCGTCCAGCGGCATCCGCGTGAACACCTTGAGGAAACGGCCGACATCGGCGTCCTCGGTGTTGCGGAAATACTGCCAGAAATCATAGGGGCTGAAGACGTCGGCATTGAGCCAGACCGCGCCATTGGCGGTCTTGCCCATCTTGGCGCCCGACGAGGTCGTCAGCAGCGGCGTCGTCACGCAGTAGAGCTGCGGGCCGCCCATCCGGTGCGAGAGATCGACGCCGTTGATGATGTTGCCCCACTGGTCGGAGCCACCCATCTGCAAACGGCAGCCATAGCGGCGGTTGAGCTCGACGAAGTCGTAGCCCTGCATGATCATGTAGTTGAATTCGAGGAAGGACAGCGACTGCTCGCGATCGAGCCGGAGCTTCACCGAATCGAAGGATAGCATGCGGTTGACCGAGAAATGCCGGCCGACATCGCGCAGGAACTCGACATAGTTCAGCTTCAGCAGCCAATCGGCATTGTTGGCCATCATCGCGTCGGTCTGCCCGTCGCCATAGCGCAGGATGCGGCCGAAGACCCGCTTGATGCTCTCGATATTCCTGGCGATCTCCTCGACGGTGAGCAGCTTGCGCTGGTCGTCGCGGAAGGAGGGGTCGCCGACCATCGAGGTGCCGCCGCCCATCAGCGTGATCGGGCGGTGGCCGGTCTCCTGGAACCAGTAGAGCATCGTAAGGGAAATGAGGTTTCCGATATGGATGCTGGTCGCGGTCGCGTCGTAGCCGACATAGGCCGTCTGGGTTCCCTGACGGCACAGAGCATCGAGGCCTGCCGGATCGGAGACCTGATGGATGAGGCCGCGCTCGTCGAGCACGCGCAGGAAATCGGACTTGTAGGTGGTCATGGCGGCTTGCGATCTGATGGGTGTCGTTCCGCCGTCGTCTAGAGCATCGGACCGAAAAGTGGAAACCACTTTTCGGAAAATCCAATGCCGAACAAAGAGCTGGATCGCCGCTTGCGTCCGACAGGACGCCGGGCGACCCGGCATGGTCCAGCCAAAGTGGAAACCGCTTCTGCGGCCGGGGCTGTCCCTGAATACCTTCGGCGCGTTCAGACAGGTGGCGGCAGCTGCTGCCACAGCTCGGCCGCGTCTCGCGGGCCGGGCGGCGCCAGCAAATCGCGCTGGAGCCCGAGATCGCGCAGGGCACGCTCGTCGAGCGAGGCGAGATAGCGCCCCGCCCGCCACGCGCCTCTCCAGCGATCCCATATCGCCAGCCAGGGATGATTGAGGGGCAAACGGCTTGGCGCGCGCAGGAGCGCCGTCTCGGAGAGACATGTCATGATCCGAACCTCGGCATTGCGGGCACAGGCGCCCGCCGGTGTGGGTCGAAACTGAGCGAAATGCCGTGGCACGACAAAGCGGAAGATTGTCACCTGCCATAAGGAGAGCTTATGCTTCGGCATGCCCGCTCACCTTCCGCCGCCGAAGCTGCCGCCGCTTGCCGCCGTCCGTGTCTTCGAGGCTGCGGCGCGCCACCAGAACTTCACCCGCGCCGCCGAGGAACTCGGCATGACGCAGGCCGCAGTGAGCTATCAGGTCCGGCTGCTGGAGGATCGCGTCGGCGCTGCCCTGTTCGTGCGCCGGCCGCGACAGGTGGAACTGACGCCGCTCGGGCAGCGGCTCGCAAAACCGGTCGCGAAGGCGCTTGCCGATATCGGCATGGTGTTCCGGGAAATCTGCGAGGAGAACCAGACGGTCCTGACGATCTCCTCGCTACAGACGATGGCCATCACCTGGCTGTCGCCGCGACTGGCGCAGTTCCAGATGGAGAACCCGCAATTCGCCGTGCGCGTTCGAACCTCGCAGCATCTCGTCAACTTCTCCACCGAGGGCGTCGATCTCGCCGTGCGTTATGGGCCGGGCTCATGGCCGGGCGTCACGGCGGAGAAGCTGTTCGATTGCCACTACGCGCCGCTCTGCGCGCCCGAACTGCGCGAGCGGCTGCAACTGCGCGAGGCGGCCGACCTGTTGCGGGCGCCGCTGCTCAGCGCCGATGAGACGTCCTGGAAGGTTTGGTTCGCCGATCTCGGCCTCGACATGCCACAGCAGGCCGGGCGGACGATGTCGCTGGAGATGCAGGCGATGAATGTCCAGGCCGCGATGCGCGGGCACGGCGTCACGATGGCAGTGCCCGAGCTCTTCGCCTACGACATCGCGGCCGGACGGCTCGTCTATGCGGTCGAGCACGCCGTACGCGACGAATGGGCCTATTGGATCGTCTATCCGCAGGAGCGCCAGCGCGAGCGCAAGATCAGGCTGTTCCGCGACTGGATCCTGGCGGAAGCGCGGGCAGCGGCCATGGCGCTGCCCGTCATGGCATCGAGCCGGGGGCTGACCCGCCCGGCGCCATGAGCCGGCCCGCTCAGGCCTGTTCCTGCTCGCTCTTCAGGATCTCGGGGCCGACCTTGCGGTCGAGATAGACGCCGACCTGCTCCATCAGCACGTCGACCTTGCCGTCGAAGAAATGGTTGGCGCCCTCGACGACCGTGTGCTCGATCTGGATGCCCTTCTGGGTCTTCACCTTCTCGATCACCGCCATCACCTCCTTGACCGGGGCGACGCGATCCTCCGAGCCGTGCACGAACAGGCCGGAGGACGGGCAGGGCGCCAGGAACGAGAAGTCGTAGCGGTTGGCCATCGCCGCGATCGAGAGGAAGCCCTCGATCTCGGGGCGGCGCATCAGAAGCTGCATGCCGATCCAGGCGCCGAAGGAGACGCCGGCGATCCAGCAGCTCTTGGCCTCCGGGTTGAGCGCCTGCATCCAGTCCAGCGCGGCGGCGGCGTCCGAGAGCTCGCCGGCGCCATGATCGAAATGGCCCTGGCTGCGGCCGACACCGCGGAAGTTGAAGCGCAGCGCCGAGAAGCCGCGGTTCACATAGGTGTAGAACAGGTTGTAGACGATCTGGTTGTTCATCGTCCCGCCGAACTGCGGGTGCGGGTGCAGGATGATCGCCAGCGGCGCGCCCCGCTTCTTCGCGGGCTGATAGCGGCCCTCGATCCGGCCTGCCGGCCCGTTGAAAATCACCTCTGGCATCGTCTCACCGCTTCTTGCGGCAGTGCCGGCGCGGGCGGGCAGAAAGCGGGCGCATGCCTGCTCGAAACCCGGCCACCCTTGACGGCGCCACCATGCGCGCCCTAGATGAAGAGCGCTTAGAATAGTTCTAACAGCCGTGAACAAGTCGGGAACAAAACGGTGGATCGCTCATGCGAACCGCGTTTCGACCGTTCCGGCCGGTTGTGATGGGCGGCTATAGCACGGCGCACTGGTGCGATTTCAAGCATTTCGTGTTGGTAGCTGCATGATGATGACGATGGAGCAGGAAGGATCGTGACGGCGGGACGCGCCTATCTCGACCACAACGCCACGACCCCGGCCCGGCCGGAGGTGGTGGAAGCGGTCGCGCATGCGCTGGCACTGCCGGGCAATCCGTCCTCCGTCCATGGCGAGGGTCGGGCCGCGCGCGGCGCGATGGAGCGGGCACGCGAGCAGGTCGCGACGCTCGTTGGCGCCAAGGCGTCGAACGTCGTCTTCACCAGCGGCGGCACCGAAGCGAACGTCACGGTGCTCTCGCCGGGCCTGATGGATTGCGATGGCGGGCGCGACTGCGTGCGCACCCCGGCCTCCCTGCTGCTTCACAGCGCGACCGAGCATGCCTGCGTGCGCGAGGGGCATCGTTTCCCCGCCGGCGCCGTCGAGGCGATCCCGGTCGACGAGAATGGCGTGGTCGATCTGGGCTGGCTCGACGAGCGGCTTGCACGCTTCGTCACGGAAAACCCGGGCGCGCGCGCGCTGGTCTCGATCCATCTGGCCAACAACGAGACCGGCGTGATCCAGCCGGTGGCGGAGGCCGCAGCGATCGCTCATCGCCATGGCGCCCTGCTTCACAGCGATGCCGTGCAGGCTGCCGGCAAGATCGACATCGACATCATGGCTCTCGGCGCCGACGTGCTGACGCTCTCGGCGCACAAGATCGGTGGTCCCAAGGGCATCGGCGCCATCGTCTTCCGCACCGGCGCTCTCGAACTCGCCGACAAACCCATGCGCGGCGGCGGGCAGGAGCGCGGCTGGCGAGCCGGAACCGAAAACCTTGCGGGAATCATCGGCTTCGGTGCCGCGGCTGACATCGCGCGCGAAGCTCTGGCAACGGAGGCCGGCCGGCTGGGCGGATTGCGGGAGCGGCTGGAGGCCGGCCTGCTGGCGCTCTCGCCCGAGACGGCGATCTTCGGCAGCAGCGTTCCGCGCCTGCCCAATACCAGCGCCTTCGCGACGCCGGGCCTCAAGGCCGAGACCCTTCTGATCAGGCTCGATCTCGCCGGTGCCGCACTTTCGTCCGGCTCGGCCTGCTCCTCGGGCAAGGTCAAGCGCTCGCATGTGCTCGATGCGATGAAAATCGACCCCGCCATGAGCGCAGGGGCCTTGCGGGCGTCGCTCGGATGGACCACCTGCGAAGCAGATATCGATCTCTTTCTTGCGGCCTACGGCAAGCTCGTGGCTGCGAGCACCGATCGGGGCACCCGGGCTGCCGCCTGAGCGTTCCGCAAAACGAAGACCAAACCGGCGGGCCTTGAACCCGCGACTGGAGACTGAACATGGCAGCGGTCCAGGAGACCATCGATCAGGTCAAGTCGATCGACGTGACCGAGTACAAATACGGCTTCGTCACCGAGATCGAGGTCGACAAGCCGGCCAAGGGGCTGACTGAAGACACCGTCCGCTACATCTCGGCGCGCAAGAACGAGCCGGAATGGATGCTGGAATGGCGGCTCGACGCCTTCCGCCGCTGGAAGACGATGACCGAGCCGGTCTGGTCGCGCGTGCAGTACCCGCCGATCGACTATCAGGCCCTCTACTACTACGCCGCGCCGAAGAAGGGCGCCTCGCCGAAGTCGCTGGACGAGGTCGATCCGGCGATTCTCGAAACCTACAAGAAGCTCGGCATCCCCTTGCGCGAGCAGGAAATCCTGGCCGGCGTCGCGCCGGAGAACCGCGTCGCCGTCGATGCCGTGTTCGACTCCGTCTCGGTGGTCACCACGTTCAAGAAGGAGCTGGCGCAGGCCGGCGTGATCTTCTGCTCGATCTCGGAAGCGATCCAAGAGCATCCCGAGCTGGTGAAGAAGTATCTAGCCACCGTCGTGCCGGTGACGGACAACTACTTCGCGACGCTCAACAGCGCGGTCTTCACCGACGGCTCCTTCGTCTATGTGCCGAAGGGCGTGCGCTGCCCGATGGAGCTCTCGACCTATTTCCGCATCAACGAGCAGAACACCGGCCAGTTCGAGCGCACGCTGATCATCGCCGACGAGGGCGCCTATGTCAGCTATCTCGAAGGCTGCACGGCGCCCAAGCGCGACGAGAACCAACTCCACGCCGCGGTGGTCGAGCTGATCGCGCTCGACGATGCCGAGATCAAGTACTCGACCGTCCAGAACTGGTATCCGGGCGATTCCGAGGGCAAGGGCGGCATCTACAACTTCGTGACCAAGCGCGGCGACTGCCGCGGCAAGAACTCGAAGATCTCGTGGACGCAGGTCGAGACCGGCTCGGCGATCACCTGGAAGTACCCGTCCTGCATCCTGCGCGGCGACGGCTCGCGCGGCGAGTTCTACTCGATCGCGGTGTCGAACGGTGCGCAGCAGGTCGATAGCGGCACCAAGATGCTGCATCTCGGCAAGAACACCACCTCCAAGATCATCGCCAAGGGCATCGCGGCCGGCAAATCGGACTCGACCTATCGCGGCATCGTCTCGGCGCATCGCAAGGCGACGGGCGCGCGCAACTTCACCAACTGCGACTCGCTGCTGATCGGCGACCAGTGCGGCGCGCACACCATCCCCTATATCGAGGCCAAGACCGCGACCGCGATCTTCGAGCACGAGGCCACCACCTCGAAGATCGGCGAGGACCAGCTCTTCTACTGCCAGCAGCGCGGCCTCTCCGAGGAGGAGGCGGTGGCGCTGATCGTCAACGGCTTCGTCAAGGAGGTGCTGCAGCAGCTCCCGATGGAGTTCGCCGTCGAGGCGCAGAAGCTGATCACCATCTCACTCGAAGGCTCGGTTGGATAAGGGCGGTCATCCCGCACGCGCTGCGGCACGAAGTGCTGCTGCGCAGATGCGGGACCGTCATCAGGACCATCACTGGACAAAACGATCCCGGGTCTGCGGAGCACCGCTTCGCGCTGCACCGCGCACGGGATGACACAGGAACGAAACGATGCTCGAAATTCGCAATCTGGTCGTCAAGATCGCCGACGAGGACAAGCAGATCCTGAACGGCCTGAACCTCACCGTGAACGATGGCGAGGTCGCCGCCATCATGGGGCCGAACGGCTCCGGCAAGTCGACCCTGTCCTACGTCATCGCCGGCAAGGAGGACTATGAGGTCCTCGACGGCGAAATCCTGCTCGACGGCGAGAACGTGCTGGAGATGGAGGCCGACGCCCGCGCCGCCGCCGGCATCTTCCTCGCCTTCCAGTACCCGCTGGAGATTCCCGGCGTCGCCACCATGACCTTCCTGAAGGCGGCGATGAACGCGCAGCGCAAGGCGCGCGGCGAGGCCGAGCTGCTGACGCCGGACTTCATCAAGCTGGTCAACGGGGCCGCCGACAAGCTCGACATCGCCAAGGACATGCTGCGCCGGCCGCTCAATGTCGGCTTCTCCGGCGGTGAGAAGAAGCGCATGGAAATCCTTCAGATGGCTCTGCTTTCGCCGTCCATGTGCATCCTCGACGAGACCGATTCCGGCCTCGACATCGACGCGCTGCGCATCGTCGCCGAGGGCGTCAACGCGCTGCGCGACAAGAGCCGCGGCTTCCTGGTCATCACCCACTATCAGCGCCTGCTCGATCACATCGTGCCGGACACCGTCCACGTCATGTCGAAGGGCCGCATCGTGAAGACCGGCGGCCCGGAGCTGGCGCTGGAGCTCGAGAAGTCGGGCTATGCGGCCTATGCGGAGGCGGCGTGATGGCCATCGTCACCCCGCTGAAGACGGCGGCCGAGCAGCAGCTCGCGCAGCAATACGCCGACAGCAAGGCCGAGCTGCCGGGCGGCCCGGCCGTGCGCAAGCTGCGCGAGGACGCCTTTGCCGGCTTCGAGGCCAAGGGCCTGCCGCATCGCCGGCTCGAATCCTGGCGCTATACCGACCTGCGCAGCATCCTGCGCGAGGCGCGCCCGCTCGCTGACGCCGCCGATGTGACCGCCAGGGTCAAGGCCCGGCTCGGCGAGATCGAGCTCGCGGGTCTGCGGCTGGTGCTGGTCGACGGCGCCTTCGCGCCGGAGCTATCGGCGCTCGATGCGATCCCCGAGGGCGTCTCGGTGCACTCGCTCGCCGACGCGCTGGTGTCGCCGCGCGAGGATCTGACCCGCATCCTGGCCGGCCCCTCGGTCGGCGCCGACGACACCGGGTTGATGCTCAACACGGCGCTGATGCGCGACGGCGTCTTCGTCGAGATCGCCGAGGGTGTGGAGCTCGAGGAGCCCGTCGTGATCGTCTCGCTCGTCTCGGGCGAGGAGGAGCGGGCGGTGTTCCATCGCTCGGTCGTTCTGGCCGGCAAAGGCGCCAAGGGCACGATCGTCGAGGTCAGCGAAGCCGCGGGTTCCGCCGCCCAGCAGATCAACGGCGCCATCGTCTTCGAGACCGGCGACGAGAGCGAGATCCAGCATGTCCGGTTCGTGACCCGCCAGCAGCCCGCGACCGTGCAGGTGCAGAGCCTGCTCGCGACGGTCGGTGCCCACGCGAAGTTCGACTCCTTCGCTCTGGTCTGCAAGGCCGGCACCGTGCGCCAGCAGCATTTCGTCCGCTATGCCGGCGAGCACAGCGAGATCGGCCTGCGCGGCGTCAACCTGCTCCGTGCCTCCGAGCATTCGGACGTTACGCTGATCGTCGACCATGAAGTGCCGCACGGCACCAGCCGCGAGCTGTTCAAGTCGATCATCGGCGGCGAGGGTACTGGTGTGTTCCAGGGCAAGGTCGTCGTGCGTCCCCACGCGCAGAAGACCGATGGCAGCATGAAGAGCAACGCGCTGCTGCTCAACGACGGCGCCTCGATGTACAACAAGCCGGAGCTCGAGATATTCGCCGACGACGTCGTCTGCGGCCATGGCGCGACCGTCGCGCAGATCGATGGCGACCAGCTCTTCTACCTGATGGCGCGCGGCCTGCCGCGTGCCCAGGCCGAAGCTCTGGTGCTGCAGGCCTTCGCCGGCGAGGCGGTCGAGTTCATTGCCGACGAGAACGTGCGCGAGATCGTCATGGGCGAGGTCGTGGCCTGGCTCCAGGCCCGCGAGGCCGCTTCCGAGGTGAGCACCGTCTGATGCCCTACATCAATCTCCAGATCACCAAGGGCGCGACGCGCGAGCAGAAGGCCCAGATCGTCAAGGAATTCACCGAGACGCTGGTGAAGGTGCTCGGCAAGAACCCGCAGAACACCCATATCGTGATCCAGGAGATCGAACGGGAGAATTGGGGGCATGCCGGGGCGCTCGTCGCCGACCGGCAGCCCGGTTCCGGAAAGGCGTGAGCATGAACGCGGTCACCGGCCAGCCCGTGCTGAAGCCCTACGACGTCGAGGCGATCAGGCGGGATTTTCCGATCCTGTCGCGCGAGGTCTACGGCAAGCCGCTTGTCTATCTCGACAACGCCGCCTCGGCCCAGAAGCCGAATGCGGTGATCGACGCGATGACGAAGCTGATGCGCGAGGACTATTCCAACGTCCATCGCGGGCTCCACTATCTCGCGAACGCCTCGACCGAAGCCTATGAGGCTGCACGCGAAAGCGCGTGGCGCTTCCTCAACGCAGCGCATCTGGAGGAGGTCGTCTTCACACGCTCCTCGACGGGCGCGCTCAACACCGTGGCGTCCTCGCTCGGGCGGTATCTGAACCTCGGCGAGGGCGACGAGATCATCGTTTCGATCCTCGAGCACCACTCCAACATCGTGCCCTGGCACTACTGGCGCGAGCGCCACGGCGCCGTGCTGAAATGGGCTCCTATCGACGAGGATGGCAATTTCCTCGTCGAGGAATTCGAGAAGCTGATCTCAGCCCGCACCAAGGTCGTGTCGCTCACGCATATGTCGAACGCCACGGGCACGATCGTGCCGATCGCCGAGGTCGCGAAGATCTGCCGGGCGCATGGCATCCCGCTCGTCGTCGACGGCAGCCAGGGCGCGGTGCACCTGCCGGTCGACGTGCAGGCGCTGGGCTGCGATTTCTACGCCTTCACCGGCCACAAGACCTATGGGCCGACCGGCTCCGGCATTCTGTGGGGCCGCAAGGAATGGCTGGACAAGCTGCCGCCCTACGAAGGTGGTGGCGAGATGATCGTCACCGTCACCGAAGACACCGTGACCTATAACGACCCGCCGCACCGCTTCGAGGCCGGCACGCCGGCCATCATCGAGACGGTGGGGCTCGGCGCGGCGCTCGAATACATGATGGCGCTGGGCCGCGAGAACATCGCCGCGCATGAGGCGAAGCTCGGCGCCTATGCGATGGAGCGGCTCGGCGAGATGAACTCGATCCGCATCTTCGGCAAGGCGAAGGAGAAGGGCGCGATCGTCGCCTTCGAGATGAAGGGCGCCCATGCGCACGACGTCGCGACGGTGATCGACCGCGCCGGTGTCGCGGTTCGCGCCGGCACCCATTGCGCAATGCCGCTTTTGGCACGATATGGAGTGACATCGACCTGCCGCGCTTCCTTCGGCCTCTACAACACGCTGGAGGAGGTCGACAGCCTGGTGGAAGCGCTGAGGAAGGCCGAGAACCTGTTCGCATGATTTCTTCGAGGATCCCAGCCTTGGCTACATCCGAACCCATCGAGCTGAAGGAAGACAGCTACAAGCCCAACGAGCCGCAGGTCGGCTCGAGCTCGTCGCTGCCGCCCGAGGAGATCGACCGGCTGACCGACGACATCGTCGCGGCGCTGAAGACGGTCTACGACCCCGAGATTCCGGCCGATATCTACGAGCTCGGCCTGATCTATCGCGTCGACATCGCCGACGACCGGCAGGTCTCGATCGACATGACGCTGACGGCGCCGGGCTGCCCGGTCGCCGGCGAGATGCCGGGCTGGGTCGAGAACGCGGTCAGCACCGTCAACGGGATCGCCGGCGTCACGGTCAACATGACCTTCGATCCGCCCTGGGATCAGTCGCGCATGTCCGACGAGGCTCGCGTCGCCCTCGATATGTGGTGAATGCCGCCGGCCCCATGCCGGCGTGATGAATCGCATTCCATCGCTTCATTGGCGTTCGGTCGGCTTCGCTGGCAGGAAAGGCTGAGCCCGATCCGCCCCGGAGCCTGCGATGCCGCGCTTCCCCTACGAAACCGTCGACGTCTTCACCGACCGCCCGTTCGGCGGCAATCCGCTCGCGGTCTTCACCGACGCGCGCGGGCTCTCCGATGCGCAGATGCAGGCGCTCGCGGCGGAGATGAACTACAGCGAGACGACCTTCGTCCTGCCGGCTGACGACCCGGCCAATGATGCGCGGGTCCGCATCTTCCACCGTACGGCCGAGATGCCCTTCGCCGGCCATCCCAATGTCGGCACCGCCTGCGTGCTCGCGCGCCATGGCCGCGACCGCGATGGCGTGCTGCGTTTCGAGCAGATGGCGGGCCTTGTCGAAATCGCGATCGAGCGTAATGGGGCAGGCGAGGTGACTGGCGCCGTGATTGCCGCTCCGCAGGCGCTCTCGCTTGGCATCGAGCTGCCGGCCGAGGGCATCGCCGCCTGCGCGAGCCTCGCGCCCAGGGATATCGTCACGGCAGCCCACCAGCCGGTCCAGGCCTCGCTCGGGGTCAAGTTCGTGCTGGCGCAGGTCGCGCCCGAGGCCTTGGCCACGGCCACCCCCGATCTCGCAGCCTTCCGGAGCCTCGAAGGTCAGTATGCCGAACTGGCCGGGCGGCTATCGCTGTTTCTCTATGCGCGCGACGGCAACAGCATCCGGGCGCGGATGTTCGCGCCGCTGGCCGGCACCTGGGAAGATCCGGCAACCGGCAGCGCCAGCGCGACGCTCGGCGCGCTCCTGCTCTCGCTCGATGGCGGCGACGAGGCCGCGTATACGATCACCCAGGGCGTCGAGATGGGCCGGCCGAGCTTGCTGAACGTGACATCCCGGCGCGTCGCGGACGGCTTCCGCTCCCGCGTCGGAGGCGGCAGTGTGCCGATGTTCCGCGGCGAGGCGCTGCTCTAGCGGGTGTTGACACTTGGCCGCGCCGGCTTCGAGCCCCGCCGCCGTCATTCCGGGGCGCCGCGAAGCGGCGAGCCTGGAACCCATGAACACGACGCATGAGAGAGGGCTGAGCCGGTCTGCAGCGCAACTTGTCCGGCCCGGTGTTTATGGGTCCCGGGCTCTTCGCGAAGGCGAAGCCCCGGAATGACGGCGTGGTTCCGTCAGAACCCAGCAGGCTCTAGGCGAGCCCCAATTCGGCCCGCACGCGCTTCGTCATTCCCGCGGCGGCCAGGCGGTGGCTCTCGCGCAGATAATCCTGCAGGGCATCGTCCGGCATGCTTTCGCCGGACTGCCACTGGATCCATTTCATGCCGCGCGAGGCGAGATAGGGCGCGGGTCTCAGGCCCGGCTGCTCGCTGAGGATATCGAAAGCCATCGGCGAGCATTTGAAGCTGATGGCCATCTCGCCGTCATCCTGCTGGCGGCCGATGGCGAAGACCTTCTCTCCGACCTTCCAGACATCGGCACCGCCCCATTGCACGACATGGCGCGTGGCGGGCAGGGTGGCGCAGAAGGCGTTGTAGGCCTCGGGCGACATGGCCGCCTCAATAGCTCTCGGCGTCGATGCCATGGCGCGCGGCCGCGGCCTTGATCTGCGACCAGGTCTCGTCGTCCAGCGGAATACCGGCCGCGCCACGCTCGGCCCGGACCGTCCGCTCCTTGTCGCCCGGCGCCAGCACCGGATTGGCCGGGTCCTGCGGCTTCGCCGCCCGCACGAAGGCCAGATAGCTCTCGATGCGGCTGCGGCGCAGCTCGGCATCAGGCTCCAGCCGGGCGGGGTCGATGATGACGCCGAAGAGCGAGTTGATGATCCAGGTCTTTCGCGGCTTTTCGTCGATGCGGGCAGCACCCATCAGCCCAGCGGATAGCAGCTCGGCGATCAGCGAGAGCCCGGCGCCCTTGTGGTCGCCGAAGGGCAGGAGGGCTCCGAGCGGATGATCCGGGCTGGCGAACACATGCGCCGGGTCCGTCGTCGGCCTGCCTTCGCCGTCGATGATGTAACCGGGCGGCACCTGCTCGCCCTTGTTCAGGGCCACGCGGGCCTTGCCATGCGCCATGCGGCTCGTCGCGAAGTCGAGGATGAGCGGCTCGCCGCCGGGGACAGGGATGCCGATCGCATGCGGATTGGTGCCGAAGCGCGCCTCCTTGGCCGCATAGGGCGCGACGATCGGCGGGCGGCCGGCGACATTCACCCAGAAGAACGAGATCAGCCCGGCTTCCGCGGCGACCTCGGCATAGTGGCCGATGCGGCCGATATGATGCGAATCGAGCAGGTTGACGATGGCGACGCCGCCGGTCCTGGCCATTTCGACCGCGTGGTCGACGGCATTGCGCGCATTCGGCTGGCCCAGAGCGACCGCGCCGTCGATGATCAGGAAGGGCGCAGCATCGACCCGCGTCTGCGGTTGCGATTGCGGGCTGAGATTGCCGTCGGCCAGCGACTGGAAATAGAGCGGGATCATTCCGACGCCGTGGCTGTCATGCCCGCTCAGATTGGCGAGCACGAGATGGTCGGCGGTCTCCTGCGCCTCCGCGTCCGTCCAGCCGGCTTTCGCGACCATGTCCCTGACGAGAGCGCGCAGCGATTCGGGGCGGTGGAGGCGATGAGGCATGGGCTTTCCGGCGCTTGAGCTGGTCTCGAGGGCGATCGCGCCAGAGTGCATGCCTCGGCCCGATCCGCAATGCGTCTGGAGGGCGGGCGACGGAGCCGCGATGCATGGCCACGCCATCGGCATCTCGACGTAGGGCACCGCAATCCCTATGTTAGGCAGACAATCTTGCTTCACCGGGCCTTGACCCCGGTCGAGGAGGGACAACGATGTTTTCGATACCGGGCCTCAAGGTCATCTCGCTGACCGACGCCGCGGCCACCCGCATTCGTGAGATCATGGCTCAGTCGGCCGGCGGAGACATGCCGGCGCTCGGCCTGCGCGTGGGCGTCAAGAAGGGCGGCTGCGCCGGGATGGAGTATACCTTCGAGATCGCCCGCACGGTCGACAAGGGTGACGAGGTCGTGAGCGAAAAGGATGCGACGGTGATCGTCGACGCCAAGGCCGTGCTGTTCCTGCTCGGCACCGAGCTCGACTTCAAGACCGACCGCTTCTCCTCGACCTTCGTGTTCAACAATCCCAATCAGGTTTCGGCCTGCGGCTGCGGCGAGTCGGTCGAGATCAAGCCGCGCAGCGAAAGCGCACTCGCAGCATCCTGAGCGGCCAAGCGGCCGCGTCCGGAAAAGCTCAGGCGACGCGGCTCGTAGTCTCCAGCGCATCCTCGGTGACGGTGCGGTTCCGCCCGTCGCGCTTGGCCTGCATCATCGCCTGATCCGCGCGGTCCACCAGCGAGCCGGCGGTGTCGCCGCGCCGATAGCTCGATACGCCGAGCGAGATGGTGATGCGGCCGAGGTTCTCGTTCGTCGAGCGCTTGATCAGCTCGCGGGTCAGCAGGGCCTGGCGCACGGTTTCCGCGCCGAACTTGCCGGCGATGAGATCGGCCTCCGGCAGGATGATCGCGAATTCCTCGCCGCCGAAGCGGGTAATGACCGCCTTGTCCTTGAACTTGTCCCTCATGGTGCGGGCGACGAGGCGCAGCACCTGGTCGCCGGTCGGATGGCCGTGGGCGTCGTTGAAGCGCTTGAAGAAGTCGATATCGGCCATCACCAGCGCGAAGGGCTCGCGCCGGAGCGTCGCCTGATCGATCGACTTCTGCAGCATCTCCTCGAAATGGCGGCGGTTGGCGAGGCCGGTCAGCGGATCTGTCAGCGCCTCGGCGCGGGTCGATTCCAGCGCCTCGCGCAGGTTGCGGATTTCGTTGGCGCTGTTGCGCAGCTCGGCCTCGAGTTGGGCCTTGCGGACGACTTCCTCGCGGGTCGACATCACCAGCGCCTCGACCCATTCGCGCAGCTGGTGTCGGTCGGTCGGCGGCGGAACCTCCTCCGACATCGCGGTGAGGCGGCCATGATAGAGCTCGCTGGAGCCGAGCGCCCTGTCGACCAGCGACATCATCGCATCGATCTCGCCGAGGACCTGCATGCTGGTGCGCTCGGCCTGGCGGGAGAAGCGCTCCGAACTGATGAAGCGCTCGTAGAGGCTGTCGATGTCGGCGGCGTTCACCTGCCCGTCGCTGCCGGCGATGATCGCGTTCATCGCCATGCTGACGGCCGGCATCTCGCCGCTCAGATGGGCGTACCAGACCTCGAAGGCGCGGGGATAGCTCGGCGAGCCGTGCTGTCGCATGGCGGCGACGACGCGCTCGGCGAGATCGTTGGTGCGGGCGGAAACCGAAGCTTCGTCGTCCATGCCTTCGCCATTCCGGTATGAAGCCGGATCGTGGCCTTCGGCCACGTCAGCTTCGATTGATCCAATCGAAGCGGGACATCCTGTCCGTCTATACGGCGGCATGCGCCCGTCCGCTGCTGCGATGATCTCGCTGCAGCGAAGGCCAATCTAGGAAGCTGGCGTTAAAATCAGGTTGATGTCGTAAGGTCAGCCGACACGGACCGGACGCAGCAGGAAGGCCGGCACGTGATCGCCGAGCCCCTTCACCTGCGGGCCGTCATCGTCGTCACGCGTGCGGGGCGCGCGGGAGCGCCGGGGCTCTTCCTGACTCCGCGCGACGGGCGGTGGCGGCGTCGTCTCGGAATCGGGCCGGATCGGGACACGGCGTGGTTTGCGCTGCGTATCCGCCGCGTTCTCGTCGCTGCCCGCCCGCGAGGCCCCTGTCTCGGAGCGCGAGCTGCGCTCCGGCCGCCCGCGACCGCCCCGCGAAGAGCTGCGCTTCTCGTCCCGACGGCCGCCACGACGCTCGTCCCGCGGCTCGCCCGGCGGCAGGGCGTCGAGACCGCCGCCCTCATAGGCGATGGCCTGGCCGGTCAGCTTCTCGATCGCGCTGACGAGCTTTTCGTCATGGCGCGTGACTATGGTGAAGGAAGCGCCTTCGCGCCCGGCGCGGCCGGTGCGGCCGATGCGGTGGACATAATCCTCGGCATGGGTCGGCACGTCGAAGTTGAAGACATGGCTGACGGCCGGGATGTCGAGGCCGCGAGCCGCCACGTCGGACGCGACGAGGATCGGGTTCTCGCCCGTACGGAACGATTCCAGCGCCGCCATGCGGGCGTACTGGTCCATGTCGCCATGCAGGGCGACGGCCGGGAAGCCGTGGCGCAGCAGCGATTTATGCAGCGTCGCGACATCGCGCTTGCGGTTGCAGAAGACGATCGCGTTCTGCAGATCGGTCGCGCCCTTGATGAGCTTGCGCAGCGTCTCGCGCTTTTCGAAGTCCTGGCCGTTGGAGGCGATCAGCCGCTGGGTGATCGTCGTCGCGGCCGTCGCGGGGCGGGAGACTTCCACGCGCACCGGATTGTGCAGGAACTGCTCGGAGATGCGGGTGATCTCCGGCGGCATGGTCGCCGTGAAGAACAGCGTCTGCCGGGTGAAGGGGACGAGCTTGCAGACGCGCTCGATGTCCGGGATGAAGCCCATGTCGAGCATGCGGTCGGCCTCGTCGATGACGAGCAGCTCGACGCCGGTCAGCAGCAGCTTGCCGCGCTCGACATGGTCGAGCAGGCGGCCGGGCGTCGCGATCAGCACGTCGACGCCGCGCGTGATCTTCGCGTCCTGATCGCCGAAGGAGACGCCGCCGATCAGCAGCGCCACCGAGAGCTTCTGGTTGACGCCGTAGCGCGTGAAGTTCTCCTCGACCTGCGCGGCAAGCTCGCGCGTCGGCTCGAGAATCAGCGTACGGGGCATCCGGGCGCGGGCGCGCCCGGTTTCCAGGATGGTGAGCATCGGCAGCGTGAAGGCTGCGGTCTTGCCCGTGCCGGTCTGGGCGATGCCCAGGACGTCCTTGCGTGCAAGGACATGCGGAATGGCCTGGGCCTGGATGGGTGTCGGCGTGCTATAGCCTGCGGTCGTGACGGCCGTCAGAACCTTTTCGCTCAAGCCGAGTTCGGCAAATGACATCGCGTATGGCGCTTCTTCAGGGTCGGTGAAACGCGGCGGGATGACCTGCTCGACCACCGCGTTGGCGCGACAACACTTCCTGCGCGCCTTCGGACTCGTGTGGAATGCAAAGAAAACGCGGCAAAGTCAATCATCTAGCCTTGAAAGGACGTTTTTCACCTCATGAAGGAGCCGCTCATTCTCGTTCCGGGGCTCAGTTGCAACGCTGCGCTCTATGCCGGGCAGTGGCCCGCGCTAGCCGATGGACGCCCCATTCTGGTCGCCGAACACAGTCTCGACGACAATTTGGCCGCCATTGCACGCCGTCTGCTCGATAGCGCTCCGGAACGCTTCGCGCTCTGCGGCCTGTCGATGGGCGGTTATGTCACGTTCGAGATCCTGCGGCAGGCGCCGGAGCGTGTCACGCGTCTCGCCCTGCTCGACACCAGCGCCAAGCCGGCGACGCCGGAGACGAATGTGCCGCGCGAGCAGATGATCACGCTGGCGGAGAAGGGCGCCTTCGACAATGTCACCACGCTGCTCTGGCAGAAGCTCGTCGCCCCCGCACGGTTGACCGACGAGCCGTTGCGGCTCCTGGTGCGGCAGATGGCGGATGATGTCGGGGCGGAGGGCTTCA
Organism: Bosea sp. NBC_00550; assembly: GCF_026020075.1. Classification (NCBI taxonomy): domain Bacteria; kingdom Pseudomonadati; phylum Pseudomonadota; class Alphaproteobacteria; order Hyphomicrobiales; family Alloboseaceae; genus Allobosea; species Allobosea sp. NBC_00550. Next base: position 1,032,447 of record NZ_CP102772.1, read on the forward strand.
TCCGGCAGCAGCAGGCGATCATGCGGCGCCCGGATTCGCGGCCCACGCTCGCCAGTTTGACCTGCCCGGCGCTGGTTCTCGTCGGCGAGGAGGATGAGATCACGCCTGTCGCCGAAGCGCGGGAAATGGCGGGGATCGTCGGCGAACGCGGGCGGCTTTCGATCGTTCCGCAGTGCGGCCATCTCTCGACGCTGGAAGCGCCCGATGCCGTGACCCGCGAACTACTGCGCTGGCTCGGCTGAGATCAGCGCGGCAGGACGCAGGGGTCGAGGCGCGTCTCGTTCGCGGCCTTGGTGATCGAACCCGTGGTCAGCGGATCGACCGGCTGCCGCTTGGAAGCCGCGAGGCTGACGGCCGCCATCCGGTCCTTGTCCAACGGCGGCGTGCGGCTCGACATGAAGTTGGCGGCGATCACCGAAAGGAAGGCGATGGCCGCGCCGGCCTTGGCGACATCGGCGGCCATGGTGCCGCGGTCGTTCTTCCAGAACAGTTCGATCAGGCGCATGGCGCACTCTCCGCGTCTCGTGACGTCACGAGCACTGCATGCGACGTTACGCGAGAGCCGTAAAAGCTTGGTTAGCCGGTTCTTGCCGGGATACGCGCAATTCTACCGACCGGGCTTCGCTTCGACAGCGTCTCCCGCAAGACGGGATCGCTGCTCGCGGAAGAGCCTGCGCAGCGCGGTCAGCACGGCGATCACGCTCGGCCGCCCGCGCGAGACATCGTGCGAAATCAGATAGATGTCGTCGCCGGTCTGCTCCGGCGGCGGCTCGAGTCGGACCAGACCCGGATCGGCGTCGCCCATGAAGCACGGCGCCATCGAGAGGGCGCCGGCCGAGCGGATGCTTTCGTAACGCGCGGAGGAATCGCCGACGCGCGCCGCGATGGGGCGGCCGGCCGCATAGGCCATGATGTAGTCGTCGATTCGCGAGGAGGTTTCGCGGTTGACCGAGATGACGGGCGCGCTCGCAGGATCGATGTCGCGCCGCACATAGAGCGCCTGCATCAGCCGGCCGACCTTCTGTGCGTAGTACCCGGGCTCCGTCGGCACCTTGCTCATGCGGAGCGCGATGTCGGCCTCGCCGCGCGAAAGATCGAGGCGGCTGCGCGTGCTGAGGATGACGATCTCCACACCGCCGGCCGCGGCCGAGATGGCGGTCGCATGCATCGTCAGCAGCAGGCTGATCGAGGTCGTCGCGGTAATGCGGACCGGCGCGTTGGCGAGCGGCCGTGCGACATCGGCCCGGATGGTGAAGCGATGAGCAGCGGCCTCGATCTCGCGGGCCTCGGCGGCGAGTTCCAGCCCGATTGCCGTCGGTGCCAGCCGGTTGGCCTCGCGCGTGAAGAGCTGCAGCCCGAGATCGCGTTCGAGCGCCTTCAGCCGGCGCGCGACGGTCGCTTCGCTCAATCCGAGCTGCGCCGCCGCCACGGCCATCGACCCGCCGACGGCGATCGCGTTGAAGACGCGGATGTCGTCCCAGGAGACGTCCCAGCCGGGCGATGCCAGATCGCCGTCGCGTCGAGATGGAGGTGGAGCAGGCTCGGCCATGTGGTCAGCGGCCAGTCGCGATGTGCGGCGTGGTGCTTGCGGTCATGGCGGTCCGTTGGGAGGGGCAGGTTCGGCATGCGCGAACCCTGCCCGTAACCGCATCTCCCGGCAGCCCGGCGGGCATGAGGTCCAGCCCCTCAGGATTGCGGGGCTCGACCCTCACAGATCGATCAGTTCGCCGGCGAAGGCGGCGCGCTCCTGGATGAAGGTGAAACGCGCCTCCGGCTTGTTGCCCATCAGTCGTTCCACGGTATCGGAGGTCTCCTCCTTCGCCTCATGGTCCACCATGACCTTGAGCAGGATCCGCTTGCTCGGGTCCATGGTGGTTTCCTTGAGCTGGGCCGGCATCATTTCGCCGAGGCCCTTGAAGCGCGAGATCTCCGGCTTTTTGCCCTTGAAGACGGTCTCGATCAGCTCGTCCTTATGGGCGTCGTTGCGGGCATAGACGCTCTTGCCGCCGTGCTGCAGCCGGTAGAGCGGCGGCACGGCGAGGTAGAGATGGCCCTTCTCGATCAGCCGCGGCATCTGGCGCCAGAAGAAGGTGACGAGCAGCGAGGCGATATGCGCGCCGTCGACATCGGCGTCGGTCATCACGATGACCTTCTCGTAGCGGAGATCGTCCTCGCGAAACTGCGTGCCGATGCCGCAGCCCAGCGCCAGGATCAGGTCGGCGAGCTGCTGGTTGGCGTTGAGCTTTTCGCGCGTCGCATTGGCGACGTTCAGGATCTTGCCGCGTAAGGGCAGGATCGCCTGGTTGGCGCGGTTGCGCGCCTGCTTGGCCGAGCCGCCGGCCGAATCGCCCTCGACGATGAAGAGTTCGGAGCCGGCCGCGCCCGCATTGGAGCAGTCCGCGAGCTTGCCGGGCAGGCGCAGCTTGCGCGTCGCGGTCTTGCGCGACACCTCCTTCTCGAGGCGCCGGCGCTGGCGCTCCTCGGCACGATCGACCGACCAGTCGAGCAGGCGCAGCGCCTGCTGCGGGGCCGCGGCGAGCCAGTGGTCGAAGGCGTCGCGGATCGCATTCTCGACGATGCGATGCGCTTCCTGCGTCGCGAGCTTGTCCTTGGTCTGGCCCTGGAATTCCGGCTCGCGGATGAAGACTGAGAGCATGGCGGCGCAGGTCGCCATCACGTCGTCGGATGTGACCTGCGCCATGCGCTTCGACTGGCCGATGCGCTCGGCATGGTCGCGAAGGCCGCGCAGCAGGGCGATGCGCAGGCCCTGCTCATGCGTGCCGCCTTCGGGCGTCGGGATGGTGTTGCAGTAGGAGGAGGAGAAGCCGTCCTCGCCGGTCGCGAGCCAGGCGACAGCCCATTCGAGCGAGCCGTGGCTGCCTTCCTTGGTGATCTTGCCCGAGAAGATCGGCTCCGCGACCAGGTCCTTGCCCTCGATCTCGCGGCCGAGATAATCGCGCAGGCCGCCGGGGAAGCGGAACACGGCCTCCGCCGCGACGTCGCCTTCCGACTTCAGCAGCGACGGCGCGCAGGTCCAGCGGATCTCGACGCCGCCGAAGAGATAGGCTTTCGAGCGCGCCATGCGGAACAGGCGGGCAGGGGAGAAATGCGCACCCTCGCCGAAGATCTGCGCATCGGGATGGAAGCGCACTTTGGTGCCGCGCCGGTTGGCGACGGGGCCGACCGTCTGCAGCGGCCCCTGCGGCAGGCCGCGCGAGAAGATCTGGCGATAGAGCGTCTTGCCGCGCGCGACCTCGACTTCCAGCCGGTCCGACAGCGCATTGACGACGGAGACGCCGACGCCATGCAGGCCGCCCGAGGTCTCATAAGCCTTGGAGTCGAACTTTCCGCCGGCATGCAGCGTCGTCATGATGACTTCGAGCGCCGACTTGCCGGGGAATTTCGGATGAGGATCCACCGGGATGCCACGGCCGTTGTCGTTCACGGCGAGCGAGCCGTCCTCGAACAGTTCGACCTCGATGAAGCTGGCATGGCCCGCGACGGCCTCGTCCATCGCGTTGTCGATCACCTCGGCGAAGAGATGATGCAGGGCGCGCTCGTCGGTGCCGCCGATATACATGCCGGGCCGGCGCCGCACCGGCTCCAGCCCTTCGAGCACCTCGATCGCGGACGCGTCGTAGCCGGCCTCGGACAGCGTGCCGTTGCGCGGCGCAGCGCCGGAATTAGCGGGAGCGCGAGGCACAGGAGCCGGCGAACGCGCTTCCGGCGCGGGGTCGGCCGCGCGGGGCCGCTCCGGTTCCGAGCCGAAAAGATCGCCGTTATCCGCCATCACTGCCAAACGCTTCCTGATTCGCGACTTTAAATTGTAGCGCATCGCCGCGCGGAAAGCCCGGCCAAGCTGCTTATAGACAGCTCCCCATCACATCGAAACTCTCTCGCCGGCGGCTATGCACCGGCCGTCATGCCGCTGTGACGATCGGGGCTTAAGACAATGCGGAACCGGGCGCGTTCAGCCTGCGTTAACCACGGCCGCAGAGGATGCAAGCTGCGGTCAGGGCTTATGCGGATAGTCGCATTGCGCTATGATCGGCCTAAGGGGGATGAGACCGTGGCTTCGCGTCAATCAGTGCCGGTTACGGGTATCGCGGGTCTGCAGCGCGCGGCGCGCCTTGCGGGCGAATCCTTCGGTCATGAGGATGTCGTCAGCGCCTCGCTGAGCGCCGAGAATGCCTCGTCGCGCTGGCTGTGGTGGCTCGCGGCGATCGCCGCCTCGGCCGGGCTGGCGGCCCTGCATTTCTACTGAGCCGATCGCTCCGACAACACGGAAATATCAACCTTTCTGCCCTAGGCCTGTGGCCGGAGGGCAATCGGATGTGCTGCGCCATCGCTGGAGATTTCAAGCCGGCCGATAGCGGCGCGCGCCTGCGTGCTGCGCCTGGCATGGCCTGAGCGGAGCATCGCGCCGGTGGGCCAGATCGCTGCTCTCGGAGCCTATGTCTATCAGGCCGTGCTGGCGCTCGGGCTGCTGCTCCTTGTCTCGCGCATCCTGGCGCCGCAGCAGTTCACCCATTATTCGCTCTTCATCACGATCAGCCAGTTCGCCAGCATCACCGTCTTCGAATGGATTCGGTTCTCCTGCAGCCGGTTCTATCCCGGCGCAGACGAGACGGCCCAGCGCTCGGTCATCCTGTACGCTTTCGCCGTCTGTGCCGCGCTGTGCCTGCTGGTGGGAGGAGGGGTTCTCGCCTCGGGCGCGGCGTCGACAGGCATCGCCATCGGCGGAGTCTTCTTTGCGGTGTTCCAGGGCGGCACGGAGCTGCATCTGACGATGCTGCGCTTTCGGCAGAATTTTCGGCTGTTCTCGATCCTGCAGGCTGCTCGGGCGTCGCTCGTGGCGATCGGGACACTCGGCGGCGCCATGCTTGCCCCGACGCTTTCAGGCGCGGTAGCAGGCATGCTGGCTGGAAGCCTCGTCTATATCGTGCTGGCGCGGCTTGCCGGTGGCCCGCTGGCGCACGGGCTCCACCGCCCGCAGCGCCATCTGTTGAAGAAGTACCTGGCCTATGGCGGCGTTTCGGCCGGAGCATCCGTGGCCAGCCTTCTGGCGCCACTCGGGCTCAAGGCGCTGCTGACGGCCGTGATCGGCAGCCAGGGGGCGGCCGGCGCGCTGCTGGCGCTCGACCTCCTGCAGCGACCCTTCATCCTGGTCGTCTCGGCGCTACATGCGATCCGCTATCCCGAACTGGTCGCTAGCTATGACCGCGAGCCGGATTCGCCGGCGTTCCGGGAGCGCCTCGGCCGCTACTACGGGCAACTGGCGAACAGCTCGCTCGTGACGGCGGCCTTGATTTTGTGCCTGTTGGCGCCGGCCGCGGCCTGGCTGGTCAAGGCCGAGCTGCGCGAATCCTTCCTGCTCGCCGCCCCGGCCGTGACGATTCTCGCGCTGTTGCGCGCCTGGGTCCAGAACCTGCTGCCGACGCCTGCCCATCTGACGCAGCGGCTGAAGCCGATCATAGGACTTGCCGTCATCGACGCCATCCTTCTCAACCTGAGCTCGCTCGCCGGCTGGAGCCTGTCCGGCGGCTCGCTGAGCGGGTTGCTTTACAGCGGTGCCGCTGGGGCGGCCGTGGCGGTCATCCTGGGGACGCCGCTGTTCCTGTCGATGCCGTTCCGCTGGCCCAGACTGACACTGGCCAGCGCGCTCGCTGCACTCGCCATCGCCGGGCTCGCCAATGCCGGCACGCCGCAGACCTCGTTGCCGGTGTCGCTGGCTGTCTTCCTGCTGTGCATCCCGCCGGCGACCGCAACCGTCGCGTCGCTGCTCCGCCGCCAGGATGCGTCATCCGAGATTTCGTGAAGAGCGCGGTCAGCGCCGTGGCGCAGCCATGTCCGACAGCGTCGACAGGAGGGTCTCGGCACTCTTGTTCCAGGAAAATCGCGCGAGATTGGCACGGCCTTTCTCGACCAGCCCGGCCGCATCGTCATCGGCACCCATGATCCGGCGCATCGCGCTTTCCAGGTCGGCACGATCGCGGGGATCGAAATAGAGCGCCGCGTCTCCGCAGGCTTCGCGAACCGCAGGAATATCCGCAGCCAATACCGGGCAGCCCTGCGTCATCGCTTCGAGCGGCGGAATGCCGAAGCCTTCATAGAGGCTCGGAAAGACGAAGGCGCGGGCGCGGCGTTCGAGCGCGACGATCTCCGGATCGGTCAGGCGCCCGGTGAAGATGAGATTGTCGGCGATCGCCGGGGTATCGGCCTTGAAAACCCCGCTTCGGTCGAGCGCGCCTGCGATGACGAGTTTCCAGCCGGTGTCGCCGAGCGCGTCGAAGGCGCGGATGGCGAAATCGACATTCTTGTTGGGCTTCAAGGTGCCCAGCATGAAGAAGAATTTCGCGCCTTCCAGGCCCAGGCGTTGCAGCACGGTTTCGTCCGGGACGATCCCGGAGAAATGATCGGTGGCGTTGTAGAGGACCGGGATCGTCTCAGGCGCGACGCCGAAGACCGCGCCGAGCTCGCCACGGGAGAAGCGGGAGACGGTCGCGACGCGCGCCGTGCGCGTCAGCCCGAAGCCGAGGAGCTTGTGCGTGGCGCGATAGGAGGTGCTGAATGCCTCCGCGTGGCGGAAGATGGTGACGTCGTGGATCACGACGATCTGCCTGCGATGCAGCAGCGGCCCGCTGCCGCCGAAGCCGACGAGGATGTCTCCCGCAGCCCGGCGTGCGAGCGCGGTTTGCTCCCAGAGATGGCCGGAGAACGGGCCGAAGCGTTCCAGGGCGATATGCCGGAATTCATGGGTCTTGGGGGCATCCCGCGGAGCGAGGAGGCGCCAGCGCGCAGCCTTCAGCGATTCCGGAACCGTGCCTGCGCCGATCCGCCGGTCAAGCGCCCTGGTCAATTCCAGCGCAAAGCGCTGCACGCCGGTCAGCGGCTGGCCGAGAAAACGCCCATTGATCGAGATGGTCTGCAAGTCTTGCGCGCCGCCGTCCGGAAACTGTCTCCTGAACCTGCCGGATCACGCGTGAAGGTGACGTTACCCCGGCCTGGGAATGACAGCGGTCAAGCAAAAAGGCCGGGGGTTGCGTCATAGGAATATATATCCATTATGTTCTTTGTTCGTTCTTGTCTTCTCTTGCTAGCGATGAGGCGAGCAAATCCTCGGCGGTCCGCGTCAATGGGGGCTCGCGGGTTCTCATTCAGGGCAACTCCTGCTGGAACATCCGCGAGGCCTGCCTCTACTACGAAGCCCCGGGCGCGGGACGGAACGGAACGGGCGCGACCATCGTGAACAACCGGGTCGACACGGCCGGCGACGGCATCAACATCGCCAATTCCGGCTATTTCAACGATGGCGTCGCCCGCGCTCGATCGTGGCCGGCAACCAGATCAGCAACCTGACCGTCGCCGCGATTCCGGGTTCAGGTGGGGTTGGAAACTACAACACCACCGCCATCGGCATCACCGTGGAGCAGGATTCCGCGGTGAACGGGAACATCATCGAAGGCGCGGCCGGCGGCATCAAGCTGGGCGTGGCGCAGGGCGCGCGCGATCTCGCCTGCGACGGAAACCTGGTCCGCGATTGCGGCGTCGGCATCGCGTTCTCGTCGAGTGCCCAAGCCGGAAAGATCGTCGTGAGAAACAACATCATTTCGGGGGCGGGCGCCAATGCGATAGTCTCGGCGTCGACGGTCGGGCTCGTCCCGCCGCTGACGAGCTACAATGCCAATCTCGCTTCCCAGACGGCGGGGAGCTCCGGGCAAATCCTCATCGTCGACAACCGCGCATCCTGACGAGGCAGGTGGGGTCGGACAAAAAAGCCGGGGCGCATAAGCGCCCCGGCATCCTGGGCCGGTGCGGCTGAGCCGCATCCAGCGAGGTTTGCCCGGTGGGCGCCAGGAGGCGCCCACCGAGATCCCTCAGTAGGAGTAGTACATCGCGAACTCGACCGGGTGCGGCGTCATCTCGAAACGCGCCACATCCTGCATCTTGAGCTCGATATAGCTCTCGATGAAGTCGTCATTGAAGACGCCGCCGGCCTTGAGGTAGGCGTTGTCCTTCTTGAGCGACTCCAGCGCCTCGCGCAGCGAACCGCAGACGGTCGGGATCTTCTTCAGCTCGCGCGGCGGCAGGTCGTAGAGATCCTTGTCCATCGCCGGGCCCGGATCGATCTTGTTCACGATGCCGTCGAGGCCGGCCATCAGCATGGCGGCGAAGGCGAGATAGGGGTTCGCCATCGGATCGGGGAAGCGAACCTCGACGCGCTTGGCCTTCGGCGAGGTCGTCCACGGAATACGGCAGGAGGCCGAGCGGTTGCGCGCCGAATAGGCGAGCAGCACCGGAGCCTCATAGCCCGGGACGAGGCGCTTGTAGGAGTTGGTCGAGGGGTTCGTGAAGGCGTTCAGCGACTTGGCGTGCTTGATGATGCCGCCGATGTACCAGAGGCACTCCTGCGACAGGTCGGCGTACTTGTTGCCGGCGAAGACCGGCTTGCCGTTCTTCCAGATCGACTGATGGACATGCATGCCCGAGCCGTTGTCGCCATAGATCGGCTTCGGCATGAAGGTCGCGGTCTTGCCGTAGCTCTGGGCCACGTTGTGGATCGCGTACTTGTAGATCTGCATCAGGTCGGCGGTGTGCGTCAGCGTGTCGAACTTCATGCCGAGCTCGTGCTGGGCAGAAGCGACCTCGTGGTGGTGCTTCTCGACGACCACGCCCATGGACTGCATCGCAGCCAGCATCTCGCCGCGCATGTCCTGCGCCGAATCCTGCGGCGGGACGGGGAAGTAGCCGCCCTTGGTGGCGACGCGGTGGCCGAGATTGCCGCCCTCGTAATCGGCATAGCCGTTGATCGGCAGCTCGACGTTATCCAGCTTGAAGCCGGTGTGGTACGGGTCGGCAGCGATCTTGACGTCGTCGAAGACGAAGAACTCGGCCTCGGGACCGACATAGACCGTGTCGCCGATGCCGGTCGACTTCAGATAGGCCTCGGCCTTCTTGGCGATGCCGCGGGGATCGCGGCCATAGGGCTCGCCGGTGGCCGGCTCGAGCACGTCGCAGTTGATGACCATGGTGGCGGCCGAGAAGAACGGGTCCATCGTCGCGGTCGTCGGATCCGGCATCAGCAGCATGTCGGACTCGTTGATGGCCTTCCAGCCGGCGATCGATGAGCCGTCGAACATCGTGCCCTCGGCGAAGATGTCCTCGTCGATCATGCCGACATCGAAGGTCACATGCTGCCACTTGCCGCGCGGGTCGGTGAAGCGGAAGTCGACATATTTGACGTCGTTGTCCTTGATCGCCTTGAGGACATCCTTGGCGCTCTTCATTTCAGCATTCCTCTTGCCAATAGTTTCTCAAACTCGTGGGCCGTCGCCGGCTCCAATCCAGCCGCGGCCTTTGATTCCGAATGATGGGGAGAGAGTCCTCAGATCGCGTCTGCGCCGGTCTCGCCGGTGCGGATGCGGATCGCCCCCTCGATGGTCGATACAAAAATCTTGCCATCGCCGATCCGGCCCGTCTGGGCGGCCTTGACGATCGCTTCGATGGCGCGGTCCACCATGTCGTCAGCCAGTACGATCTCGATCTTCACCTTCGGCAGGAAATCGACCACGTACTCGGCCCCGCGATAGAGCTCGGTATGCCCCTTCTGGCGGCCGAAGCCCTTGGCTTCGAGGACCGTGATACCCTGAAGCCCCACCTCCTGAAGCGCCTCCTTCACCTCGTCCAGCTTGAAGGGCTTGATGATCGCTTCGATCTTCTTCATGCGCCGATCGACCTCCACTGCGCTTCGAGGATCCGGCTCGCGCCGGAATGGAACCACAACGATCCGCCGTCTCGGGCAGATGGGCCCTCGGCTTCGGACGGTTGCGACCGTTCTTCTGCTCATAGCATCGGCGCGAACGCCCCGCCATGCGGCAGGGGCGGTCGGACAGCCTGCCTGGGAGGCAAAAAACAGCACAAAAAATGATCACATGCTTATTTCTAGATCAATCAGCCAGGCGAGCCTTCTCTTGAAGTGCTTGGTGACGCAATCCAATGTTGGCATATGACCACCGCCGAAACCGACGCGATGAAGCCATCGGAACTCGTCCTGCTTTCCACGGAGCAGATGCGCCGGGCCGACAGCATTGCGATCGCCGCTGGAACGGCGGGAATCGTCCTGATGGAACGGGCCGGACGTGCTGTCGCCGAGGCGGTGCTGCGCCGCGTCGGGGAGGGCGCGTCCATCGCGGTCGCCTGCGGGCCCGGCAACAATGGCGGCGACGGGTTTGTCGCAGCGCGCCTGCTGCAGGAACAGGGGCTGAAGGTCCATGTGGCGCTGCTCGGCGCGTCAGAGGCTCTCCGAAGCGATGCTGCGATCGCCTTCTCCCGTTGGAACGGGCCGGTTCTGCCGCTGGCTTCGCTTGGAGATGCGAAACCCGATCTCTTCGTCGATGCGCTGTTCGGCGCCGGGCTGGGCCGCCCGCTTTCGGGCGAGGCTGCGGGGGCCGTGGCCATCATGAACGCTTCCGGCCGGCCGGTGATCGCGGTGGACGTTCCCAGCGGTTTGTCAGGCGATACCGGGCAAGCCGAAGGCCCCGCCGTACAGGCGACGGAGACCGTCACCTTCTTCCGGTTGAAGCCAGGTCATCTGCTGCTGCCGGGCCGCTCGCTTTGCGGCGAAACCATCGTCGCCGATATCGGAATTCCAGCCCAAGACGCGCTGCGGGACATCGCACCGACCGCCTTTCGCAACGAACCTGCGCTTTGGCTGGGAGCTTGGCCGCATCACGGCCTCGATACGCACAAATTCCGCCGCGGCGCCGTCGCGGTTGCCGCGGGCGGCATCGCCAGTGTCGGTGCGCCGCGGTTGAGCGCGCGGGCCGCCCTGCGCATCGGCGCCGGGCTCGCGACTATCCTCTGTGCACCCGAAGCGCTGGCCGCGCATGCGTCGCGCGGCCCCGATGCACTGATGCAGCGGCCGATTGCGGATGGTGAGGGCTTTTCCGAGTTCCTTCGCGATCGGCGGGTTTCGGCCGTGTTGGCCGGCCCGGCGCTGGGATTGGACGAGCGGGCTTCCGGGCTCGTCCGTGCCGCCCTCGCCAGCGACAAGCCGATTGTGCTCGACGCCGATGCGTTGACCTTGCTCGCTACATCTCTGCGAGGAGAAGCGCTCACTCGACAACGCGACGCCTGTCGCGTCCTCACCCCGCACGAAGGCGAATTCCAGCGCCTGTTCGGCAGGGAGCCTACGATTGCGGCGGAGGGCTCGAAGTTGGAGCGCGCCCGAAAGGCGGCAGCCCTGTGCGGAGCCATCGTCGTCTACAAGGGGGCGGATACGGTCATCGCCGCGCCGGACGGCCGGGCCGCGATCAATGCCACCGGCTCTGCGGCGCTGGCGACGGCGGGCTCCGGCGATGTCCTGGCCGGGCTGATCGCCGGCCTGCTGGCGCAGGGGATGAGCGCGTTCGAGGCGTCCTGCGCGGCCGTCTGGCTGCACGGCCGAGCCGGGGAGGCGCTCGGGTTCGGACTGATCGCGGACGATCTGCCGGAGGCGATTCCGCCGCTGATGCGCGGCCTGCCTTTCGGTTAAACTTTCTAGACGGCAGGAAGCCCGCCCTCGCGGGCGGGCTTCGTTGTGTCCTAAGAACGGCTAGGGCTTAGCTGCCCGAATACGTCACGGCGGGCGCCGAATGGAGCTGGTCCTTGGTCAGCGTGATCTTGCCGTGATCCGGATACATCGCCGGTGCCCTGGGCGCCGCAGCGACAGGAGGCGTGGCGGGCATCGTCGCGCTGCCGCCGGCGGTGCCGCCGCTACCCGAAGCAGCCGGAGCCGGAGCAGGCGCAGGCGGCGTGATCGGCTGGTCGCTCCAGCTCACCTGCTCGAACGGGATCGCGACATCCTTCGCGCCGATGCCGAGGAAGCCGCCGACGCCGACGGTCACCATCTCGACCTTGCCCATCTTGTCGACGATCACCTCGGTGACGTCGCCGACCTTCTTGTCGTCGGGGCCGTAGATATCGACGCCGATCAGCTTGCTCGTGCGCCACTTGCCCTGGCCGGCGAGATTGGTCGGCGCCGGCGTGGCCTTCTCGGCGGAGGTAGAGGCGCTCGGAGCCGAGGAGGGAGGCGTCGGCGAAGTCGTTTGGGCGATGGCTGTAGCCGAGAGCAGGCCCGCGGCGACGGAAGCTAACACAATACGTTTGATCATTTGCTGTCCTCCTGAATGTTTCCGCAGCGATGCGGGTTGTCATAACAACAAACGAGAGGCAAATTTGTTCAGACCGTAATGTATCGTAGCTGAGAGGATGCACTAAGACAAGGATAACCTGCCCGAAGACATCAGTTTCGCTTCGGTTCTGAAAGAATTTGCTCGCGGAACGAGGTCGTGCTCGTATGCCGCACTGGGAAAACGCCGCAGGCGCGGCGCTGTTCCCTGGAAATGACGATGGAGGCTTCGATGTCGCTGGCTACAGTTGCGGTTGCGCTCGGCGACGAGACGCTGGCGGCGCTCGATCGCTATATCGAGAAGCAGGCTCCCGGCCGCTCGAGGGCCGATCTCGTCGCGGAGATCGTGACGAAATGGGCGGCGCGGCAGGCCGGGCCGCCGGATGAGGGGATGCGCCCCGAGGAGCTCAACGCCAGCAACGATTCATAAGGCGCGGCCCGGCTGAAACGGCCCGCGCGCCTCAGTCCTCGGCGTCGTCGCGGCGCAGCTCGAAGGCGAGCATGGCTTCGGCCAGCGCATGCAGCTCCTTCTCCTTGTCGGAACTCTCCGGCAACCTGTTCAGCTCGGCCACGCGCTGCTGCGCGCGGTCGTAATCCTCGTCGGTATGGATGGCGATGGGCAGCTTCACGTCGGGTCTCCTGTGCTCGGCCGGGTCGCCATGCCGTCGCGCCGATCGGCGCGCGCCGATTCGGACGCCCCCTTAAGCGTTCGGCAAGGGCCTGCCGGCCATCATAGGGCTCCAACCCCGAACGGGAAGAGGCGATGAACAGGATGTTCCTCCTGGCGCTGCTGGCCGGCGCCGCCGCGTCGCAGCCGGCCGCAGCCTTCTGGCAGCGCTCGCAGGTCTCCCGCTGCAACGACGCCACCACCGAGTCCGAGCGCCAGAAACTGCGCTGCTGGGAGCTCAACGCCTATGCCGATCCCGGCTGGCCGGCGCTTGGCGTCGGCGTGGGCGCAGGCGGCGGCGCCTATTATCTCGGCCCGCCGGCCCCTCATGGCGGGCGCGTCATCAAGGGCGGCGTGACGCGCCGCCTCGGCTGAGCGCAAGGCGCGCCATCACAGCAAGCACGCGTCCGCACGCGGCGAAGGCTGGCTTCGCCGCGTCGATACGGGGCTGGCGGAGCGCCGCGAGGCGCGTTGGTCGAGTGATCCGCGTCCACTGCCAGGATGCGGCGCGGATGGATTGAGCCACCATCCGCACGCCCCGTGGCGCTCCGCCTTCGGCGATTTCAGTCTCCGGGCCGCGCTTCTACGGTCTCCGGTTCCGGCTCCACGCGCCTCGACGCCAGTTCGGCACGGACCGCGAGGCGGCCCGTTTTGTCTCGTGCATCGGATGGTTCCGAAACGGGGAGCCCCCGGTTTCGGCCCGATGCCGGCCTTGTCGCGTCTCCGCTTGCGGAGCCTTCCCCTTCGATCCTCCCAGCGAGCTCCTCGCGCAGGGATCGTAATGTCCCCAGAGCGGTGCCCCGAAGCCTCCCGGGAGCGGGGCGTGACCCCCGCCCGCAGGCGCCGACCCTCACCCAACCTCCAGCACACCTCCGGACGGCCGCCCCGCTTGGGTGATGGGCGAGGGCAGGTTAGGGCGGGCGATGAGGGGCGGGGATAAGGGCGGCGCGCTATCCCCGCGCTACGCGGTCATGGTTGAGCTTGCGCCCTCTGTCATTCCGGGGCTCGCGAAGCGAGAATCCGGAACCCCCGACCAGACGCCAACCCGAGCCACGTTTCCGGGCGTTCCTCTCGCCGGAGCGGCGGGGAGCGCTCACCCGGTCGTGGGTTCCGGGTTCGGCCCTTGGCGGCCCCGGAATGACGGGAAGGCGAGGGAGCCGCGACGCCTCTTTCCTTCGTCCACCCATTTCGGGCCTGCCCAAGATGCTCAGCCTGGGGTGTCGAAGTCGGCAACAGCCGACTTCCAGGGGGAGAAGGCGGCGCGGAGCGCCGGTTGAGGGCCTGCCGCTGCAATCGAGGGCAAGGCGGCCCGTAGCACTCAGGCGATCAGCGGCCGCCCCTCACCCTGCCGGCGCCCTGCATGGGGAACCTGAGCGCCGAAAGCCCGTAGTTCCCGACGGAGATGAGATGGAGAGGATGATGAAGCTGCGCAAACTTGCGATCACTGACGCGACGCTGGAACGCTCGCCCGGGCAGGACGGCGAGATCTATGTCGGCAACCTCGTCGACGAGCGGCATGGCGGGCCGGTCACCATCGGCTATGGGCGCTGGGCCGCCGGATCGAGCCTGACCGAGACGATGGCGGTCGACGACATCATGATCGTGCTGAAAGGCCGGCTCTCCGTCACGACGGAGGACGGAACGGTGACCGCCGGCCCCGGCGAGATCGTCTACATGCCCAAGGGCGAGACGGTGACGATCCGCGCCGATGAAGAGGACGTCGTGACCGCCTATGTCACCTATCCGCATTGGCGCGAGGCGCAGGGCTAGGCGAGGGAACAGCGACGCTCTTTCCTTCTCCCGGAGGGGAGAAGGTGGCCCGGAGGGCCGGATGAGGGTGTGCTGCTGTAGCGGGAGTGACCCCCGCCCGCAGGCGCCGACGCTCATCTAGCCTCCAGCATACCTCCGGACGGCCGCCCCGTTTGGGTGATGGGTGAGGGCAGGTTACGGCGGGTGAGGAGGGGTGAGGATAAGTTTGCTGGCTACATCCGCGCCATCATGACCGCCCACTACCGTCATGGTCGCCCTTGTGGCGACCATGACGGTAGAGCCCTTGCTGCCTCGTCCGCGCAATCGCATCCTGCTCGCATGAAGCAGAAGGGCGGCTGGGTCTACATCATGACGAACCGGCCCAACGGCACGCTTTATATGGGCGTGACGAGCGATCTCGGCCGGCGCGTTCACGAACATCGCGAGGGCCTGATCGCCGGCTTCACTAAGGCATATGGGTTGAAATGCCTCGTCTGGTACGAATGGCACGACGAGATCGAGGCCGCGATCCAGCGCGAAAGCTCGATGAAGCGCTGGTACCGCGCCTACAAGACCCGCACGATCATGGCGCGCAATCCCGACTGGAACGACCTTTGCGACGAACTGGCCTGATCGGCTGAGGTTCTAGCCGTTATGCCCGGCTGCCGCCGTCATGGTCGCCCTTGTGGCGACCATCCACGCCTTTGCGCGGGATCGACGAGGCGAGCGCTTCGCCACTCGCCGCCCCCGCCACCAGCGCCGCAAGACGTGGATGCTCGGGACAAGCCCGAGCATGACGGCGAGGCGAGGGAGCCATGTCACTCCCTGAAAGTAGTCATCCCGGTCGGAGCCGTCGAAACGGCCGCTCGGCATGCAGCACTTCTTGAAATCTGCGCCCGGAGCCGCAGACGCAGAGATCGTTGCGGCCGAGCTTTTCATGCAGCTCAACATCGCCATGGACGATGCGGACGCCGCGCTTCACGCGGGTTTCGGACGGGTAGGACTTCCGACGCTTGCTCGCGACCTCAAAAGGACGGCTGGCCGGTGAAGTCGTGCTTGGTCTTGGTCATGACACCCTCCATCGCGTTTTGTGGGGCGCTCTCCTAACCCACAGAGGGCACTTCCGCCGCTCGTCGATTGCGCTGCGCGCGCCTGACCAGCGAGGCCTAGTCAAACGACCCCGCACCTGTTCTATTTCTTGCGTTGATTCAGGGGGCAACCGTGCATTTGCTTAATTGCCATATCAGACGGTTCCGGCGATTCTCAGATTTGACAATCAGCGGCATCCCGGTGAGCGCCAGATTGGTCGTTCTCGCTGGACCTAATGGCTCGGGTAAGTCGTCATTATTTGACGCTCTACTGCTTAGATACGGTGTTGATGCATTTAGCTCTTGGAGCAGAGATAATAAATATTACAATCGACCTCTCGAAACTGAGAATGACATTAATCAAAGAATATCTATTGTAACTGATTTCGGAAATAGGTTTTTCAAGGGCAATGTCTACGTTCGAACCGCATATCGGAACGATCCGGAGTTCGCCATCAACTCGCTCTCGCGACAAGGGCCAATAATTGATGACAGGCGCTTAAATCGGTTGATCGAGTCCGATGCTACAGTCAGCGCAAATTATCAGCGCCTCGCCTCACAAGCTATGGAGGACGTCTTTGTCAACGAGAAGGAGGCGACTACTCTGGGTGCCTACCGTGAGAAGATAATCGGAGATATCCAAACACCGCTGAACCGGCTATTTCCAGACCTGAACTTTGTAGGGATTGGCAATCCCCTCGATCAGGGCACTTTTCAGTTCGACAAGGGCACGTCAAAAGGCTTCGACTACAAGAATCTGTCAGGGGGGGAGAAGGCAGCTTTCGACCTGATCCTGGATTTTGTCGTGAAGCGGCGAAGCTATGCGGATGCTATATACTGCATTGACGAACCCGAAACGCATATGAACACCCGCCTGCAGGGCGCGTTGCTCCAGGAGCTCGTCGAACTGCTCCCGGGCAATTCACAACTCTGGATCGCGTCCCACTCGATCGGAATGATGCGGAAGGCACGCGAAATGTACGATGCCGACCCGGCATCGGTGGCTTTCATCGATTTTAGCGGTCACGATTTCGATCAGGTAGTTTCGCTCTCGCCAAGCAAGCCTACCCGTTCCTTTTGGGAGGGCGTGATGCACGTAGCTCTCGACGACCTCGCCGCACTGGTGGCGCCCAAGCAGGTGGTCATCTGCGAAGGCAATCCGGTGGGCGCGGTCCTCGGGAAAAACACCGAGCACGACGCCCGGATTTATGAAACTATCTTTGGCGACGAGATGCCAGACACAACCTTCATCTCTGCTGGCAACTCGAAGGAAGTGCAGAACGACTTTATTGGACTGGCGACTGTGCTACCGAAACTAGCCTCAGGCATAAAGATCATTCGCTTGATCGACTTGGACGACCATACCGCGCCCGATGTGGCGGACTTCGAGAAGAAGGGCATACACGTTCTCAGCCGCCGGCATCTCGAGGCTTATCTGTACGACGACGAGGTGCTGAACGCTCTGTGTGCTTCGGTTGGAAAGCCCGAGAAGGCGGTGGATCTGATCGCCGCTAAGTCAGCTGCGGTCCAGGATGTGTTGAATGCAGGGCATCCCGCGGACGACCTCAAAAAGGCGGCGGGTGCCATCTATAACGCGGCCAAGCGGATGCTTTCGTTGACGCAGGCGGGCAACGATGCCCCCGCGTTCGCCCGGAACACGCTGTCGAAGCTCATCAAGCCTAGCACGGCAGTCTACTCCAAGCTGCATAAGGACGTTTTTGGGTCGTAACCGGACCCGCGCCTTATTTTACACTGTGGAATCACCATTAGTGTCTTCAATATGCGATAAGCGCCAATATTGAAGGTCGGCTTATGGCTACTCCGCCGCCTGCCGCTGCACCTTCGGCTTCTTGATCGGCCGGCGCTCCAGCACCTCCTTGAGGAACCGCGCGGTGTGGCCCTTGCCGATCCGGACGATGTCCTCCGGCGTGCCTTCGGCCACCACCTTGCCGCCGCCGTCGCCGCCTTCGGGCCCCATGTCGATCACCCAGTCGGCGGTCTTCACCACCTCGAGGTTGTGCTCGATCACCACCACCGAATTGCCCTGGTCGACCAGCTCGTGCAGCACCTCCATGAGCTTGGCGACGTCGTGGAAATGCAGGCCGGTCGTCGGCTCGTCGAGGATGTAGAGCGTGCGGCCGGTGGCGCGCTTCGACAGTTCCTTGGAGAGCTTGACGCGCTGCGCCTCGCCGCCCGAGAGCGTCGTCGCCTGCTGGCCGACCTTGACATAGTCCAGCCCGACGCGCGCCAGCGTCTCCATCTTGTCGCGGATCGAGGGCACCGCCTTGAACAGGCCCTTGGCTTCCTCGACCGACATGTCGAGCACGTCGGCGATCGACTTGTCGCGGTATTTCACCTCTAGGGTTTCGCGGTCGTAGCGCTTGCCCTTGCAGACGTCGCAGGTGACGTAGACATCCGGCAGGAAGTGCATCTCGATCTTGATGACGCCGTCGCCCTGGCAGGCCTCGCAGCGGCCGCCCTTGACGTTGAAGGAGAAGCGCCCGGCCTGGTAGCCGCGCGCCTTCGCCTCCGGCAGGCCGGCGAACCATTCGCGGATCGGCGTGAAGGCGCCGGTATAGGTCGCCGGGTTCGAGCGCGGCGTGCGGCCGATCGGCGACTGGTCGATGTCGATGACCTTGTCGAGATGCTCCATGCCCTCGATGCGGTCATGCGGGGCAGGGTGCTCGATCGAGCCGTTCAGCTTGCGCGCCACCGCCTTGTAGAGCGTGTCGATGACCAGCGTCGACTTGCCGCCGCCGGAGACACCGGTGATGCAGGTGAACATCCCCAGGGGGATCTCGACATCGACATTCTTGAGGTTGTTGCCGCGCGCGCCGACGATCTTGAGGCTGCGGCCCTTCTGCGCCTTGCGGCGCGCCTTCGGCACCGCGACCGACATCTCGCCGGTGAGGTATTTGCCGGTGAGAGAGTTGGGATCGTCGAGGATGTCCTGCGGCGTGCCCTTGGCGACGATCTCGCCGCCATGGATGCCGGCGCCGGGGCCGACATCGACGACATAATCCGCCGTCAGGATCGCGTCCTCGTCATGCTCGACCACGATCACCGTGTTGCCGAGGTCCCTTAGCCGGCGCAGCGTGCCGAGCAGGCGCTCATTGTCGCGCTGGTGCAGGCCGATCGAGGGCTCGTCCAGCACATAGAGCACGCCAGTGAGGCCCGAGCCGATCTGGCTGGCGAGGCGGATGCGCTGGCTCTCACCGCCGGACAGCGTGCCGGAGGCGCGGGCGAGCGTCAGATATTCCAGGCCGACATCGAGCAGGAAGGTCAGCCGGTCGCGGATTTCCTTGAGGATGCGCGGGGCGATCTCGTTCTGCTTCCTGGAGAGGCGCGCGGGCAGGGCGGTGACCCAGTCCAGCGCGTCCTTGACCGAGAGCTTCGAGACCTCGCCGATATGGCGCATGTCGATCTTCACCGCCAGCGCCTCGGGCTTGAGGCGATAGCCGTCGCAGGCGGCGCAGGGCGTCTCGGACATGAAGCGGCCGATCTCCTCGCGCGCCCAGTCCGATTCCGTCTCCTTCCAGCGCCGCTCCATATTGGTGATGACGCCCTCGAAGGGCTTCTTCACCTCATAGGAGCGCAGGCCGTCGTTATAGGCCATGCGCACGGGCTCGGTGCCAGTGCCGAACAGGATCGCCTTCTGCGCGCTCTCCGGCAGCTCGGACCAGGGCTTGGTCATCGAGAAGCCGAAATGCCGGGCGAGCGCCTCAAGCGTCTGGCCGTAATAGGGCGAGGTCGACTTGGCCCAGGGTGCGATCGCGCCCTTCTTCAGCGTCAGCGAATGATCGGGGACGATCATGTCCGGGTCGATCCGCATCTCGTGGCCGAGGCCGTCGCAGACCGGGCAGGCGCCAAACGGGTTGTTGAAGGAAAAGAGTCTGGGCTCGATCTCGGGAATGGTGAAGCCGGAAACCGGGCAGGCGAACTTGGACGAGAAGGTGACGCGGCGGGCTTCGCCGTTCTCCTGCTTCTCGTCGGCATATTCGAAGACGGCGATGCCGTCGGTGAGCTCCAGCGCCTGCTCCAGCGAATCCGCCAGCCGCGCGCCGAGATCGGGGCGGATCACGATGCGGTCCACGACCACGTCGATGTCGTGCTTGAACTTCTTGTCCAGCGTCGGGGCGTCCGGGATCTCGTAGAACTCGCCATTGACCTTGACGCGCTGGAAGCCGCGCTTCAGCCAATCCGCCATCTCCTTGCGGAACTCGCCCTTGCGGCCGCGCACTACGGGCGCCAGCAGGTAGCCGCGCGTCTTCTCCGGCAGCTCTACGAGGCGATCGACCATCTGCTGCACGGTCTGGCTCTCGATCGGCAGGCCGGTCGCGGGCGAATAGGGAACGCCGGTGCGCGCCCAGAGCAGGCGCATGTAGTCGTGGATCTCGGTGACGGTGCCGACGGTCGAGCGCGGGTTCTTCGAGGTCGTCTTCTGCTCGATCGAGATCGCCGGCGAGAGCCCGTCGATCTGGTCGACATCGGGCTTCTGCATCATCTCGAGGAACTGGCGGGCATAGGCCGAGAGGCTCTCGACATAGCGGCGCTGGCCCTCGGCATAGATCGTATCGAAGGCGAGCGAGGACTTGCCCGAGCCCGAAAGCCCCGTGAACACCACGAGCTTGTCGCGCGGAATCGCGAGGTCGACGTTCTTGAGATTGTGCTCGCGCGCGCCGCGCACGCTGATGGCGCGGCTGTTCGGATCGGCCGCGCGGTTGCGGTCGAACATGTCCTCAAGCGCGGCAGCTTGCTGGGCAGCCGTTTGGGCGGCGGCGATATCGGTCTTGCGGGCCATCGGGGCGTCCGTATCGGAGAAGGCCTAGAGATAGGGCATATGCCGGGCCATACCAGCCTCGCGACAGTCTGCCCCGCATGAATAGCATGCAGCCGCGCCGGCTGCTGCCGTCGTCCTGACAGAAAACGTCAGCAGCGACGAATTGTTCGGGAGCGATTGTCGCGACGACGCGTGCTCGGCCTGTCGACTCCGGGCGCCGGCCAAATTATCTATAAATCATGACGAAGCCTGCCGAAGACACCATCGCCGTCCGCATCGCCCGAACCCTTGCCGAGCGGATCATCGCCGGAGAGATCGAGCCGGGCGCCCGCCTGCGCCAGGATCATGTAGCCGAGGAGTTCGAGACCAGCCATGTGCCGGTGCGCGAAGCCTTTCGCCGCCTGGAGGCGCAGGGCCTCGCCATCAGCGAACCGCGTCGCGGCGTCCGCGTCGCCTCCTTCGATCTGTCGGAGGTGAGGGAGGTGGCCGAGATGCGCGCCGCGCTCGAGGTACTCGCGCTGCGCCATGCCGCGCCGCATCTCACGGCCGCTATCCTCGACAAGGCCGAGCAGGCCCGACGCGATTGCGATGCCGCGACCGATGTCCGCGCCTGGGAGGAGGCGAATCGCCGCTTCCACCGCACCATCGTCGCGCCCTGTGGCATGAAGCGGCTGCTCGCGACGATCGACGACCTTCATGCCGCCAGCGCCCGTTTCCTGTTCTCGGCCTGGCGTTCCGAATGGGAAACGCCAACCGATCACGACCATCGCGCCATCCTGACGGCGCTGCGCAATGGCGACATCGAAACCGCGCTCGTGACGCTCGCCCGGCATGCCCAATGGATCGGCGAGCGACGGGTCCGGACGGCGTCGGGCGCGACGCGCGGCGCCTTCGCCATCGTCGGGTGATGGCTTGGCACGGCTGGTCCACGCGGGCGAGGAGGAGGGTGGCTTGCCTTTTGAGCGGAGATATGGACTCCATCATAGATCAAAGATCAAAATTATAGATAATTTGACCCCGCCGAAGGAGTGACCATGACCGATATTGCCCTCAGCCGTCCCTTCAGCCCGCTGCGGCTGGAAAGCCGTTCGCTTGCCTGGCAGGCCGGTGCCGTGATCATCGGCAGCCTGCTGCTGGCGCTGTCCTCGCAGATCAAGGTGCCGATGTACCCGGTGCCGATGACCATGCAGACCTTCGCGGTGACGCTGATCGGCGCGCTCTATGGCTGGCGCCTCGGCGCGGTCACGGTGATCGCCTGGCTGGCGCAGGGCGCCATGGGCTTGCCCGTCTTCGCCGGCGCCGTCGGCGGCGCAGCCTACTTCGCGGGCCCGACCGGCGGCTATCTGCTGGCCTTCCCCTTCGCCGCAGCCTTGACCGGCTGGCTGGCGCAGCGGGGCTGGAACGGCAGCCGCGTCGGCTTCGCCTTCGCGTCGATGCTGGCCGGCAATGCGCTCTGCCTGGTGATCGGCGTAGCCTGGCTCAGCCTGCTGATCGGCGTGTCCAAGGCGATCGCCGTCGGCGCGCTGCCGTTCGTACTCGGAGCGATCCTGAAGTCGGCGCTGGCGGCGGCGACGCTCAAGGCCTTCGCTCGCCGCGGCTGACGCTGCGAACAATCCTCGGATTGCGACCCGGCGGGCCTCTGTTTGATCCCAGGTTTTGATGGTGCGATCTTTTCCATCGGATGGAAGGAGGCACTATGGGCCAGGTTCTGCACGGGAGCGCCACAACGACGGAGGCGATCCGTCGAGCGATACAGCATAGTCAAGCGAGCCTGAGGGCTCTGGCAAAGCGCTACGGCCTCAACCAGAAGACCGTCGCGAAGTGGAAGAAGCGGGCCTCGGTGGCTGATCTGCCGACGGGCCCGCAGCAGCCGGCTTCGACGGTTCTGTCAGCCGAGGAAGAGGCGATCATCGTCGCCTTTCGACGACATACCCTGCTGCCTTTGGATGACTGCCTCTACGCGCTTCAGGCCACGATCCCGCATCTGACCCGTTCGTCGTTGCATCGCTGCCTGCAACGGCACGGCATCAGCCGGCTACCGGAGATCGAGGGCGACAAGGAGCCGAAGAAGCGGTTCAAGTCCTATCCGATCGGCTTCTTCCACATCGACATCGCCGAGGTCCAGACCGCCGAAGGAAAGCTCTATCTGTTTGTCGCGATCGATCGGACGAGCAAATTCGCCTTCGTGCAACTGGTGGAGAGCGCCAACCGGGTGACGGCCTCAGCTTTCCTCGTCGCCCTGATCGCAGCCGTTCCCTACAGGGTCCATACGATCCTGACCGACAACGGCATCCAATTCCGCTTCCCGCCGCGCTACGCCAACGGTCCCACGGCCCGTTACATCACCCACATGTTCGCGATGCGCTGCCGCGAGAATGGCATCGAGCACCGCTTCACCAAGATCAACCATCCCTGGACCAATGGGCAGGTCGAGCGAATGAACCGGACGATCAAAGACGCGACCGTCAAACGCTATCACTACGACAGCCACGACCAGCTCGATCGTCACCTCCAGGACTTCGTCTCAGCTTACAATTTCGGCCGGCGCCTGAAGACCCTCAAAGGCCTCACGCCCTACGAGTTCATCTGCAAGCGCTGGACTTCAGAGCCGGAACGATTCACCCTCGATCCAATCCACCAAATGCCGGGACTAAACACCTAGCAACCTAGGCTCAACCGGTTCTGTTCGAGTTGGTTCAAGTGGGAGAAAGCGATGGGCTTGGTCCGAGTTTTGATTGCGGCTACAGCAATCGCCATTCTCCCAAGTTTGGGCGCTGCGCAAACAGGCCCCCCGCAGGTTCACCGTCTGAAACCGGAGTACGCCGCCTACTTTGAGACGAGTTTTGAAGGCTCGATCACCTGCCACATTCCACAGCACTACGCTTTCCGAAAATTCTACGACCTCAATCTCCGGCTAAAGGACAACGGGGCAGAGCCTTTTCCGAAGGAATTTGTCGATCATCTCAACTCGGATGACATCTATTCGGTCTTTGCCATTCACGAAGGGGGGGGCGTCTATTTTCGGTATTTCGGATATCGCTTCATAAGCAATGATGTCGCCTGCTTCTAAGTCGCAGCCCCAATAGGACGATATGTCCGGGTTGGGTCGGGAGCGGACCGCACCGAGAGGCACCTCAGGAAGGCGCACATGGAAGACAAGCTGGCCTACTCGTTCTTTACCGCCGTCCTTGCATCGCCGCTTCTCATCGCTGCTTTCAGCGCGAACTTGTTAGTACGAGGCGTTGGCATTCTGGGGACCGCCGCCGTTACGCTTTGGATCGCGGCAATCCTCTTCTTATAGCAGCGCGCCCGTCCGGCGAAGAATATGCAGGCGGCCTTGGCGATAATGGCCCGCAACGGGTGGAAGCAGGCGCCTGACCCGCATCCATCTCAAGGCAATGGGTTTCACCGCAGCATTACGCCCGCCGCCGCGAAACCACGACGCGGCAGATCAAATGCCAAGTAGCGGCGCGGTCGCCGCTTTAGCAGTGCCCCCCATCATCAGGAGATCGGCTGTCCGAGCAGATAGAGATACGGCGCAAACAGCACTTTGAGATAAGGGATGTTGCGGCCGCCCATTGTGCTCGCGACATCGCCCCAGCGCGCAAGGCCGAAGGCGCAGCCGATCCAAATGATCGCTGAGAACTGCCAGAGCTCGAGCATGCGCCCGGTGCCCAGCGAGAGACCTAGCCGATTGAAGCAGGCGGCTAACAGGAGCAGAGGCGGCGCGAAATTCGCGACGATACCGATGGCCCCGAAGACGAGTATAGGGAAGACCACCATCGACGACACAAACGTCACGAACGGAATTGCAAGAATGACCGAAAACACGGTCGCTCCGATCAACTGGCGGTGCGTCAGGACCATATCGGCTCCAGGGGGCATCAACCCAATTTGCAGCGATACGCTAACCAGAAGCGGTTCATAACTGATGAAAAGGGAGCGTCGGCGCCGATCGGCCCACTGCTACCAATGAGGCTTCATCACCGAGTCCGCAGCCGCGATGCCGAAACGCCCGGAGCCTAAACGTGACCCTAAGGATTGTTTTAGGCCGTGAACCCACAACCCGGCGACGTCGGGTTGGGTCAAGTCCGGTCCTGGCGGGGTCTCAAGCGGACGTCCGCTTCCGGGCGATAGCCCAATGTCTGGAAGTGGCGCATTTCGCCCTAGAGCGGGGAGGGCGGTTGTGCCCCACTGCTTACGCTCAGTAGGTCCGGTTTCAGGCGGTTCAGGATAACGACTTGCTTCGCAAATATCGGACAAGCGTCGATGCTCTGCCGATGCGTTCGATCATATTGAGCGGTTCTACAGCGCTGTTCGCAGGCATTTGACCATCGGCCACATCAGCCCGCTCAATTCGCAGAGAAGGTGGAACCTAAACGCCTCTCCACGAAACTGGCAGCAGGCCACACTGCCTGCGTTTTCTCTCGTGAGTGAGAGATGGGGCAAGCTTTCGACGACCGCCGAAAGCTCCGCTTCACATTTTTTTTTGGGGGGGTAATCGACGCGTCGCGTGCCAAGCGAGCCCAAGCCTAACGACGATGCCTAGCCCTCTCGGCTTCTCGATCCGGGGTTCAAAGGGCTTCGCAAATGATGATGAGCTTGTGTGTCTGCGTGTCCGTCGCCGGCTACGTCACGGGTGATTACCTCTGCGAGCGCCGATGGAAGCGGGCAGCTTTCGAGGGATTGGGAATCGTTGCCGAGGCAAGAGAAGTTAAGGAGCGCGCGGCGAACATAGCGGCGCGCTCGCCTACCGACGAACTATCTTTGCGGAAGATCGCCTCCGCGAGAGGTTGCTCGCCTTCTCCAAACACGCCGGTCAATCATGACCTTTATGGCCGCCGCGAGAGCGAGTACGCACAGGGTCGCCTTCGACATCGTCTCCATCGTCCCCTCGATCAGGAGGCTATGGACGACGACGCCTACGACAATGATGACTGCGAGGACCATATGAGCGAGGCGCCACGTTCGCGGCGACAGTCCCACTTTCTGGCGGAGCGCGGCCAGAATCGTAACAGCGAAGATCGCCCACATGGCGATCACCCCCCAAGGGGAGAAGGGGGTTGGCGATGAGAACAGAAGGGCGTCGATCATGTCGGGCGGACTGCTGATCCACAGCCCACAGACATGGATTGCAACCGCTAGGGCAAGCACTCCTCCGATCCAGTGATGGGCGCGCCGTCCCCGATAACCCGAGAGTCCGGGGAGGTAGCCGCCGATCAGCAGAGGTTGAAGGAGAACCAGAGCTAGTGCGAGGATCCCTGCAAATCCGGCAATTATGTAGACCGAACCGCGCCATGCATGCAGAGGACTCGCCGCCGCGAAGGCGATTGGCGCGCAGATGGCCGCCATAAGGGCTGCCCAGATCAAGGTCGCCCGGGCAGCTCTCATCCTTTTTCCGAGTCCGATCAGACCGGCTGAAGGATGAAGTGCGCCTCGAGGCTCTTATCCTTTGCGCTTCGCATCACCGGGCGCAGGAACACAGTCTGAAACTCGCCGCTGTCATAGGCGAGGTGGCCATGCGGTTGGCCAAAAACGGGAACAATCTGAGGCATATCGAGACGGAACGCGCCGTTCTTATCGGTGAGAGTGGCGCCATGACTTTGTAGTTCGTGCTCCTGGCCTTCGGTCGTGTGCGCCCAGATCTGGATGCGCTGCCCGGCAAGCGGAGCCCCGTCGCCTGCGCGGCGAACGGTACCGCTCATCCAGAAGCCGCCCTTGCCGATCCGATCCACGATCGGCGCCCCTTTGCGATAGTTGTTAGCCCCTCCCGACATCGATTGCGTAGGTGCGAGGCCATCAGCGCGGGCGGGCGACAGGAGCCCGGAAAGGCCGGTCGCCAGGATGGATCCGCCGGCCGCGATGAGGGTGCGACGGCATACCAGGATAGTGGTCATGCGAACCTCTCCTCGCGGACCGCGGTTGATCCGCCGACGGTGGTGACAAGACCGACTAAGGATAGCGCATTTGCGACTGGTTTGCGAACAACTCTGGGCGATCAACTAAACGCGTTGCAACACTGGGGGAGTGCAGCGTCAGGCCAGCTCTTGCGAACCACCTGGGAGCGGACCGTCGACGAGTCGGCTTTGGGCCACCCTCGGCTCCCCGATTGCTAGCCTCGGCAGCTGCCCCGAAGCAGACGTTCCATACGTCGGCTAGGGGCCAATTTCGATCGCCGCCCCAACGGGGGGCGAATGACCGCTTTGGGTGGTGGTCTCAATCGGTAATCGCAACACGCTACTTTTCCTTTGGAGATGGAGCGTGGGTGATGATGCAGCGGCGGCGGATCTACTATTCGGCGGCCCAGCGGGCTGAGATCTGGGATCGCTGGAAGGCCGGCGAGTCGATGAGTTCGATTGGGCGGCGGTTCGATCGGGAGTCCTCTTCGGTGTTCTCGGTGCTTTCGCCGACGGGCGGCATTCGGCCTCCAGACCGGCGGCGGGCGCCGCGGGCGCTCACTCTCAGCGAGCGGGAGGAAATCTCCCGAGGGCTCAGCACCCGCCGGTCGCTGCGCGTGATCGCTCGGCAATTGGGCCGATCACCGTCCACGGTCAGTCGCGAGGTTCAGCGCAACGGCGGGCCGGATCGCTACCGCGCGGCGCGCTCCGATCAGGCGGCCTGGGACCGGGCCTTGCGTCCCAAGCCGTGCAAGCTGGCTTGCCGACCCGGTCTGGCCCGGACAGTATCCGGCAAGCTGCAGCGGAACTGGTCGCCCGAGCAGATCGCCGGCTGGCTCAAGCGCACCTGCCCCCGGGAGCCACACAATCAAGTGTCGCACGAGACGATCTACCGCAGCCTGTTCATCCAGACCCGTGGGGTGCTGAAGAAGGAACTGCTGGACCACCTGAGGGCCCGGCGAACGATCCGCCGCTCCCGGCACGCCAGCCTGAAGCGGAACGGCCTGGGCCAGATCAGGGACGCCGTCTCCATCAGCGAAAGGCCGGCCTCCGTCGAGGATCGTGCGGTCCCTGGTCACTGGGAAGGCGACCTGATCGGCGGCTCCCGGAACAGCTACGTCGCCACGCTGGTCGAGCGGCATTCGCGCTACGTGATGCTGGTCAAGGTCGCCAACAAAGACACCGGGAGCGTCATCACCGCCCTGATCAAACAGTCGAAGAAACTGCCCGGCGAACTCTATCAGTCCCTGACCTGGGACCGAGGCAAGGAGTTGGCCGACCACAAGCGGCTGGCCCTCGCTTCGAACGTCGAGGTCTACTTCTGCGATCCCAGGTCACCCTGGCAACGTGGCTCGAACGAGAACACCAACCGGCTCCTGCGCCAGTATCTTCCCCACGGAACCGACCTGTCCCTGCAAAGCCAGGCCCAGCTCAGCGCCATCGCCCGTCAGCTCAACGAACGGCCCAGAAAGACCTTGCTCTATCAAACCCCAGCCGAGAGGTTCGCCGAGTGTGTTGCGGCGATCAGTTGAGCCCGCCGTCGATACCGTTGAAAAAGTCGGCCCTGAGATCGGCGCTGGCGGGGAGCGGATTTAGCAGAGTAGGGCTTCGCTTGGTCAGGCAGGCCTGACCTGCGGCCCGTTTGGCTTGAGTTTGGCGAGCTTCCTGAGGTTCTGGGCTGCTGCGGCGAGGTGGAACTCGTCTCTGGCGCCATTCGGTCCGCGCAGTCGCAACCGGTCGAGCCGCAAGATGCGCTTGAGGTGAGCAAACAGCATCTCGACCTTTTTCCGTTCGCGCCGCGAGGTGACATAGGCGTCGGTCTCGGCGATGTCCCTGGCCATGTCGCGGGCGCCCTCATGGATCGAGCGCAGGATCTTGCGAGCGGGCATGTTGGGTGAGCACTGCGGCTTCAGCGAGCAGGCGTCGCAGTCGAACTTGCTGGCGCGGTAACGCATCATGCCCTCGTCATCGACGAGCGGCCGCTCGGTTCGATAGGCCTTCTGGCGCGGCCTCAACTCCTTCCCGCCCGGGCAGGTGTAGCGATCGCGCGCGTGGTCATAGGCGAAGTCGGAGCGGCTGAAGGTGCCGTCGCTGCGCTGGGATTTGTCGAAGACCGGGATATGCGGCTCGATCCCGCGCTTATGCACCAGCCAGGCGAGGTTCTCGGCCGAGCCATAGGCGCTGTCGGCGGCTAGCCTGGCCGGCCAGAGGCCAAAACGCTCCTGCGTTCGGTCGAGCATGGTCCGGGCCGAGCCGACTTCGGCCTGCCGGATGGCGCGGCTGGCCTCGACATCGACGATGACGGCGTGGTCGAGGTCGATCAGGTAGTTGGTGGCGTAGGCGAAGAAGGCATGCCCCTTCAAAGCGCCGGTCCATTGCGCGGCCGGATCGGCGCGCGACACGAACTTCGGCTTCGCCTCGCTCGCCGCGCCCCAGGCGGCCTCATCGAGCGTATCGAGATATTCGCGCACCGAGCGACGCGTCCGGGCGAGATCGTGCCAGTCGACCAGCTCTGAGGCGTCCGCGGAACGTTGCTTGTTCGCATCGGCCTTGATCAGGCTGGCATCGACCGCGAAGCCTTCTCCGCCCACGAGCCCTTCTTCGATGCAACGCCGGACGGTCGTCTCGAACAGCTCACGCAGAAGATCGCTCTCGCGGAAGCGGCCATGCCGGTTCTTCGAGAAGGTCGAGTGATCGGGAACGTCGCCCTCAAGCCCGAGCCGGCAGAACCAGCGATAGGCGAGGTTCAGGTGCACCTCCTCGCACAGGCGCCGCTCGGAACGGATGCCGAAGCAATAGCCGATGAGCAGCATCCGGATCATCAGCTCCGGATCGATCGAGGGCCGACCCATCTCGCTGTAGAACGGCCGCAGATGTGCGCGGATCTCGGAAAGATCGACGAACCGGTCTATCGACCGCACCCAATGATCGTCCGGCACGTGACGCTCAAGACTGAACTCGTAGAACAGCGCCTCCTGCGCCACCCGCCGTTCACCCATCATCGCGCCGCCCTCCGCCCAAGACGACTGAATCAGGACTTCACACCCGCAGCAACGACGACTTTTTCAACGACATCGGTCGGAAGCCGACCTAGTCTTCCCGCTTCCTTCTGCGGCCGATCGGATCGAAGTCACGAAATTACCCGCCTCCGAACGGCTCGCTCGATTCCCACTGGTATTGCCGCGATCACGGCGACCGGCAGGACAATGAGATAGAGCAAACCCGGCAGTTTCGACCAGCCGTCTGCGCTATGCATGCTCATAAGGAACGCAAGCAGAATGCCAGCGGAAACTAAGAGCGCGATGAAGTGAAATTTGTTTGGCAGCGAGGCGATCACGAAGCCGACGACGAGAGCGGGAATCCCCCAAAGTGCCAAACCAATCATCCAAGCGGCAATCACGATAATTCCCCTGCGATCCTCGCCAAAGCGAAAATGCAGTTTGAGCAATGCTGCTTAAAGGTCCGATAAGACGGATCGATGCCGAGCGTGACACAACGTCCGCAACGGGGTCGGGAGCGGTCATCCGCGGCGCGGCTACTTGTCAGGAACGCCAGCGTCATCGCAGCGTGTATCAACAACCGACGCCTGATTGGTAAGCCGAATTATTTTGTTTCGACAGGCGCCTCTAGTCAGCTCGGGGAGATAAAATGCCGGCCGCCGCTGGAGATCATCGAGCGCGGGAACATCGCCTTCAATAACAATCAATCGCGACGACGCCCTTAGGAAGCCGCTATTCAATAGATAATTGCCTCGCAGCGCGCCACCACCGACCATTTTGGCTTCTTCCAAGGGCAAAACTCGCGACGCTGCCAGATCGATATAATACGGCAAGGGTGACCAGTATCCGATCAAAGCGAGCAAAAATATAAGACCGGCCGCCCAGGCTGATGCCCGGCCGATCATGAAGGCTGTCAACGCGGCGGCTAGGCCAAGGGGGAGAGCGATCCAATTCAATCTGGAAACGAAATAGAGCGATAGCGCGGCCATAATCGAGCAGAGCAATATAGCGATTGCACGATACGTCGAGCGCTTCATCACCAGCTTTCCACCCCCGGAACGTCCTTTGCGCATGCAATTACACGATCATGGCGGGATGACCGAAAAGTCCGCAACCGGTCGACATGCGAGATACGGCAGTACCGCCCGGTCAACTGCGGAGGCTGCGGTTCCTCATCCTGTCATGGAGCGCCGGGAACGCTCTTCGTCGCCAGAACGAACGCGGTCAGTTCGCTCAGAAGCACTGCACGCCTTTGCCCTTCATCTTGCACGAGGTCGTCAGTCGCTCTTCTGCAGGCGGCGGCTCGTAGCTCCCTGCCGATCCCTGCGCATAGCTCTGTCCATCGCTTTGCATCGGATCAATGCGCGTGGGCTCGGACAAGCTGCCGACGGCAGCGCATCCCGTTAGCAGAAGACCGCACGCGGCCACGAAAAGCATCTTCATCCGGAGGCCCTCTTTCGAGAGCCGATCCTGCCGCGAAGCTGGGGCGAAGTCACGGCTTCTTGCGATGATCCTGTCCCTGGTCGCGACAACGACGCCCAGACGGTCGCTACGCCGATCGAGACAGGGAAGGCACGAGGGGCTGAATGCCTGTCGACCCATCCCACGGCTCCCGCGCTTGTTCTCGGCAGATGCATCCCGCGTTTCGGTCCTGACGGACGCTGGCAGGACTGGATGTGGCCACGCCGCGCTGATTGAGCGATGCTTCCCGAACGAGAGGCCGCTGCATGGATCAATCGGCCCGGTCCGGCGTTACAGAGCGAGCCTTGCCAACGATCCTGCTCATGGCCTTTGTCGCAATCTTGATCGGGGAGCGATCACGATGAAATCCCTTCTTGGAGTCGCCTCCCTTGCCCTCGGTCTGGCGCTCAGCGCCCCGGCCACGGCTTGCGAGCTCGACAGGCCGTTGAAGATGGCGGGGCTCGACTATGATTCCGCTGCCTTCCACACCGCCGTCGCAAGCGCGATCGCCGAGCGCGGCTTCGGCTGCAAGGTCGAGCGCATTCCCGGGGCCATCGCTCCGCTGGTCAACGGCGTCGCGCGCGGCGATGTCGACATCGTCATGGAAATCTGGATGGCGAACCCGGTCGAGGCCTGGGTGAAGGCTGCCGAGGCCGGCAAGGTCGAGCCGCTCGGCACGGCGTTCCCGGACGCAAGCGAAGGTTGGTTCGTGCCGCGCTATCTGGTGTCCGGGCCCGATGCCAA
The DNA here is from genome assembly GCF_026020075.1 of Bosea sp. NBC_00550. NCBI lineage: Bacteria > Pseudomonadati > Pseudomonadota > Alphaproteobacteria > Hyphomicrobiales > Alloboseaceae > Allobosea > Allobosea sp. NBC_00550. The sequence continues at coordinate 1,064,001 of NZ_CP102772.1, forward strand.
GGCTCCCGATCTCAAAACGGTCGAAGACCTCAAGCGCTACAAGGCGCTGTTCGCCGATCCGGAGGAGCCGGGGAAGGGCCGTTTCTACAACTGCGTCGCCGGCTGGGTCTGCGAGGGCATCAACACCAAGAAGCTCGCGGTCTACGGGCTGGCAGAGGATTTCAGCAATACGCGCGGCGGTTCGAGTGAGGCGCTGGTCGCCGCCATCGAGGCCTCGCTGAAGCGCAAGCGGCCGGTCCTGTTCTATTATTGGGGGCCGAGCTGGCTGCTGGGCGCCTATGATCTCGTCAAGCTCGAGGAGGCGCCCTTCGATCCGGCCGTCTGGGCCGAGCTCAAGGCGAGCGACAACCCCAAGCGCGCCACGGCATATCCGACCAGCAAGGTCGTCATCGGCGCGAATATCGACCTCGCCAAGAAGGCGCCGCAGCTCGCCACTTTCTTCAAGAGCTACGGCACGACCAGCGACATGACCTCGAAGATGCTGGCCGAAGCCCGCGAGAAGGGCGTCACTCCCGAGCAGCAGGCGCTCGTCTTCCTGAAGACGCAGCCGGACATCTGGCGCAAATGGCTGCCGGGCGACATCGCCACGAAGGTCACTTCCAGCCTGTGACGGCCGGTTTCGTCCCGGAATTCGGCAAGGCGCTGCAGAGCTTCGTCAATCGCGCCGTGGATGCCGTCGTCACCGGCTATGGCGACAGGCTCGACGGCCTCGGCGCCTGGCTGACCGCGCCTGTTCGATGGGTCGAGACGGGCCTTTTGCTCGTCCCGGTGCCGGCTTTCATCCTCGTCGTCGCGGCGGGCGCCTGGCTGGCCAGCAGGCGCATCGGCTTCGTGCTGGCGATGGCCGCGCTGCCTGCGGCGCTGTCCGGGCTGGGCGTCTGGAACGAGGCGATGCAGTCGCTCGCTTTGGTCGTCGTCGCCGTGCTGTTCGTGGTGCTGCTCGGATTGCCGCTCGGCGTGGCGGCGGCGCGGCTGCCGCGCCTCGGCCGCGCGCTCACGCCGCTCTACGACCTGATGCAGACGATCCCGAGCTTCGTCTATCTGATCCCGGTGGCGATGGTGCTCGGGCTCGGCCGGGCGCCGGCTCTCGTGGCGACGCTGATCTATGCGCTGCCGCCATTCGCAAGGCTGACGGAACTCGGCCTGCGCGGTGTCGATGCCGGGGTCGTCGAGGCTTCGCGCGCGCTGGGTTTGCGGCCACGGCAGGAGTTCTGGCTGGTCGAGCTTCCGCTCGCCCGGCCCACCATCCTGCAGGGACTGAACCAGGCGATCATGATGGCGTTGGCGATGGTCGTCGTCGCCTCGATGATCGGCGCCAAGGGGCTCGGCGAGATCGTCCTGCTCGGGCTGCAGCGGGCCGATCCCGGCCTCGGCTTCGTCGGCGGGCTCGCCATCGTGCTGCTTGCGGTGCTGCTGGACAGGATGGCGCAGGCCGTCCTCGGTGCGCCGCCCCCATCGGAGGCAGAGCGGCCGTGATCGCAATCCGTCCGCTTTTCGATCAGCAGGGCGTCACCCGAATCAGCGGGGGAAAACCTCGCCTTGGGCCCTTGAACAAAACAGGAACATCGTTGATAATGGATTTGTGGGTCGATAGGGTTCGGCTCCCGGTCATTCGGCCGGTCGTGTGTTTAGTGCGCAGGAAATGGAGCCTCTCATGGCTGGCAGCGTCAACAAGGTCATCATCGTCGGCAATTTGGGGCGGGACCCTGAAGTGCGCCGCCTCGGCAGCGGCGAACCCGTCGTCAATCTGCGCATCGCCACCTCCGAGACCTGGCGCGACAAGCAGAGCGGCGAGCGCAAGGAGCGCACCGAGTGGCACTCGGTCGTGATCTTCAACGAGAATTTGGCGAAGGTGGCCGAGCAGTACCTGAAGAAGGGCTCCAAGGTTTACATCGAGGGCCAGCTTCAGACCCGGAAATGGCAGGACCAGTCCGGCGTCGAGAAATACACCACCGAGATCGTGCTGCAGCGCTTCCGCGGCGAGCTCACCATCCTCGACAGCCGCCAGGGCGGCTCCGAGGAGTACAGTGAGGGCGCCGGCGCGAGCGGCTACGGGGAAGAGCGTTCGGGCGGCAGCTCCTTCGGCCGCTCCAGCGCGATGGGCGGCGGTAGCAGTGGCGGCGGCGCGCGTCAGCCGGCCATGTCGGGCGGCGGCGGTGGCGGGCGCTCCTCGTCGAGCCATCTCGACGACGACATCCCGTTCTAGCGAACGCCTGCCGTAATTTGTAAAGCATTGGCAATAAGGCGCTGTTTTTGCAGCGCCTTATTCGTTGACAAGTGGACTGCCGCCAGCAGCTTCGGGTTTCGTTAGTGCGGAGCTTTGGATTCCGTCAGAATCTCGGCAAATCCGTTCGCTGGTCGAAATTCTCTGGCGGCGGTATCGTTTCATTTTGCCCCGCCGTTTAGGAATTATGCATAGGCGAAGCGACGCGCCCTGAACCGCGTCGCTCCTGGATGGGCCGCATAATAGCGTACAGACACAGCCTTATCCTCAGTCGAATTCCGGTTGAGCTCGGTCGGTCTGGTCAATCATGGCGCGCCTCCATCAACCGGGACACGACCCCGGCCGATTTCGAGCTTAGCCCTGGCGCCTGATGAAGCCGGTGATCGAGACGCGATCCCAGATGCCTGCGCTATGAAACGGATCTGCTGCATTGAAGCGTTCCACCGCTTCGCGATCCGCGGCTTCCACCACAAAGAGACTGCCGATCATGGTCGAACCGTCGTCGGCGACCAGTGGTCCGGACATCACGATTTTCACGTTCAGTGCGGCGGTATCGGAGAGAAACGCCTTGTGCGCATCGTAGTTGGCGAGACGGGCGTCGAGCGCGCCGGGTTTGTCGAGGGCGTGGATCACGAACAGCATGCGGCGAGGCTCCTATCGGCGGCCGGATGACGTGCCGGCCGCCGCGGTGAGTGAGGTTCCGATCTATTTGCTGGCCATGGCGGCGGCATCGCTCCAGCTCGGGCAGGCTCGCGATTCCAGCGGTGAGTCATAGGGCTGGTAGTTCGAGGCGTTCACCACGGTCGGCTTCAGCACCACTTCCGTCACGGTGGCTTCCTTCCGCAAGGCCCGGATCGCGACCATGGTCCCGATGCAGCCCTGCAGGAAGCCGTTATAGTCGCCCGATGCCAGCAGCTTGCCGGATTTGATCGCGTCGACTGCCTCCTGCGTGCCGTTGATGCCGACGATCTTGGCCTTGCGGTTGGCTCCGTCGAGAGCCTCGATCGCGCCGATCGCCATCGCATCGTTGGCGGCGAGCACCCCGTCGATCTGCGGATGGGACTGCATCAGGTTCTCCATCACCTGCAGGCCCTGCAGGCGCTGGTAGTTGGCCGGCTGGCTGGCGAGCAGCTTGACGTCCTTCGTCTCCTTGATCGCGTCGTTGAAGCCGCGCACCCGGTCGATATTGGTCAGCGAGCCCTTGACGCCTTCGAGGATGACGACATTGCCCTTTCCGCCCATCGCCTTCAGCAGGTAACGCCCGGTTTCGAGGCCGAGGCTGTAGTCGTCAGCACCGACGAAGGCGAGGAACTTGCCGCCGGCGCTGCGGTCGGTGACGTTGACGATCGGGATCTTGGCATCGTTGATCTGCTCGACGCCGGGCACCATCGCCTTGTAGTCGACCGGCACGAAGACGATGGCGCTCGGCTTCTTGACGATCACGTCCTCGACCTGGCTGAGTTGCTCGGGGATCGAGTCCGGCTTGGTCGGGATGTAGTGCACCACCTTGGCGCCGAGCGATTTCGCCGCGGCCTCGGCGCCCACCCGCACAGTCTGGAAATAGGGGTTGGTCTGGTTCTTGGTGAAGACCGCGATGGTTTCGCCGGCGGCGAGCGCCGCGGTCGACATCAGGATGGCGGGCAGTGCTGCAACGAGAAGTTTCGACTTGGACATGGGTTCCCTCCCTTGGGTTTCTCTTGGTTGGTTTTTTACGCGCGGCGGCGGCCTTGCATGTCGAGCCAGACGGCAAGGATGACGATCAGCCCGGTAACCAGGGGCTGCCAGTTGGCGTTGACGGCGAGCAGGTTCATGCCGTTCAGCACCAGCGTCAGGATGAGCGCGCCGATGAAGGTGCCGAACACGCTGCCGACGCCGCCGAACAGCGAAGCGCCGCCGATCAGCGCGGCGGCGATCGCCGGCAGAGTCATGGCCTCGCCGATGTCGCCCTCGGCCGAGTTCAGCCGGGCGAGGAAGACGATCGAGGCCACGCCGGCCATGGCGCCGGAAAAGGCGTAGACCAGGATCAGGCGGCGATCGACCGGGATTCCGGTGAGGCGCGCGGCGACCGGGTTGGCGCCGATCGCGTAGATCTGCTGCCCCCAGATCGTGCGCTGGGCGAAGATCGTGCCCGCCAGCAGGAAGACCACCATGAGATAGACCGGGATCGGCACGCCGAGGAAATAGCCGGAGCCGATCTGGCGGAAGCCGGGTGGGAAGCCGTGAATGGTCTCGCCGGCCATGTAGTAATAGGTGATGCCGTGCAACACCCAGAGCATGCCGTAGGTGGCGATGAAGGACGGGATGCGCAGCTTCGCCACCATCAGCCCGTTGCAGATGCCGATGGCGAGTCCGGTGGCGAGCCCCGCCAACGTCCCGAGCGCGGGCGAGCCGGTCGCCTTGATCACGGTCGCGGCAAAGCAGGCGGAGAGGCCGATATTGGCGCCGACCGAGAGATCGAGGCCGCCCGTCAGGATCACCAGCGTCAGCCCGGAGGCCAGGAAGAACAACAGGCTCGCCTGCCTGAGCACGTTGAGGATGTTGTTGGCGGTGAGGAAGGCCTCCGTCGCGAAGCTCAATGCAGCGCACAACAGCGCAACCGCCAGCAGCCGGTAGACAAGCTGTTGCACCTCACGAGAGACATGGAAGCCGGACGGACGGGCGGAGGCGTCGCTGGCGATGCTCATGACCGGGGGCTCCGCAGGCTGTCGATGAGAAGGGCGGCGATGACGAGGGCGCCGATGCAGGCGACCTGGACGGAGGAGGGCACGGCCATCAGGTTGAGGCCGTTGCGCAGCACGCCGACCGTGAGCACGCCGAGCAACGTGCCGAAGAGCCAGCCATTGCCCTTGTCGAAGGAGGTGCCGCCGAGCGCCACGGCGGCGATGGCGTCGAACTCCATGCCGATAGCAGCTGTCGGGTGGCCGGCATTGATGCGCGCGGTCATCAGCAGGGCCGCGACCCCGGCCATTGCGCCGCCGAGCATGTAGACGGCGACGAGCAGGCGCTTCCAGGCCACTCCGGCGAGCGTCAGCGCATCGCGATTGCCGCCGAGCGCGCAGACATAGGTGCCGAAGCGGGTATGGTAGAGCAGGATGTGGAAGAGAGCGTAGAAGCCCGCACCGATCAGGATCGGGGTCGGGATGCCGAACGTGGTGCCGGAATAGATCAGCCGCACGAAGCGCGGGATGCCGACGACGCTCTGGCCGTCGCTGACGACGAGGGCGAGGCCCTGTGCGGCGCCCAGCGTGCCGAGCGTGGCGACGAAGGGCGGAATCGACAAGCCCGCAATCAGCCAACCATTGACGAGCCCGAACACGAGCCCGACGCCGAGTGCGCCCAGCAGTGCCAGCACGAGCGATTGCGTCGAGACCACGATCAGCGCCAGCACCAGCGAGGCCAGCGTCAACACCGCACCCATCGAGAGGTCGAGCCCCTCGGTCATGATGATCAGCGTCATCGGCAGGGCCAGCATCAGCAGGATGACCGACTGCACCAGCACGTTGGAGAGGTTTCCGGCGCTGAGGAAGCCAGGGCTCGCCACGGCGAAGAACAGCGAAAGCCCGGCGAGTGCGACCGCCACGCCCGGCACTGCCGGGACGCGCGGGGACGGAGAGGAGACGGCCTGATCACTCATCGTGCATCCCCATTCTGACGATGTTCTCTTCGGAGAGTTCGGAGCGGGAGAGTTCCCCGACGATGCGCTTGCCGCGCATGACATAGGCCCGGTCGCAGACGTGGACGATCTCGGCCTGCTCGGAAGAGATCATCAGCACCGCCGCACCATCCGCGACGAGTTGGTCGATCAGCGCGAAGATCTCGGACTTGGCGCCGACATCGATGCCCCGCGTCGGCTCGTCGAAGATGAACAGCCGCGTGTCGGCCGCGAGCCATTTGCCGATCACCACCTTCTGCTGATTGCCGCCGGAGAGCACCCCGACGCTCTGGCTGGGCGAGGGCGTCGCGATACGCAGCCGCTTGATCAGCTCCTCGGCCGAGCGGCGGGCGCGGGCGGGCGAGAATAGCTTGTGCGGGAACAGCTTCGGCAGGCCTGCGGCGGCGAGATTGTCGCTGACCGTGCGGATCAGTGCGAGCCCCTCCGTCTTGCGGCTTTCCGGGATGAGGCCGACACCGGCGAAGGCGGAGACGTCCGGTCCACCGCGCTTGGCCTGGCCGAAGACCCGCACTTCGCCGGCCGTGATCTCGTCGGCGCCGAAGATGGCGCGCGCGACCTCGGTCCGGCCGGAGCCGACGAGGCCGCACAGCCCGACGATCTCACCGGCGCGCACGGTCAGATCGATGTCGCGGATGCCGTTCTTGGCGCTGAGGCCCCTGACCTCCAGAGCGATCTCGCCCGGCTTCTCCGCGAAGTTGCGCGGATAGCTCATATCGACATTGCGGCCGACCATCATCCGCACGAGCTCGTCCGGCGTGGTCTCGCCCGGCTGCGCCCGGCCGGCGAGCTTGCCGTCGCGCAGCACGGTGATGCGGTCGCCGAGCGCGAACACCTCCGCCATGCGGTGCGAGATGTAGACGATGGCGACGCCCTTGGCCTGAAGCTGGCGCATCACCGCGAAGAGACGTTCCGTCTCGCGGTCGGAGAGCGCGGCGGTCGGCTCGTCCATGACGAGGATGCGCGCATTCTGCGAAAGCGCCTTCCCGATCTCGACCATCTGCTGCTGCGCGACGCCGAGCGTGTGGACCTTGGTCCTCGGATCGACGTCGAGCCCGATCAGGTCGAGCACGGCCTGCGCCTCGCGATAGAGCCGCCGGCGGTCGACGAGACCGGGCATGCGCGAGGGAAATTCGCGGCCAAGGAAGATGTTCTGCGCGACGTCGAGATATGGGACGAGCGAGAATTCTTGGAAGATCACGGCCATGCCGAGCTTGCGGGCATCCGCCGGGGTGCGGATCTCGACGGTCTCGCCCTTGTGGAAATACGTGCCGGCATCGGCCTGGTAGGCGCCGCACAGCACCTTCATCAGCGAGGATTTGCCGGCGCCGTTCTCGCCGAGCAGCATGTGGACCTCGCCCGGCCAGACGGTGAAGGAAACGTCGTCGAGCGCCTTCACACCGGGAAAGCTCTTGCAGATGCCCTTGAGCTCGAGGAGAGGCTTGCCCTCGGCCGCGCGGGGCGGTGGGAGTTCCGCTTCGATGCGGGGCTTGGCCGCGGTCATCGCGTTCATGCTGCGCCTCCCATCCGCGGCGAGGAGCGGAAGATCTTGCCGGGGTTCATGATCCCGAGCGGGTCGAGCGCCTGCTTCACGAGGCGCATCGCATCGACGGCGTCGCCCAGTTCCAGCTCGAGGAAATCCATCTTGCCGAGGCCGATGCCGTGCTCGCCGGTGCAGGTGCCGTCCAGCGCGATCGCCCGCCTGACGAGGCGCCCGTTGAACGCCTTCACCCGCGCGAGGTCCTCGGCACTGTCGGGGTCGTGCAGGACGAGAAGATGGAAATTGCCGTCGCCGACATGGCCGACGACCGGGGCGACGAGGCCGCTCTCCGCGATGTCGGCGGCCGTCGCGACGAGACATTCGGCCAGGCGCGAGATCGGCACGCAGACGTCTGTGACCAGGGCGCGCGCGCCGGGCCGCAGGGCGAGCCCGGCATAGAGCGTGTTGTCGCGGGCCTGCCAGAGGCGGCTGCGCTCTTCCGGCGAGGTCGCCCAGGCAAAACCCTGCCCGCCGAACTCGCCGGCCAGCGCCTGCGCCGTCTCGGCCTGCTCGGCGACGTAATTCTTCGAGCCGTGGAACTCGAAGAAGAGATGCGGCTCTTCCGGCAGGCCGAGTTTTGCGTGCAGGTTCATGCCGCGCATCATCACCGCGTCGAGAAGCTCGATCCGCGCCACCGGAACGCCCGATTGGATGACAGCGATCGCGGTGTCGACCGCGGCTTTGAGATCGGGAAAGGCGCAGACGGCCGAGGAGATCGCTTCCGGCTGCGGATGCAGCTTCAGCGTCACCTCGGTGATGACGCCGAGCGTTCCTTCCGCGCCGACGAGCAGGCGGGTCATGTCGTAGCCGCCCGCGGATTTGCGGGCGCGCCGGGCCGTGCGGATCATGCGGCCATCGGCGAGCACCGCCTCGAGCGCCAACACATTGTCCTTCATGGTGCCGTAGCGCACTGCCATCGTGCCGGAGGCGCGCGTCGAGGCCATGCCGCCGATCGAGGCGTCGGCGCCGGGGTCGATCGGGAAGAAAAGGCCGGTGTCGCGCAACTGCGCATTGAGCTGCTTGCGGGTAATGCCGGGTTGGACGCGTACATCCATGTCCTCGGGGCTCGCCGACAGAACCTTGTCCATGCGGGACATGTCGATGCACACGCCGCCTTGGGGCGCCGAGGCGTTGCCCTCGAGCGAAGTGCCCGCGCCGAACGGCACGATCGGCAGCCGCAGCTCGTGGCAGAGCGTCACAATGCTGCGCACCTCCTCCGTGGATTCCGGAAACACCACGAGATCGGGAGGCGAGGGCGCGTGATAGGCTTCGCTGCGGCCGTGATCGGCTAGGACGCCGGGAGCTCGGCTGGCGCGCGGGCCGAGCGTTTCGGTCAGCCGCGCCACCGCCGTCTCCACGGCTCCCTCGTTGGATGAGGGTCTGGTCAACATGGTTTCTCCCTTCGCGTTGGCCCGCTGACCGGGCTCTCTGGATGCGATTGTCGGTGGCGTTCCCCGGTGGCGCAGGCGGCTGCCTAGAATGCGGGGTTGAGCTGGAAGTCGTAGGTCAGGCGGCACCACGGTCGGTCGAGTGCCCGGCCGTCCGGAGCGGTGCCCGCCGGCTGCTCGGTGAATTCGCTGATCAGCGAATCCTTCACACCGAAGACGGCATCGGAATCGAGATACTGGTCGCCGGAGACGAAGACATGGGTGACGAGCTTCTCGTGGCCCGGCGCCGCGATCATGAAATGGACATGCGCCGGCCGCCAGGGATGGCGGCCTTGCGCCTCCAGCATCTTGCCGACCGGGCCGTCATGCGGGATCGGATAGGCGGCGGGCTTTATCGACCAGAAGTGGAAGCGGCCCTGGACATCGGTGCGGAAGCGCGCCCGGGCGACGAGATCGACCGCGTCGTCTCGTCGGAATGCCAGACATCGACGATCGCTCCCGCGAGCGGGCTGCCATCCGCCGCGGCGACAGTGCCGGAGACATACATCGGCTCACCCGGCAGCTCGCCGGAGATGTCGCTGCCTAGCGCCGCTTCCGGCGGGCCCTCGACATAGAAGGGGCCGAGCACGGTGCTCTCGGTGACGGCGCCTTGATGGTCGTGATTGATCGCGTCGACCAGCATGGAAACGCCGAGCGTGTCGGAGAGCAGGATGAACTCCTGCCGCGTGCCGGTGCACACTGGCCGGTATCGGTCAGGAAGGCGATGCCCTTGGCCCATTCCTCCTGCGTTGGGCGGACCTCGCGAATGAAATCGTGCAGGTGGCGGACGAGTGCTTCGCTGATCTGCTTGGTGCGGGCATCCGGCGCGCCGGCGACGCGCTCCAGTACCGCCTGGGTGATACTGTTCTGGTCGAAGTTCCTCATCCGAGCCTCCCTGCGTTGGTGTCGAGACCGGGCTCGCGAAGCCCGGCGAGCCATTCGGCAAGGCGCACGGTCGAGATGAAATCGGCCTCGCCCTCGCCGCGTCCGATCAGGGCGCCGTAAGTTTCGCGCGTTAGTGTCGCCAGGGGCAGCGCCATCTCGGCGGCATGGCCCGCGCCGATGATCAGGTCGAGATCCTTGGCCATCTGCCGGCATGAGAAGGTCGGGGCGAAATCGCGCGTCTCCAGGCTCTTGGCCTTGTAATGCACCATCGGCGAGCCGACCGCGCTGTTGGTCAGCACGTCGAGAATATCCTGCCACGCGAGATTGCCCTTGCGGGCAAGCACGATGCTCTCACCCATCATCGCGGCAGAGACCGCGATCATCAGGTTGACGGCGAGCTTGGCGAAGCGTGCCTCCTCAGCCTCGCCGAGATATTTCTGGGCGCGAGTGAAGTCCTGCGCGATCGGCAAGAAGGCGTCGAAAGCCGCGCGCGGTCCCGATACGAAGCAGGTCAGATTGCCGGTATGGGCGATAGCGGCGTTACCGGAGACCGGCGCACGCAGATAGGCGATGCCGCGCTGCGCGGCTGCCAGCGCGACCTCGGCCGAGATAGCGGGACTGACGGTCGAGGTTTCAACCAGGATCGCGCCCTTGCGCATGGCATCGAAGAGCCCGCCTGAGAGAGTGACGGCGGCGAGCACCTTGTCGTCCGGCAGTGAGGTGAAGACGATGTCGCGTCCGGCTGCGTCGGCAAGCGTCGTGGCAGGCGTGACGCCGCCACGCGAGGCCTCGGCGATGCGCTGCTGGTCGCGATCAAAGCCTGCGACGGCATGCCCGGCTGCCGCGAGGCGGGTGGCGATGGGCAGCCCCATCTTACCGAGCCCGATCCAGCCGATGGTTTGTGTGTCCATCATTCTGTTGTCCTCAAGCTGCTCGCTGCGAGCGGCGAAGCTCCTCGACGATTCTTGTGCCGGAAGCAGCAAGGCGTTCGAGCTTCTCGTTCAGTCCATCGGCTAGCAGCCGGCCGTCCCGTTTCGCAAAACGTCCTGCGATCAACACGGCTTCGATGTCGCCGCGCCCAGCCTGCATGATGACGGTGGCGGCGGGATCGTGCACCGGCTGTAGATGCAGCGCCCGTGCGTCGATCAGGGTGATGTCGGCTTGCTTGCCGGGCGCAAGCGAGCCGATGCGGTGATCGAGGCCCAGCATCTTCGCGCCCTCGATGGTGATCCAGGAGAGCGCCTGCCGCACGCGAATTGTCGAGGTCGGCGGAATGGCGCTGGTCCGGCGGCGGCTTTCGGCGTTGTCGAGCGCACGCTGCATGCCGAGCGCGATGCGGGCGACGCCCATCATGTCGCCGGCGAGAACGGATTCGAGATCGACGCCGAGCGATGGTGCGACGCCGCGTGCGAGGAGCCGGCCGGTGATCGGGAAGCCATGGCCCTGCGTCATCTCGTTCTCGGGCGTGACCGAGAAGGAGGCGCCGAGATCGACCAGTTGCCCGAACAGCTCGTCGGAGAGGTCATTGCCATGCACGATGTTGATGCCCGGCCCAACCAGTTCCTCGGCGATCAGCTTTTCCCATCCGCCTGGCGTCTTGGCTTCGCCGCCGCCCTGATGCATCGAGGCGACGAGGCCGAATTCGCGCGCGAGGCGGAAGTCGGCGCGGGCTACCTCCAGCGTCGCATAGTGGGGGCCGAGGATGGCGAGGCCGAGCGTCAGCAAGCCGTCATCGCTGGCGAAGCGGCCGCGCCGCAGGCGCTCGATTTCGGCGCGCGGATGCGGCACCTCGGAGAAATGCGGTTCGCCGGGGTTCGGATCGGGCTTGGGCGAGCCGTGGAAGAAGGCGGCGCGGATGCCGCTCTCGGCCAGCGCCTCGACGGCGGCATCGGTATGTTCGGGCGTGGGATTGTTGTGGCACCAGTCGACCAGCGTCGTGGTGCCGGCATCGATCTGGCCGAGCGCGCCCATCAGGGTCGCGATGCCGATGTCCTCCGGCCTGAACAGCGTGGCGAGACCGGCATGGACCCAGCGGAAATATTCGAGCAGCGTCCAGTCGGCCGCGAGCCCGCGCAGGCCCGTCTGCCAGCTATGCATATGGGCGTTGACGAAGCCCGGCACGGCGATCCGCCCGGCCACGTCGAGACGCTCGGCATCCCCGGCCTCGATGCGCGGCGCGATGGCGGCGATCTTGCCGTCCGCGATAAGGATGTCGCCGCGAGGCAGGTCGCCCACGGCCGGATCCATCGACAGGATGGTGGCGCCCGAGAGGAGGATGCGGCGAGCCATGGCTCAAGCCGCCTCGTCTTCGACGATAGCGGCGCGTGGCCGCTCGCCGGCGTAGGCATTGGCGAGCAGGTCGCGGATGCCGTCGCGCGTGATCGGGCGCGGATTCCAGTAGGGGTTCTCGACCGCGATATCCGCCGCTGTCTCGATGCCACTTTCCGGCATGCCGAGTTCGGCCAGCGAGAGCGGCACGCCGAGCGCGCGCACCAGATCGAACAGGCCCTGCGCCGCGTCGGGTGCGCCGAGCGCCCGGCAGATCGCGGCCATCGCCTCCGGCGCGGCCGCGGCATTGTAGGCGACGGCATGCGGCAGGATGACCGTATGCGTCTCGGCATGGGGCAGGTCGAAGCTGCCGCCGAGCGTGTGGCAGAGCTTATGATGCAGCGCCATCCCGACCGCGCCAAGGCAGCAGCCGCAGAGCCAAGCCCCGTAGAGTGCGTTGGTGCGCGCCTCCAGGTTCCCCGGCTCATGGACGAGGATCGGCAGGGCGGAGGACAGCGCGCGGATGCCGTCCTCCGCCATCAGGGAGATGATCGGATTGCGATCCCTCGCATAGAGCGCCTCGACCGCGTGGGCCATGGCGTTGATGCCCGAGGTTGCCGAGAGCAGCGGCGGCAGGCTGACCGTCAGATCGACGTCGTAGATCACCGTTTCCGGCAGCACATCGAGCGAGCGGATCGTCGTCTTCCGGCCGGCTTCCGTCTGGCCGAGGATCGGCGTCATTTCAGAACCCGCATAGGTCGTCGGGATGACGACCTGCGCCACTCCGGTGCGCAGTGCCAGAGCCTTGCCGAGGCCGGTGGTGGAGCCGCCACCCAGCGCCACGACGCAATCGGCCCCGGTTTCGCGCAGGGTGACGAGCGCCCGCTCGGTCACCTCGACCGGCGTGTGCATGGTTGCCTCTGTGAAATAGCCGGCGAGGGCTGGGCCGAGCAGAGCGCCGAGGCGCTGGCCCGCGCCGACCTGCTGCGGCGTCGTCAGCACCAGAGCCCGCCGGCCAAGCCGCTCGACTTCCGCCGCGACGTCGCTGATCGTGCCACGCCCGAAGCGGACCCGCGAAGGGAGAGCCTCATAAGTGAAGGTCTCGATCATCGGCCTCTCCTTGTGGATCAGGATTGCGGTGGGTCTTGCCAACTCATTCGCCGGCAACGACTTCGCGGCGACGGTGCGGCTGGCTCCCGGCGAGGGCAGGCGGCTCCTCGCCGGCGTGATAGTCGACCTGGAAGCGCGCGATCCTCAGATCGGCAAGTTCCTGCCGCACCCGCAGGTGCTCGGGATGGGTGGCATAGGCTTCCAGCGCGGCGCGATCGGTGAATTCGCTGACCAGCACGACATCGCAGGCATAGTCGACATCGCTGAAGTCGACGCCGATCTCGATGTGGCTGAGGCCGTCGATCAGACCCCGGAGTCCCTCGAAGGCGAACTTCACCTTGGCGCGCGCCGCGGCGCGCTCCTGCGGAGTGTCACCGCGCAAGCGCCACATTACGATGTGGCGGATCGGACCGGACATGAGTGTTTCCTCGACCCAGGGTCGTTCTTGTTGCAACCAATTAAGGCTTGCGGAACGCGGAAATAAAGACGACTTCCAGGAAGTCTCTTTTACGGAAAGCGGAAATATGGATCGGCTCACGCAGATCGAGGTTTTCGTAAAGACGGCGGAGATGCGCAGCCTTTCACGGGCGGCGGAAGCGCTCGGCATGTCGAACGCGGCCGCCAGCCGGCACCTGGCCGCCTTGGAGGAGCGTCTCGCCGCCCGGCTTGTCGAACGCAATACGCGGCGTCTTTGGCTGACGGAGGCAGGCCAAGCCTTCTATCAGCGCAGCAGCGCACTGCTTGGTGAATTCGCCGAGGCCGAAGACGCCGTAAACGCCCATACGCTTGCGCCACAGGGAGTGCTGCGGGTCACCAGCTCGCTCTCTTTCGCGACGATCTATCTGGCGCCGATGCTGCCGGCCTTCCGCTCGCTCTATCCCAAGCTCAGCATCCATATCGCCGTCGCCAACCGCTATCTCGATTTCATCGAGGCCGGGATCGACGTCGCCATCCGCACGCGGCTGCATGAACCCGATACGAACATCATCGTGCGTCGGCTGGGACGGATGCGGCGCGTGCTGGCGGCTTCCCCGGCCTATCTGCAAGAACGCGGCTGGCCCAAGGCGCCCGCCGACCTCGCTCAGCACGAGATGCTGGTTTACAACCTCGCCGCCGATCCGTTTTCGCTACGCCTGACCAGGGGGGATACGGAGCGGGTCGTCCGAATCAGCGCAGCCCTCGACTGCAATGACGGGCAGGTGATCCGCCAGGCGGCCATCGCCGGCCTCGGTATCCTCATCCAGCCGCTCTACATCGTGCAGGAGGACATCGCGGCAAGGCGCCTGGTGCCTGTGCTGCTCGACTGGCAGCTCCCGATGCTGACGATGAACATCGCTTATCAGAACCGCGACCACCTGCCTGCCAAGATCCGGGTGTTCAACGAATTCCTCGTCAATCATGTCCGCTCGACCTCGAATAGCCAGATATGGACGGCGTGACCGCCCTTCGCGGCGCCTTGGCTATAGACGATCGTCTCGGATGGCTGGGAGGCGGCCGATACGGACGCGTGCCAGCCGGGGGCGGCGTGAATCAGAGACAACTCGACTGTTTCACCCGCATCGCCGAACTCGGGAGCTTCCGCAAAATTTCCGAAGCGCTGAGATCGCCCAACCCGCCCTCACACGCCATATGCAACACTTGGAAGAGGAATTGGGAGTCCAGCTTTTCTTCTTCCACGGTTCGACCGCCATGCCATCGAAATCCGTGTTGCCGACACCTAGGAATGCATCGAAGCGGACCTCGCCATTGCCGCAGCAATCATCGCAGCGGTTAGGCAGCTGTATCTAAACGAAGCTGCCTTTCATGCGCCGTTGGATACCAGCCGCCTCGTCAGTATCGTCGCTGCATCGTACGGGCGGAAGACGCCCTCATCGACGATCCGGATTATCTTTCCGCCCTCGGGCCGATCGGGAAACGCATGCACTGCTGGCGAGCTTGGCGCAATCTGCTCGGGCACGCGGCTGACGGAAACGGGGCATCCCATTGGGAGAGCCTCCTTCGGGCCGGCACGATTGCGAGCAGAATCGAGCACGCACTCGGAACTTGCCCTTCCAGAAAGCGGATCGCGTCAGTCTATCGAGAATGTCTGACTGCCTCGCCAATGGACATCGTTCCGAGGCCAAACTTTTGCTCGCCACAGGGCGATAGACCTCGCTCGGTGCCTAGCTGGCCCCGCTTTCGGGCAGCGCGCCAATGGGCAGAACCGGCGCGCTGCGAAGGCCCACGTCTTTGAGCGAGGGGCGTCAGCTTACTTCATTTCAGGCGTTCGGGGCCGGATAGCGAGCAGTCCGTCATGGGCGACTCGTATTCCAGCGGTTGATTCGTTAGCATAGCAGACGTGAGTTGCGTAGCGATGAGGTGGTGTCATGCCGAATGCCCACGCCGTGATGATCTCGTCTTATGAACAGCGGAAGGCTGCTGTGCTGCGAGCTGCACAGCTGATCTCGTCCTCAAGTGGCTCTGACGGGGAGTGGGAATTCGAGATGCTGATCGAGGCTATCGCGGATTTCGACATCCGCCAGGAAGCTGTCGGCTTCATTGAGATCCCTACGGCTTTCATGCAATTCCTTTCCAGTGCGCATCAGAGCCGGGTTGCAAGCAGCCGTCGCTGAGATAAAAAGCTGCTCGTTAGGCCGCGCGCCGCGGTTCCTGGCCGCCGCGGAGTACGCGTGACATAGCCTTGCTGGCTCTATTCGCGTTCTCCCTCCAGGCCTTCGCGAGGCCCCTTGCCGAGTTGAAGCAGCGCTCGCTGCTGGTCTATGGGGCGAAAGCTACGCAGTTCTTCCGCGCAGATGAGTATCATGCGCTGGACGGCAATATTCTTGCGAGCTCAAGGGGCTGAGGGCTGGCGGTAACCCTTGCTGTTCCCCGGATGCCAATCGCACATTTCGAATAGCGGTCCTGAATGCGGAGAACGCGGCATTCTCCGAAATAGGCTTCTTCTTCCCGGAGCACCGTCGCCCATCTCACTCTTTTTCGCTGGGACCGCTGGGCCATGATGCTGTATTGATCTCGGCTCACGCACTTCAAACGCAATTCGGCTGATGAGAATGGTCCAGCAGGACTTGCGTCCGGAATGTTAACAGCCGCTCCAGTATGCTAAGCGAAATCGAGGACAATAGAGCTGCACTTGGCAGTTCGAGTGCGCAAGTGAGTTCGATCGGTCAGGGTGAGTAGTATGCGGAAGCAGCGGATTTTCTTGTCGACGCTCCTGGCGGCAATCCTGGCATCACCAGTCGTCAGCGCGCGAGAGGTCGTTTCCTATGCCGGCAATGAGGAGCCAGGCTCGATTGTTATCAGGACAAAAGACAGGAGATTGTATCTGGTTTTGGACGACGGCACGGCCATCCAATATCGCGTGGCAGTTGGCAGGTCGACGAAGCAATGGATAGGCGCTGTTAGAATTGAAGGGAAGTATGTCGAGCCGGCCTGGTCTCCGCCCGATGAAATAAAGCGTGACAACCCAAGCATCCCTGACGTGATTGCTGGAGGATCTCCACGAAATCCCATGGGCGCCCGGGCGATGACCCTGTCAGGGGGAGGGCAATATGCTATTCATGGAACGAATAGACCCGATTCCGTCGGAACTTTCGCATCGTATGGATGCTTTCGCATGCTAAACGACGATATAATCGATCTTTTCAAGCGAGTTCCGGTTGGGACACCGGTTATTGTGCTGCGATAGGACGGCAAACCGGTTGCGGCCGGGCTATTTTGCCAACATCGAAGGAAAGGCTGTCGGCCGTAGAATCGCCAATGCCGTCGCGAATCAAGCAGGAGCAGCCGGCGGCCAGCTTGATTTACCGATAGCGATGAGCCGAAAACTGTGGCTCGATAAACTTACGACTGTTGAGAGAACGAAGGCTAGATATATACTCTGCAGGATATAGAAGCGTATTATCCGGGGCCTTCATTCCCATGAATGTAGCAACCTCACCCACCCAGCGATTGCAATTATATAGGACAGCATGCCACATCGTGGCAGTCCTTTGTTTGCGCTTGATGTAGGCTGAAACTCTCCGATATTGCGCTTCATCCAGTACGACGCGGAATCTATTGGAAATGTACTGGTCTTCCAAATCACCATCGCTCGGACCCGTTTCTGCCGGCACCGGAACGACGT
This sequence comes from Bosea sp. NBC_00550, assembly GCF_026020075.1. NCBI lineage: Bacteria > Pseudomonadati > Pseudomonadota > Alphaproteobacteria > Hyphomicrobiales > Alloboseaceae > Allobosea > Allobosea sp. NBC_00550. The sequence continues at coordinate 1,081,248 of NZ_CP102772.1, forward strand.
GTCCTACCGACCAGAGTTGCGGTCCCTCGCCTGCGGGATGAAGGCCGGCGACTTGATCTGCCGTTACAGAGCCCACTTCGCCTCTCGCGTTAAGGCGCCCATGGACCAAGAACGTGTGGCCATAGCTTAGAGCGTACCGGGAACGAAACTCGACGAAATATAGCGCTTTCTCGCGCGACAACTGTGGCGACGCAGGTGCCGAAGCCGTTGCCGCCGACGGGGAGGTTTGGCCGATATCGTGGTAACTGCCGCGATCGCGCGCGCCCGCTCCATCGTGGCCGGATACGAGTAAAGCGCTCGACAGGCCGAACGCCAGGATCCAAGAGCGAGCCGAGGGTTTTTTGCCAAACCACATCGCAGACCTCCCGATCAGGCAAACACCTAGCTGCGGAATCTCCGCACGCAAAATTGCGTATTGCTATTCCATGGAGAAAGCGGCCGATTACTCGGCCGCTTTCATTATTAGCGAAGCTAGCCCTTAGTTACGATAGGGGCAGCGACCGGCGGGGGGGCTTTACCCTTCCCCTTACCGATAGAGGCGCATCCGCCAACGCTGATCAGTGCAACAGATACGGCCAACACTACGATTGTTTTCATCGGTTCGCCCTCAGTTAACAAGCCCACTCTCAGCCCTGCGCAATTTTTATTCTAGTGCAATTGCGCAACACGGTGCCGAACAATTTAGCATCAAATCGTCGTGTGGCACACGCTAACGATCTCAGATGCTATTCGCAATTTCAACTGGCAAAAGATCGATTGGCGGTCTTACGACGAATTAAGGTTGCCAAATGACACAGGTGGTGCGGCAACTCGGCGTCAATTTTGCCATCCTTCTGTCATTTCGTCAGCGTGGCGCGCGCGGGCGGTTCGCGCGTGGGATGATGCGGCCGGTTCGCTTTATGTAATCTGCGTACTCGTGCCCGAATGCTTCATTCATCAATTTTTCTTCCTCGCTCACGCGAAATAAATAAAGCGTACCAAACCCGACCAGGCCGGCGGGGCCGGCAATCCAGTTGGGTAAAAGGAGGGCCTGCGCAATCGCCCATAGCCAAAAAGCTGAATACATCGGATGGCGTACGTAAGTATAAACGCCATCGGTAACTAACTTGTGGCTCTCTCGAACGTCTAGAGAGACGGACCAGTTTCTCCCCAAGGAGCGGTGAGTGAGATAAAAAAGCAGCAAAGCCGCTGCTGACGCAGCTGCTCCCGCCCAAGCTAATGAGGGTTGGAACGCGTACGTTGCAAAACGCGGAAACCCAAAGGCTACATAGGCGAAAGGCAAAATCCCGAGGCCGGTAAAGGAAATGCAGAGCAAAATTCGCTCCTTACCCCCTCGCGCGGAACGGGAAATCGGTGTCCGACGAGAGCGCCGCTCATGAGGAATCCGAACGATGTACCAGCCAATCGCGAGAAAGAGGTAGATCGCTTTCGCTATCGAAAGGGTCATTTCCTTGCCGTCCCGCCTTTGAGATCGCAGGCAAAGTCACCCGAATCGATCAATTGACCCTCAGTATCGAAATAATCCATAGCGCCTCGCTCCGATTGCGCAATGCACTCTGCCGGAAGCGGTCCGCAGGCTGTCATAAAGTAATCGTAGGGAGCCCGTCGATCGTTACCTCTCACAAATTGACAGTGCATCTTGTACCAGTTCTTCCGAATCCGCGGATAGCGTCCCGGTGCTATCATCCGTCTTATGCTGACATTCCGAACAAGCGGAGAGCTGGCCGGGCGAAGTTTCAGGTCTCGTAGCATCTCTGCGCCGAAAAAATTCATTACGTCGGAGCGAGCCCTGTAATCTACCCAAAGCACGTCAAGATTGGAGCTTACCCGCCCGATTGCAGCACGAAATCCAGATGCCGCGCGATGGAGCCCGATTTTGAGGGTTGAAGCTCCGACGGAAAAGAAGGCTAGCCTGCGGGGGTTGCCCGATTGATCGAGTTGAATTTTCATCGCCCGATCGATGAGGTCGATGGCAAGAACGGCGCCCAGGCTGTGCCCTATGATAAGAACCTCGTCGGCCTGATCGGCTGGGGCATTGCGCGCGATTTCCTCCGCGATACGCTGTAAGCGGTCGCTGAGAATACTATCCCCTTTTCGTATGTATCTATGTGAGAATATCCAATCCTCAATCAGAATGTTAAGATATAGCAATCTGTCAGCTGCGTATAATGTAGCGTATAACGAAATCAATAAAGTCAGGATTGCTGCGAAGTAGCTTCCGGTGGAGTTCAGAGTGAATGCCGCCGCCGCTGCAGAGACAGAGCCGGCCAGCGCCAAAATCAAAATCGGATAGAGGAAAAACAGTGCATATCGCCAACTGGATCGGAGATATGCCGTGAACGCCCCTGCAACCAGAAAATCGCAGAATGCGATAACTGCGGGCACTAGACGGCGCCATGTTGGTTGCACGCCTGCGCCGACGATCACATCGTCCCACCTGACGAGACGCATCTCGATTTCGGTACGCCAGTTCAAGCCCGACGCGGAAACCTGCCACGAGGCGAGATCTCCGCTTACTTCGAGTTCGGTCGTTGATGCATGTGTTCCCCACGCGCGTTCGAAGCGTCGCAGCTCCCTGGTGAAGCGCTCGAACACTGCCGACGGGGGCGCCGGGTCGTAGCCGCCGATATGATAGACTCGGCGCCTTCGGACGTGAGTTTCGGTCGTTCCCGAAGTTCCGGTCAGTGCCATAGCTTTACCGCTTCGTTCGATAACGGAGCTGCTTCCTTGAACCCAATTCAAAGCGCGGCAGCGATATAGCTAAGGGATCCGAGCCGGTGGGAGGCGTTCGCCGGCATAGCCCGAGTGCGAGAACCGATCATTTCCTGACCCAACGCTGTCTCCGAAAAACCGGCGGCACTTTCAAGAGTTGAACGCTGTCCCAGCGTTTAACCGGTTGAGTTCGCATGAAATCTGCTTGGCTGCTTCGAGGATATTCTCGGCCAGTTCCGAAATAGATTCCGATTCTACCCAGTTTGATGGGCCCGATATACCGATCGCAGCCTCGACAACTCCACCGCTGTATCGAATCGGCGCGGCGATTTCGCACCTCATTTTTCCCGTTTCGTCGAAATTAACAGCGAATCCTCGCGCGTGAATCATCTCAAGTTCGCTCCGGAACGATTCAGCATCGAATTGCCCCCGTGCCTCGCCAACAGTCCTAGCCTCCACTTCACTGATAACTTGTGGAGATTGAAATGCCAGGATCGCCATTCCGGCAGCGCAATTCTGAACTGGTACTTTGCTGCCAACCTCAAATTCAGTCACAGTTGGTCCTGGCGCGTTAATGCAGGCCGCGATAACGACTTCTAGATCAGCGATCACCGCCACGCATGCGGACTCGCGCGTTTCCATCACCAGCTTTGAAAGATGTCGTTCCGAAACACGTTTCAGATCAGCTGCGTCCTTGAGGCAAAACCCCAAGCTCCACAGTTTGGGTGACAGCGCTACGCGAGAAGAATGTCGCGATATCGAGACGTATCGCGACATTTCAAGAATCTTCAGCGTATTCTGGACGGTGTCCTCGTCGAAGTGAGTTTGAGAGCTTAACTGACTGACAGTGCTGGGGCAATTACTGCTGGCTAAAGCCTCAAGGACCGCCAAACCTTCTTCGAACGTCACGTTCATGGCTGAGCTCACGATCTTACGGTGGTTGAGAATTCATGTCCGTTTCACCGGAAAGGCCAGGCACAGCGGATGCGTCCTCCAGGGCGCTCGCTCGCATCGGTTGTCAGCACATCGTCGCGTATTGGGTGCACTCGCAAGGAGTGTGATCCGATCGACAATCCGGGGCTAGAGCAATTTGAACCGCTCCCCAGCTTTATGACGGCCGGCGGGCCCCCCTTCTGCTTCTAATTCATTGTAATTGAATAGAATTGTCTCGCATACTCGACATGGCAGTTATTGAATTTTAAAAGCTTGAAAACGGCGTCGCGCCACGCGAAGAGCCTAAATCCATTTATCGAGGAGACTTGGACGGCGATCCTCGTCGTCGATTTTGGAGCCACAGCGAATCAAATCCAAGATTGTCTACCGTTCTCCGCCTAACAGTGATGTGCGCGGCCGTAAGCTGAGGCCGCGGTATTACGTATCTTCTCCTTGTGGCTCAGGACGTTCAAAAGATCGCACGCCATATGAAACGGCATCCTTGCGTGGATCGGCGGTAGGATGAGTGTTGCCCAAATTGACCCGAGGAACTGCTCTGCCTAAGGCGCCGGTACCTCCTACGATGCGCTGGGCCCAGGGCCGACGGTCATCTCACTGTGATTGACCTGAGCGCTCCGGAAGAGAACGCTTTTTCAGAATGGCCAAGAAAGGCCGAGCTGATAGCACAAGCAGAACAGGCGGAAAGCGGACCTTGCCGACGTCCGCAACGGGCTAGCTGGAGAATCTCTCGGGTCTAGCCAAGTTTGATCCGCTCGGCCTCGTCCCGCCGACAAGGAAAGCGGTGAGAGCGCCGCAACACTATGCCTCAGCTCTTCAGCTGACGCGCCGTGTAATCAACTGTAGCCGGTTGTGGATCCGCAGATATTGCACTTCCGCCAGGTGCGGGCGCGCGAAAGGTGGCGTTGCCGCATCGCCGCAGCTCGCACGGTACGCTGTCTATTTCCCTCTGATGAGGGGTTAATCTCGCTTTGGGCGATTGAAGAAGCCGTTCACGCAGAGGCGGCATCTTGAGCCGCTCGGCAAAGAGCGCTCCGAGCTCTTCGTACAGGTGTTCAACGATCTCGCCGCGGCTCACTATGAAATCGGCCACCTGCCTATGAAACGAGCGACTGAAGAGTGAGAGGGAAGGCTTTGGAGGTCTCCAGCGTCGATTCCCGGCAGGGCCGAAATCTAAAAAACTGATCGCAAAAAGTGCAAGGAGCCGCTGTTGTTTACACAATGCCAGTTAGTCGGCAGCCAAGGGAATGCTAAGCCCTTGAAAACTTGCCCTCTATCGCTCTCTTTACGGTTTTCCGTTCGTCTCTTTCCGTTCTAGCTCGACCTGTGGATTCATCGTCTCCGAGTCGCTGTAATAGCGCTTGAATGGCGCACTCCTGCGGCCATTTTTGCGATGAGGAGCATGTTCCGAACGGGTCAGTGTGCTCGATCGTCGGCCGGGTCGTCTTGGACCGGATGTGATCCGGGTGCGTTCGACCGTCAGTTCCGAGTATTGCGCAGAAATTCCGCCAGCCGGGTGCTCCGGGGATTGCCGAAGATATCCGCGGGCGGGCCGTCCTCGACGATCCGCCCCTGTTCCATGAAGACGACGCGGCTGGAGACGTCACGGGCGAAGCGCATCTCATGCGTCACGATCAGCAGCGTCGCTCCGTCGTCTGCGATGCTCTTCACGGTGTTCAGCACTTCCTGCACCAGTTCCGGGTCGAGCGCCGAGGTCACCTCGTCGAGCAGCACGAGCTTGGGGTTCATCGCGAGCGCGCGGGCGATGGCGACGCGCTGCTGCTGGCCGCCGGAGAGCTGGCTCGGATGGTGATCGGCCCGCGCCGCGAGACCGACGCGGGCGAGCCACGTCTCCGCGATGGCGCGTGCCTCGGCCCTGGGACGCTTCTGCACCTTGCGCAGGCCCAGCATGATGTTGCCGGCCGCCGTCAGATGCGGGAACAGGTTGAAGCTCTGGAAGACCATGCCGGTCATCGAGCGCTGGCGCGAAAGCTCGCGGTCGCCCAGCCGATGGCGGCGCTCATTCGCCGAGCGATAGCCGATCGTCTCGCCGTCGAGCACGATGTCGCCGCCCTGATATTCCTCCAGCAGGTTGACGCAGCGCAGCAACGTGGTCTTGCCCGAGCCGCTGGAGCCGATGATCGAGACCACCTCGCGCTGGTTGAGGTCGAGGTCGACCCCCTTGAGCACTTCGACGGGGCCGAACCGCTTCGTCAGGCCACGGATCGCGAGAAGGGGCTGCCGATTGTCGTCCATCAATGCTGCCCCACGCGTCTTTCGACGATCTTGCCGATCTGATCCAGCAGGATGTTGATCGCCAGATAGAGGATGCCGGCGAAGAGATAGAACTGGATGGTCATGAAGTTGCGGCCGATGATCTCCTGCGTCTTGAGCAGGAGTTCGCCGACGCCGATCATCGACAGCAGGCTCGAGCCCTTGATCAGCTCGACGCCGGTATTGATCCAGGGGGGCAGCGCGCTGCGGGCCGCCTGCGGCAGGAGCACATAGGCGAGGAGCTGCGGGAAGGTCAGTCCGATGCTGCGCCCGGCTTCAGCCTGCCCGGGCGGGATGGCCTGCAGCGAGCCGCGCAGCAACTCGCCGATATGCGCGCCCGCGAACAGCGACAGAGCGAGAATGCCGGCCTGCGTCGGGCCGAGGCTGAGGCCTGCCACGGAGGGAATGTAGAACGCGGCGAGGATCAGCACGAGCACGGGGGTGCCGCGCATGATGTCGACATAGAGCCGGAACGGCAGCCGCAGCCACCAGGGTGCATAGGAGAGCTGGATGCCGACGAGCCCGCCCAGCAGCGTGCCGAACAGGATCGAGGCGGCCGCTATCGCGACGGTGAGGAGAAAACCGTCCCAGAGCGGCCAGCGGGCTATCCAGAGCTGATCGAGGAAAAGCTGCATGGCGCGCTCAGAACTTGGGGAAGCGGCGTTCGAGGCCGCGCAGCAGCATGGCGATGACCACGCAGGCTGCGATGTAGAGCCCGCTCGCGACGGTCCAGGTCTCGATCACGCGGAAGGTGTCGACATTGATCTTGCGGGCTTCGAAGGTCAGTTCCGGCACGGCGATGGCGGCGGCGATGGAGCTGTCCTTGAACATGCCGATGAAGGTGTTGCCGAGCGATGGCAGGACGTTGCGCAGCATGATCGGCGCGACTACCGAGACATTGGTCTGCAGCCGTGTCAGGCCGATGGAACGCGCGGCCTCGATCACGCCCTTCGCCACCGAGATCAGCCCGGCCCGGAACACTTCGGTGAGATAAGCGCCGGAATAGAGCGCGAGCGCGCCCGCAAAGCTCTGGTATTTGTCGAGCGTGATGCCGGCCTGGGGCAGGGCGAAATAGGCGAGCAGCACCAGCACGAGCAGCGGCAGGTTGCGGATCAGCGCGACATACAGGGCGGAGACGCTGCGCAACGCCCGATAAGGCGCGACGCTGGCAAAGGCCGACAGCAGCCCGAGAACGGTGCCGATCGCCACGGCGACGACGGCCAACGCCAGACCGAGGGCGAGCCCCGACAGAAGCCTGTCGAAGCTCGCCCAGACGGCGCCGAAATGCAGCGAATACTCCACGGAGCAGCGACCTGGGGCTCAGCGGAACTCCTGCGGGAAGCCGATCTTGGGCTCGGGCGGCGTCTCGCCGAACCAGCGCTCATAGGCCGCCTTGTAGATCGGGAAAGTCGTACCGGTCATCGACTCGCGGAGCGCCACGTTGACGAAGTTGAGCCAGTCCGGATCGCCCTGCTTCACGATGCAGGAATAGGTCTGCGGGTTCCAGCTGTAACCGGAATCCACATAGCGGTTGGGGTTCTGCTTCATATAGTACCGCAGCGAAGAGGAATCCGTCGCCGCAGCCTGGGCGCGGCCCGAGTTCAGCGCCTGGTACATCAGGTCGACGCTCTCGAACTGGTCGACCTTGGCGTCGGGCAATGCATCCCTGACCATCTTCTCTGCGAACACATTCTGCAGCACGGAGATCGTGACCTTGCTGCCGGCCGCCTTCAGCGCCGCATAATCGGCAAAGGGGCCGCCGGCGACCATCATCAGGCTGACGCCCTCGCGATAGTACGGCACCGTGAAGGCGACCTGCTGGGCGCGCGCGGCGGTCACGGTCACGAACTGGCAGGCGATATCGACCTTGCCGGTGGCGATGTTCGGGATGCGAGCGTCCGATGCCTGATTGACGAACTCGATCTTGTTGGGATCGTCGAACAGGCCCTGTGCGATGATCTTGGCGATCTCGATGTCGAAGCCGACCAGCTCGCCCTTCTCGTTGCGGAAATGCCAGGGCGGGTTGGTGCTGCCCGTGCCCACGACGAGCTTGCCGCGGCTCAGCACCTCCTTGAGCTTGCCCTGTGCCGAGGCACCGGTGGCGGGCAGGAGCACGCAGGCGGCGACTCCGAGCCCTGCGGCGATCTTGATGAGATTCTGAAACATGGCTTCCCCTCCGCCTTTTGCTGAAAACCGCTCGATGGCCGGCGCAGCGGCAAGCAGACGACGCGCCGCCCTCCCCAAGCAAGATGCGCCTGTTTCGTGAGAGGAAACAGGATATTCGCGGCCACGCTTCCCAGGCGCAGCTGCCGTCCGCACTATCGATGCGGCGCGTCAGCGTGGATCGGAAAGACCGGCCCGCGCAAACGCGTATAGGGCAACCCGGCGATCTTGCTGGTGCAGGGGCCGGGCGTCGTCACCGTGAAGCTGCCCTTGGCGATCTTGTCGTAGGCTCGCCGATGCGCCACCGCCGCCTTGACGCCGATCGCCTTCAGCATCTCGGGATGGATGCCCTGCGAGCGGAACTGGCCGAGGTCGAAAGGCGGGGTCTTGCGGCTGGTCAGCAGGATGGTGACGCCGCGGGCCTCGACCACCACGCTCAGCCCCATGCTGAAGCGCGAGCCCTGCGAGGCGGCGAGGTGGCTATTCAGGTCCTCCAGCGCGAATTCCCCGTCGCTGGCGCTGACGAAGCGGGCCTCGATCTCGACCGGCCCTTCGGCAACGGCGCTGCCCTTGCCGCCGATCGAGAGCTTGCGGGTTTCTCCGGGTTTCGCGCCGGTCATGGTCGCGACGGCCGCCGGATCGGCGATGGCGACCGCGCAATTCTCGACACGGTGGCGCAGGAAGGCCCGCAGCACCGAGGTGCCGTCTCCCGGCGCGCCGCCGCCGATATTGTCGGCCGGCTCGACCACGAGATACGGGCCGCCCGGAGACCGCAGGATCTCCGCGACCGCGTCGTCGATGTCCCATTCCGCCGGCAGGCCGTGATCGCGCAAGGCGACGGCCGTCTCGGTCAGTTGGGCGAGAGCGTCCCGCGCTTCCGCTTCCGAGCCGGTGAAGGCGACTGAGAAGGCGACGCCGGCCTCGGCCACATCGGAGAAGGAATAGCCGCCGATGACATTGGCGACCAGGATCGCCGGGTTCTGCTGCTCGATCAGCCGGGCCAGCGCCTCCAGGTCGCGCATGGGCCGGTCGGCGGTTCCGGTGCCGGTCGGAGGCCACATCACGGGCGCGTTGCAGGAGAGCATGCGCGGCAGGACGCCCTCCTTCAGGGCCTGCGCCAGCAGACGGGCCGAACGCACGGCGGATTCGCGAGCGTCCGTATGTGGGTTCTCGCGGTAGGCGACGAGGGCGTTGGCATGCTGTGCCATCGCCGCGGTGAAATTGGCATGCAGGTCGAAGACGCCGAAGACCGGCAGGGTCTCGCAGTCCGGCACGGAGCGGATACGGGCGAGCAGCGCGCCTTCGGGATCGGGGCAGGCGGTCGTGACCATAGCACCGTGCAGCGCGAGCCAGATGCCATCGAGGCCTCCGGAGCTGAGCGCTGCCTTCAGCCCGGCATCGAATTCCGACAGGAAGCGCTCGAAGACGGCGTGATCGACGGTTCCGGCCGGCAGCGCCGTGTAGTCAACCGTCGGCACGACCTGCCACCCCTCGGCTTCGGCCACTTCGAGGAAGCCGTCGACCGTCGAGCCGTCGCCGCGCCGGCGCAACAGTTCCTCGCCGGTGCGGATGGTGAAATCGGCCAGCCCGGTAACCTCGTCGACGAAGCTATGCGTCTCGTGGAAGAGGGACCCCAGCAGGATCCGGCGAGGCTGCGGCATGTTCTGCGAGGCTCCCTGAAGCCTCCTCATCTCGGCCGCTGCGCTGTTCCGAATCAAGCTGGCATTGTTCCGCTCCAAGGAACGCGAGTGCTTTGACAGGTTGCGCCAACTCCCCGTTTCATGGTGCCGGCCGGCGCGCCGGAGAGAGCGATGCCGGCGCAGATCGGGACTAGAGGCAGATGCGCGTCTTCACTGCGTCGCTGGCGACGGAAACCAACACCTTCGCGCCGCTCTTCGTCGATCGCAGCGCCTTCGAGGGAGCCTTTTATTGCCCACCGGGAACCCACCCGGAAACGCCGACCCTGTGCTCGGCGCCGATCGTCGCGGCGCGGCGTCGCGCCGCCAGCGAAGGCTACGAGCTGATCGAGGGAACCGCGACCTGGGCCGAGCCGGCTGGGCTTGTCTCGCAGGAGGGCTATGAAAGCCTGCGCGACGAAATCCTCGGGCAGCTCGTGGCGGCACTGCCGGTCGACATCGTCCTGCTCGGCCTGCACGGCGCGATGGGGGCGCGCGGCTATGACGATTGCGAGGGTGACCTGATCGCGCGGGTGAGGGCGCTCGCCGGGCCGGATTGCGTGGTCGGAGCCGAGCTCGACATGCATTGCCATCTCACCGCGCAGATGGTCGAGGGTGCCGACATCATCGTCGCCTTCAAGGAGTTCCCGCACACGGACTTTCTCGCGCGGGCCGAGGACCTGCTGGAACTCTGCCTCCGGACGGCGCGCAAGCAGGTCAGGCCCGCCAGCGCAGTGTTCGACTGCCGCGGGCTCGCCGCCTTCATGACCAGCCGGGAGCCCGGCCGCAGCTTCGTCGACCGGATCATGGCGCTGGAAGGGAGGGACGGCATCCTGTCGATTTCGGTCGCGCATGGTTTTCAGGCCGCGGACGTCGCCGATGTCGGGACGAAGGTGCTGGTCATTACCGATGGCGACGAAGCGAAGGCGGCGGCGCTCGCCAGGGAACTCGGTCTCGAAATCCTGCGCTGGGGGAACGGCGCCTCGCCGAAGCACTACAAGCCGGAGGAGGGCATCGCGGCGGCGCTCGAACTGGCGCAGCCGGGAAAACCCGTGGTCCTGGCCGATCGCTGGGACAATCCGGGCGGCGGCGTGGCCGGCGATTCCTCGGTGATGGTCGAGGCGCTGCTGCGGCACCCGGACGTGCCCGCCGCGATAGGGGCGCTATGGGACCCCGTCGCGGTCGGCCTCTGCAGAGCCGCCGGCGTCGGGACCGAAATCCCGTTGCGGTTCGCCGGAAAGGCGGCGCCGTCCTCCGGCAAGCCGATCGATGCGACGGTCCAGGTCATCGGGACGACCGAAGACCTGCTGATCCCGTTCGCGCAGAGCTGGGTCTCGCTCGGCCCGGCCGCCGCGATCCGGGTCGGCCTGCTCGACATCGTGCTCGCCTCGACACGGGCGCAGACCTTCAGCCCGCCCGTCTTCACCGATCTCGGCGTCGATCTTGCCGCCAAGAAGCTGGTCGTGGTGAAGTCCTCGAACCACTTCCACGCCGCCTTCGCGCCGATCGCAGCGAGCGTGCTCTATCTCGACAGCGGCGGGCCTTATCCGCCGGATGCGAGCAAGATCCCCTATACCAAGGTCAGGCGCCCCTTCTCTCCGCTGGATCCGAACCCATGGCTGTAACCGCTTCTGCCGCCGCCCTGCCGCGCCTGTCGTTGGGCGAAATCGGGGACCAGCACCTCGACGATCTGATGAAGGGACTGCCGCCGGGCGCGAAGCTGCGGCTTGGCGATAGCTGGAGCGTTCTCGGCGGCGACATGCCGATGCCGCTCGCGGTGATCCGCGAGAGCGTCCTGCAGGCCAATAGCGCCTGGATGAGCGCTTTCGCCGGCGCCAACGATTTGCTGATCGCGCCGCATGGCAAGACGACGATGGCGCCGCAGCTCTTCGACCTGCAGATCGCCGACGGTGCCTGGGCGATCACCGTGGCGACGATGCAGCAGCTTGCCGTTGCCCGGCATTTCGGCGTGAAACGCGTCATCCTCGCCAACCAGCCGGTCGGCCCGCAAGAGATCGCGGCCTGTTTCGTCGCGCTGCGGGAACCTGGCTTCGAACTTTACTGCCTCGCCGACAGCGTCGCCGGGGTCGGGTTGCTCGCCGAGGCCGCGAAGGAGCATGCGGACGCCAACCCCCTGCGCATCTTCGTCGAGATCGGTTTCATGGGCGGGCGCACCGGCGCGCGGACCCGTGAGGAGGCACTGGCCGTGGCGCGCGCCGTCGCAGGCGCGCCGGGCTTGCGGCTCGCCGGCTTCGAATGTGTCGAGGGCCTGCACAGCGACACCGCCAATGCCGACAGGCTGCTCGGCGAAGTGGTCGCGGTTGCGACGGCTGCCGAGGGCGAGGGGCTCTTGGGGCCGGAACCGATAGTGCTCTCGGCCGGCGGGACCTCGCTGTTCGACCGGGTCGGCGAGGCGTTCAATGCGGCTTCGTTCAGCCGGCCGATCGTCAAGGTGCTGCGCTCGGGCTGTTATCTGACCCATGACTCCACCGTCTATTCTGCGGCGTTCCGGCGGATCACGCTGGAGACCAGCCTGAAACTGCCGCCGGGCGGACTTGAGCCGGCTTTGGAGGTCTGGGCCTATGTCCAGTCGCGGCCGGAGCGCGGGCGCAGCCTGCTCACTGTCGGCAAGCGCGACATCAGCTTCGATTCCGGGATGCCGGTGCCCTTGCGCTGGTACCGGCCGGGCGGGGCGATGGCGCGGCCGGAGCCGATGCCGGCCGGGCATAATGTGCTGGCGCTCAACGACCAGCACTGCCATCTCGGCACGCCGGAGGAGAGCCCGCTGCAGGTCGGCGACATGGTCGCCTTCGGCATCGGCCATCCCTGCACGACCTTCGACAAATGGGCGCTGCTGATGCTGGTCGACGACGACTGGCGCGTGACCGGCGCCATCCGGACCTTCTTCTGAAGGGAGCGTGCGGACTGTTCCTTCTGATGAAACCGGTGATCCTTGACGCGAATTCGGGCGCTTCCTAGCCTGCGTTCGAGAGCGGGAAGGCCGTCACCAATCCAATGGTAAGGCGGCCAAAGCATCGAGATCAGGAACCCGACGATGCCGCCCGCCCCTTGGAGCGGCAGGCAAGGATCGGGCCGGATGCGCCGGCAAGCGTCATTGTGGGAGGATCGTTCGTGACCGCACCGTCATTCCTCGGGGTCGATGGCGAAGGCGAGCACGCGCCGTCGCGACGCAGTCTGCTGCAGCTGTTGACGGCCGGTGGCGCGGCCTTTGCCACGCCCGCCTTCTGGAGCGCGTTGGCGCACGGCCAGACCCCGGCCGCGGGCGGCACGCTGACGATCGGCGCCGATGCCGATCCGATCGGGCTCGACCCGGTCACGGTCAACGCCTTCTCGTCCTACGACTTCACCAGTCTGCTCTATACCGGCCTGCTGCGCTGGAACGCTCAGATGAAGGTCGAGCCCGATCTGGCGACGGGCTATCAGCAGCCAGATCCAAAGACTTACGTCTTCAAGCTCAGGCAGGGAGTGAAGTTCCATAACGGCAAGGGCTTCAGCGCCGAGGACGTGAAGCACACCTTCGACCGGATCATGAACCCGGCCACAGGCAGCCGCCTGCGCGCTTTGTATTCCAGCATCGAATCGGTGACGGTCGTAGATCCCTTGACGGTCAGGTTTCAGCTCAACGCGACCGATGCGGCCTTCCTCAGCAATCTCGCCAGCAACCCCAATGGCGCGATCGTCCCGGCCGGGGTAGACAACCTCGTCACCCAGCCGGTCGGCACCGGGCCCTTCGCTTTCGAGGCCTATCAGCCGAACCAGCAATTCTCGCTGACGCGCTTCGGCGACTATTACGAGAAGGGCGAGCCCCATCTCGCGAAGGTGGTGTTCAAGTTCTACAAGGACCAGGCGACGCTGACCTCAGCGCTGCGCTCCCGCGCCATTGACATGACCTGGGTGAAGGACCCGAAGGTGGCGACCGCCATCTCGCGCGCTTCGCCGAATTTCGTCTCTGCGCCGGGGCAGACATCGCGCACCTTCCCGATCTGGCTGAACATGAAGGCCAAGCCCCTGAACGACGTGAAGGTGCGGCGCGCGCTCAGCCTGGCAACGGACCGCAAGGCCTGCCTCGACACCGTGCTCGGCGGCTCCGGCAAGGTCGGGGCGATGATCCCGGAAAGCCACGTCGGCGGCTATGACGGTACGGGCGAATTGCCGTACTACAAGCACGATCCGGCTGCTGCGAAGGCGCTTCTCGCCGAAGCCGGCTATCCCGGTGGCATCGATCTCGGCGACTATATCGTCGTCGCCGCCAATCCGCTCGACGTCGCCTGCGCCCAGATCCTGCAGCAGCAATGGCAGGCGGCCGGGATCACCGTGAAGCTGGTGCCGATGGAGACCGCGCCGCTCCTCGCCAAATGGGCGAGCGGCGACTGGCCGACTCTGCTTTCCGTCGCGCTGTCCTGGACGCCCGATCCCGACGGGGTGTTCCAGTACATCACCTCGACCAGCGGCTACGGCAGGGCGATGGGCTCGAACGATCCCGACCTCGACAAGATGATCGCCGAGGCGCGGGCCGAACTCGACACGGGCAAGCGCGCAGCGAAGAATCTCGATATCCAGCGGCGCATCGCCGACAACGCTTATGTCATCCAGGTCTACCAATACCCGCTGCGTTGGGAGATCTGGTGGAACTATGTCCAGGGCTATGTGCCGCTGGCGGCGAACATCCGCTCCTTCGTGCGCACGACATGGCTGAAGAAGTAGGCTCCGCCTGCCGCCTCGCGGCGGAGGCCTGCCGATGACGCGTTTCGTCCTCGGGCGCCTTGCCTGGATGGCGGCGATCCTGCTCGGCGTCTCCTTCGTCGCCTTCATGCTGATGCGCGCGATTCCGGGCGATTTTGCCATCGCGGCGGCCGGTTCGCAGAGCGTGGCGCCGGATGTACTGGCGACGATCCGCCGCGATCTCGGGCTCGAGCAGCCCTTGATGACGCAATATCTGTCATGGCTCGGGGCTGCGCTCACCGGCGATCTTGGCATTTCCTTCGTGACGCGCCGGCCGGTGCTGGGCGAGCTGCTCGATCGGCTCGCCGTTACCTTCCAGCTCACGTTGATCGCCGCCATCATGGCCGTCGTGATGGGCATCGCCACAGGGCTGGCCGCGGCGCGGCTGCGCGGCGCGGTCGATTGGCTGGTCCGGCTCTGGAACGGGCTGATGCTGGCGGTGCCGAACTATGTCGTCGCGACGCTGATCGTGCTGCTCTTCGGCCTCTACTTCCCCGAGATCACGGTGCTCGGCTACACGCCCTTTCTCGAAAACCCGCTCGCCAATCTCTGCAGCATGCTGCTGCCTGCCTTCGCGCTGGCGCTCGCCGTCTCGGTGACCATCGCCGAGAACACGCGCGCCGCCGTGCTCGAGGTCGCCAATCAGGACTTCGTCATGGTCGCCCGCGCCAAGGGGCTGAGACCCGGCGCGATCCTGCGCGATTACCTGATGCGCAACGCGCTGACGCCTGTGATCACCGCCGCGGGCCTCAAGATCGCGGCGCTGCTCGGCGGCAGCATCCTGGTCGAGACCATCTTCGCCATTCCTGGCATGGGGCAGTACCTCTTCGATTCCATCAACAGCCGCGACTACCCGGTTATCCAGGCGATCGTGCTGGTCGCAGCCGGCATCGTCGTGCTGGTCAACACCATGATCGACATCGCCTATGCGCGGGTCGATGCGCGGGTGCAGATGTGAGCGGCGCCGTGCAGGAGAACATGCCGGCTGCCGCGGCGGCCCCTCCGAGCGAACGCAAGGCGGCCGGGATCACACAGGGCTGGCTGCTGCTCGGCCTGGGGCTGGCCATGCTGGGGGCGATGCTGATCGTCACCGTCTTCGCGCCGCTGGTCGCGCCCTATGCTCCCTCCGCGACCTCGCCGGATTCGCTCGCTCCGGCGAGCGCCGCCCACTGGCTCGGCACGGATTCGATCGGGCGCGACGTCCTGAGCCGCCTGATCGTCGGCGGCCGCACGACGCTGCTGATCACGGTGACGGCGGTGTTCATCGCGCTGGTGGCAGGGCTGATCCTGGGGCTCGCTGCCGGCTATCTCGGCGGGTTCGTCGACGAGATCGTCATGCGGCTGCTCGATGTCGTCTTCGCCTTTCCGGTGCTGCTTCTGGCAATCGCTGTCGTCGCCGCACTCGGGCCAACGGTGCCGAACCTGATCCTGACCATAGCCATCGTCTACACGCCGGCGATGGCGCGGGTGGTGCGGGCGCCGGTGCTCAGCGTCAAGCAATGGGACCATGTCGAGGCGGCGCGCAGCGTCGGCATGAGCGAGATAAGGCTGGTGCTGCGCCATATCCTGCCCATCGTGGTCTCGCCCATCCTCGTCGCGACGAGCCTGACCTTGTCGCAGACGATCTTCACGGTGACGGCGCTCTCCTTCCTGGGGCTCGGCCCGCCGCCTCCCGATCCGAACTGGGGCGGCATGCTCTCGGAAGCGCGGCAGTTCATGGAGCTGGCGCCGCTGACGGTGATCGGCCCGGCCGCCGCGATCGTCTTCGCGACGCTGACCTTCATCATCATCGCCAACGGCCTGCGTGAAGTGCTCGACGTGGGGAGCGTGCGATGAAAGGGCCGCTTCTCCGGGTGCGCGACCTGACCGCGACGGTAACGACACGGCGCGAGATCATACAGGCCGTGCGCGGCATCTCCTTCGACATCAACGCCGACGAGGCGGTCGGCTTCGTCGGCGAATCTGGCTGCGGCAAGAGCGTCACCGCCAAGGCCCTGATGCGGCTGGCACCCGAGGGTGCCTCGATCGGGCTCGGCGGCTCGGTCGCGTTCTGGGGGCAGGAGCTTCTCGGGCTGGGCGAGGAGGAGATGCGCGATTTGCGCGGCCGGCGCATCGCCATGGTCTTCCAGGACCCTATGACCTCGCTCAACCCGGTGATGAGCATCGGCGCGCAGATGGGCGACATGCTGCGCCGCCATCTCGGCTTGTCGGGCAAGGCAGCGCGCGAGCGCAGCGTCGAACTGCTCGATCTCGTCGGCATTCCCGATCCGGCTGGTCGCATCGAGGATTTTCCGCATCAGTTCTCGGGCGGACAGCGCCAGCGCGTGCTGATCGCCATCGCGATCTCCTGCGAGCCGGACTTGCTGATCGCCGACGAGCCGACCACGGCGCTCGACGTCACCGTGCAGGCGCAGATCCTGCGGCTCTTGCTGCGCCTCAGGGAAGAGCGCGGCATGGCGCTCATGCTGATCACCCATGATTTCGGGGTCGTTGCGGGCATGGTCGACCGCGTCAACGTGATGTACCGCGGCGAGATCGTCGAGGCCGGACCGGTGGACGAGATCTTTGCAGCGCCGCAGCACGCCTATACCCGGGCTCTGCTCGATGCCGTGCCGCGCCTGCAGGATGCGAGGGCGGTCCGATGACCGCGGCACCCGGGCTTCGCGACCTGACTGGGGAGCTCTCGATCGAGCCCGTGCTGCAAGTCCGCGACCTCTCTGTGCAGTTTCCGGGACGGCGCGGCGCGGCGCCGGTCACCGCCGTGGAGCGCCTCTCCTTCGATATCGCGCCGGGGCAGACGCTCGGTCTCGTCGGCCAGTCCGGCTCAGGCAAGACGACGGCAGGCCGCGCCATCCTGCAACTCCAGAAGGCGAGCGGGGGCTCGGTCAGGCTGCTCGGGCAGGAGTTGACCACGATGCGCGCCGGCGAACTGCGCCGGATGCGCCGGCACATGCAGTTCGTCCTGCAGAACCCCTATTCGAGCCTGCATCCGCGCATGACCATCGGCCAGATCCTGAGCGAGCCCCTGCAGGTCCACCGCAGCGTACCGGCGAACCAGATGCGCGCGCGGGTCGCGGAGCTGCTGGAACTGGTGAACCTCGATCCGGCGATGGTGCGGCGCTATCCGCACGAATTCTCCGGCGGGCAGCGGCAGCGTGTCGTCATCGCGCGGGCGCTGGCGGTCAATCCGGATTTCGTCGTCTGCGACGAGCCGGTCTCGGCACTCGACGTGCGCACGCAGGCGCAGATCGTCGCGCTCCTGCAATCGCTGCAGGAGAAGCTGGGGCTGTCCTATCTCTTCATCGCGCACGACCTCGCCATCGTCAGGGAGATGGCGCATCGGGTCGCCGTGATGTTCCGTGGCCGCATCGTCGAGATGGGTAGTGCGCGCCAAGTGTATGACAGCCCGGCTCATCCCTATACGCGATTGCTGCTCGACGCCGTGCCGGTGCCCGATCCTGCCCTTCAGCGCGAGCGTCTGAGGCGGGTCCCGCCGGATCTGCGCTTCCTCGAAGGCAATGGTGGTGGCTGCGTCCACGGGGTCGATCACAGTCGCGCCGGCACGCCCGAATGGCACGAGGTCTCGGAAGGGCATGGCGTCTCCTGCCGCTACTGGCCGGCGGCGAGAGCGCAGGCTGTTGCCTGACGTCATGTTCCTTCAGGTGGAACGTTGAATCCTTGACGTGAAATAGTTGCCGCACCTACGCTTTTCGAAGATTTCGCGGGCTCGTCTGCTTCGTGACCGGGACCGGCGCAGCCGATGCCTGCAAGCTTCTGACAAGCCGTTCGCCCGGCGTGGCCCGGGTGCTCGAAGCCGCTATCCGGGAGGTCGCTGTGCGTCTGGCGTTGATCCACATCGTTCAGGAAACGAACGACTTCAATCCGGTGCTGACCACGCTCGATGATTTCGAGGCGTTCGGCCTCTATGAAGGCGAGGACATCGCCCGGCACTTCGGTGAGATCGGACAGATCGGCGGGCATTTCGCCGCGATCCGCGAATCCGGGCTCGATATCGAGACGGTCCCGATCATCCGGGCCTGGGCGGTGGCCGGCGGGCGCATCTCGCGCGAGGCCTTCGACTTCTTCCAGGCGAAGATCCGGGCCGGCCTCGAGAATGTCGGGCCGATCGACGGGCTGGTGCTGCACCTGCACGGCGCCTGCGCGGCGGAGGGGGTAGACGATGTCGAGGGTGAACAGGCGGAGCTTTGCCGCCAGATCCTCGGGCCGGACGTGCCCATCCTGCTCGGGCTCGATCACCACGCCAATGTCACCCACAAGATCATGGCCAACTGCACGGCCATCGTCGGCCACCGCACCCAGCCGCATGACGTGTTCGACACCGGCAAGGTCGGGACCGAGGTGCTGCTGCGCATCCTGACCGGCAAGCTCAAGCCCGTCATGGCCTGGCGCAAGATCCCGCTGCTCTCGCATCAGGAGCAGTTCCTGACCTCGAAAGGGCCGATGAAGATCTGGTTCGACCGGGCGCGGGCACTGGAGGCCGACCGCCGCGTGCTGCAGGCCTCGAACTATCCGATGCAGCCCTGGCTCGATGTCGCAGAGGGCGGGTGGTCGACGATCGTCGTCACCGATGGCGATAAGGCTTTGGCCGAGACGCTGGCGGACGAGCTAGCCGACCTCGCCTGGTCGATGCGCGATGACTTCCAGATTCGTGAAGCCGTCTCGGTCGATGACGCCGTGCGCAAGGCCGATGCGGCCGAGCGCGGCATGGTCGTGGTCAGCGATACCGGCGATACCGTCTTCGGCGGCGCGGCCGGCGACAGCAACCTGCTGCTCGAAGCGATGCTGCGGCTCGGCATCAGGAGCAAGGCGCTGATCCCGCTGATCTCGCCCAAGGCCGTCGCGACGCTGACCGCGGCGGGCGAGGGCGCCGAGGTGACCCTGCCGCTCGGCGGCGATGCGGCGACCGCCTTCTTCAAGCCGCTGACGGTGACGGGCAGGGTGCGGAAGCTCGGAGGCGGGTCGATCCCGCTGAACTTCAATCATCAGCCCGAGGTCGACATGGGCCGGGTCGCCGTCTTCGATGTCGGGCCGGTGACGCTCCTGATCTCGGAATTGCGCGGCGTCGCGGGCAATGTGCCCGACGTTTACGAGGCCTTCGGCATCGACCTCTCCGACTACAAGATGGCCGTGCTCAAGACGGCCTCGAACTTCCAGTATTTCGACCGTATCGCCTCCGGCCTCGTGCGTGCCGACACGCGCGGGCCGGGACAGTCGGATGTGTTCACCCTGCCGTGGCAGCGGATTCCGCGCCCGGTCTATCCGTTGGAGACAATAAGCGACTGGCGGGCGCATTCGTCCCAGCCGGGAGCGGGGACGAGCTGACGCGAAACCGAAGCACAACAAGAGGGGAAAGCGATGACAAAGCTGTCGCGACGTCAAATCTGCATGACCGGCCTTGCCCTTGCGGGGGCGGCCCCGCTGCTGGCGGCCTTGCCGGCTTCCGCCCAGCAGCTCAAGGGCGGCACTCTGCGTGTCGCCGTGCTGAACGAGCTGGCGAACTATGATCCGCAGCAGCTCTCCACGGTCAATTTCCATGTCATCAAGAACCTCTACGACAGCCTGATCGAGTACACGCCGGAGGGGAAGCCGGAGCCGAGCCTGGCGACCGGGTGGATAATCGCGCCGGACAAGACGTCGGTGACGCTGAAGCTGCGCGACGGCGTGACCTTCCATAGCGGCACGCCGTTCAAGTCCGACTCCGTGGTCGCCACCCTGCAGAAGGGCGCCGATCCCAAGCGCGGCAAGAACGTCTTTTCGACCATGGCGATCGTGAAGGATTGGTCGGCGCCGGACGAGCGCACGGTCACGATCAACTTCAAGGCGCCGGTGCCGGACCGGCAGATTCTAGACCTCCTGCAGTTCCTGATCCCGATTGACCCAAAAGGCATCGACACGGTCGAGACAGTTCCGGCCGGCACCGGCCCGTACACGCTGGTGAGCCGTGCGGTCGGGCAGGGGCTCGTTCTCAAGGCCAACCCGAAATACTGGCGCGAGAAGCAGCCGATCGCGCAGGACCTCGTCTTCACCGTCTTCAGCGAGGATGCGGCGGCGACCGCGGCGCTGGAGTCGGGCGCCGTCGACATCGTCTACAACGGCTCTTCGCGCAGCGCGGTCAGGCTCAAGGGCGCCGGCTATCAGGTCTTCGCCGGCCCCGGCCAGCTCGTCCAGGTCTTCCGGATCAACTCGACGCGCGTTCCCTTCCGCAACAAGTCGTTCCGGCAGGCCTTCAATTATCTGATGGACCGCGGCAGCATCCTGCGCGTCGGTTATGCCGGCATGGGGCAGGTGGTCGCCTTGCCCTGGGCGCCGGCGAGCCCGGCCTTCGATGCCAGCTACATCAAGACCTACTCCTTCGATCTCGACAAGGCGAAGAAGCTGCTCGCGGCCTCCGGTCTTTCGGCGGACGAGATGAAGGGCTGGAAGATCCTGGTGGACGGCAGCAACGAGGCTTCCGTGACGATCAGCCAGATCGTCCAGGGCTCGCTCGCCAAGGCCGGTATCCCGATCGAACTCGATATGCGGCAGGGCGCGGAATACGTCACGGCGCTGCTCGGCGGCGATTTCGCCGCGACTTTCGGCGCTGTCGGCAACGTCCAGAAGTTCCCGTCGCGGGTCACGACCAACTCGATCTACCGGACGTCGCAGAACCCGGTCCTCAAGGACCCCCACCCGCACCCGGACTATGTCGCCGCGATCGCCAAGGTCGACGGTGCCGCGGGCGGAGAGGCCGAGGTCAAGGCCGCCTACGACAACCTCAACCGGGTCATGGTGGACGAGGCTTTCGCGATCCCGACCAACTCTTACGATGTCGGCCTGATCGCCGCCTCGGAGAAGATCGGCGGGGTTACGCTCGACATCGACAACCTGTTCGTCGCGCGCACCATCGGGTTCAAGTGATGCGGCTGGCGGAAACGCGGCGGCGCCTCATCGGCGCCGCCTGATGCGGGAGAGCCTGGCCTCGCTCGGGCGCGTGCTGCGCCGGCTGCTGGCCCGGCGTGGCGCGGCGCTGAGCCTCGCCTTCCTCGCCCTGGTCGCGCTCACGGCGATCTTCGCGGGCATGCTGCCGCTTGACCCGCTGAGGCAGAGCATCGCGGATTCGCTGCAGCCGCCTTCGCCGGAATACTGGTTCGGCACCGACGAACTCGGCCGGGATATTCTCGCCCGCGTCGTCTATGGCGCGCGAACCTCGCTGGTCACGGCCTTCGGCGCGGTCCTCATCGCGGCGCTGATCGGCGTGCCCGTCGGGCTCATCGCCGGCTTCTACGGCGACTGGCGGGACTCGCTCCTGATGCGCTGCATCGACGTGCTGCTCGCCCTGCCGAACATCCTCTTCGCCATGGCGCTGATCGCGGTGCTCGGACGCAGCCAGGGGGCGGCGCTGATCGCGGTCGGCGTCGCCGGCATTCCCGGTTTCGCGCGCATCGCGCGGGCGCAGGTCATGGCACTGCGCCAGCTCGATTTCGTCATGGCGGTGCGCGGCTTCGGCGGGCGCCCCGGCTACATCATGTTCCGAACGATCCTGCCCAACGCCTTGAGCCCATTGGTAGTTCAGGCGATCGTGCTCGCCTCGATCGCGATCCTGCTCGAGGCGGCGCTCGCCTTCCTCGGAGTCGGCGTGCCGCCGCCAACACCGAGCTGGGGCGAGATGCTGCGCACCGGCAAGTCCTATCTCTACGAGGCTCCCACCTATGCGGTGCTGCCCGGCCTCGTCCTGACACTGACGATCCTGTCCTTCGACACGATCGGCCGGGCCCTGACCTCGCTGCTCGACCGCAACGAGACCGACGCCTCCGGCGAGACGATCGGGGCCAGGCGATGACGGCCTATATCCTGCGCCGCCTCCTGCAGATGCTGCCCGTGCTGCTGGCCGCCTCGTTTGCGATCTTCGCGATGATTTATGCGGTGCCAGGCGGGCCGGTCGCGGTCATCGTCGGAGAGAATGCGGGGCCGGAGGAGATCGCTGCGGCCATCCAGCGCTACGGGCTCGACCGCCCGATGGTCGTGCAGTATCTCGACTGGCTCGGCCGGGCGCTGACCGGCGATTTCGGCCTGTCGCTGCATAGCCGCCAGCCGGTGCTACAACTGATCGGCGAACGGCTGCCGGCGACACTGCAATTGGCGCTGGCGGCGATCGTCGTGGCCCTGGCGATCGGCATCCCCGTGGCGATCGCGAGCGCGGTCCGGCCGAATTCCTGGCTCGACCGGCTGCTCAGCGGCTGGAGCGCATTGGCGCTGGGCGTACCGACCTTCTGGCTCGGCATCCTGCTGATCCTGCTCTTCGCCGTGGAGTTGCGCTGGCTGCCCTCGGCCTCGCGCCATGTGCCGCTCTGGGAGTCTCCGGCTGACGCGCTGCGCAGCCTGGCGCTGCCGGCGATCACGCTCGGCACCTATGTCTCGGGCATCCTGGCGCGGTTCCTGCGGGCTTCGTTGATCGGCGAGGCGCGGGCCGACTATGTCCGCACCGCCCGCGCCAAGGGTGTGCCGGAAAGCCGCATCGTCGGGCTGCACATCATGCGCAATGCGCTTTTGCCCTTCGTCACCATCGTCGGCTTGATGATGGCGAATTTCATCGGCGGGGCGGTGGTGACGGAGGCGGTCTTCACCTATCCGGGGCTGGGGCGCCTGCTGATCCAGGCGATCAGCACGCGCGACTATCCCCTGATCCAGGGTTGCATCCTGGTGATCCTGATCGCCTACATGCTGATCAACCTGACGGTCGACGTGCTCTATGCCTGGATCGACCCGCGGATCGAATATCGATGAACGGGGCTTCAGCGCGCAGCGGCCGGCGGATGCGAACCGAGCCGGGTCGAGATGCCGGCAGCAACCTCGCGCAGACGCGTCCCGACCTTCGCCGCCAGCGAATGCGGCATGCGCATCAGGGGGGCGGAGACGCTGAGCGCCGCGACGGGATAGCCGTCCTCGTCGAGGATCGGCACGCCGACACACATGGCGCCGTCCTCGTTCTCGCCCATTTCGGTGGCATAGCCGGTCCGCGCCACCTGACGGAGCTGGCGCTCGATCTCCTCGCGCTCCAGCAAGGTGCGCCCGGTGCGCTCTGTCAGGGGCAGGTCGAGCTGGCGCTGACGTTCGGCTTCGGGGAGGAAGGCCAGGATCGCCTTGCCGAGCGCGGTCGAATGCATCGGATGGCTTTCGCCGATGCGCGCCTGCATCCGCAGCGAACGATTGGCCTCGATCAGGTCGATATAAACGACCGTGCCGTTGCCCTTCACGGCCAGGTTCACCGTCTCGTTGAATTCGTGCATCAGCTCGATCATGGCCGGGCGCGCAAGCTCGCGGACCTTGCTGACGCTGGCATCGGCACGGGCGATGGCGCGCAGCTGGGGGCCGAGATTGTAGCGGTCGGTAGCTCGGTTGTGGTCGAGAAAGCCGGCGGCGGTGAGCGTCTGCAGATAGCGGAAGGTGGTCGTCTTCGGAATCCGCAGCTCCTTGCTGACGGCTGTGAGCGCGATCTCGTGCCCGTGGCGGGCCACCAGTTCCAGCACCTTCAGCGCCTTCATCACCGGCTGCACGACGTAGGGGTTGTCGGGTTTCCTGGTCATGGCCGCTCCGGTCGTCCAGCTCGATCAGCTTCGCATAGCCAGCCCGACGGAATTCCGCAAGACGAAACCAGCGTTCCTTTACGCGGTGCGGAGGGTCTGGTCTGGTCGGGGCAATAGCAGCGGAGGCAACGCACGTGGCAGGCAACGGCACACAGCAGTCCGAGACACTGCGCTTCGAGGAATCGGCCCGTCAGGTCGCGGCGAACGCCCGTTTCGTCGCGGGTGGCGTGAACAGCAATTTCCGGCTCGGCATGGCACCGGGGCCGCTCGTCTTCGAGCGCGGCGAGGGCGCCTATCTGATCGATGTCGATGGCAATCGGATCATCGATTATTACTGCGGCATGGGCGCGACCGTGCTTGGCCACTCGCCCAAGGCCGTGATCGAGGCGGCCCAGCGTCAGGCGGAGAAGGGCATCCTCTTCGCCGGGCAGGCGCCGATCGAATATGAAGCCGCCAAGCTGATCTGCGAGCGCATCCCCTCGGCGGAGCGGCTGCGCTTCGGCTCCTCCGGCTCGGAGGTGGCGCAGGCGGCGATGCGGCTGGTGCGTGCGGCCACAGGCAAGCGGACCATCGTCAAGTTCGAGGGGCATTATCACGGCTGGTTCGACAACATCCTGTGGTCGACGGCGCCGGGGCTGAACGCGGCCGGGCCAGACGAGGCGCCGACGCCGGTGATCGGCAGCAAGGGGCAGGACCCGGAGGCGGGCGAGGGGCTCTCGATCCTCGGCTGGAACGACCTCGCGGCGCTGGAGGCGCGGCTGGCCAAGGGCGACGTCGCCGCCGTGCTGATGGAACCGGCGATGTGCAACCAGGGTGCCATCGCGCCCGCGCCCGGCTATCTCGAGGGTGCGCTCGCCGCCTGCCGCAGGCATGGCGCGCTATTGATCTTCGACGAGGTCATCACCGGCTTTCGCCTCGGCCGCGGCGGGGCGCAGGAGCGCTTCGGCGTGACGCCGGACCTCACCATCATGGCGAAGGCGATCGCCAACGGCTTTCCGGTCGCGGCGATCGCCGGTCGCGCGGAGCTTGTCGATATGTTCGCAGATGGCGTGCTGCATGGCGGCACCTTCAATGCGCAGCCGATCGCCATGGCAGCGATGGTCGCAACCCAGAAGGCGCTGACGCCGGAGCACTACGAGCGCAGCTCCGCCCATGGTCAGCGCCTGCAGGACGGCATCCGCAAGATCCTGGCCGAGGAGGGCATCAAGGCGCAGGTCGCGGGCTTCCCGCTGATGTTCCATGTCGCCTTTGGGCTCGATGCGCCGGCACGGAACTATCGCGATGTCGCCCGCTCGGACAAGGCGGCCTACAGCCGCTTCGCCCATGCGCTGCTCAAGCGCGGCGTTCGCGTGCTGGAACGCGGCGCCTGGTTCGTTTCGTCGGAGCATGACGCAGCGATCGTCGATCGAACCTTGGACGCGGTCCGGGCGGCAGCGCGCGAAGTCGCTGCCCCTCGACCGGCTTGATGCCGGGGCGCTGTCGGCCAGCCGCCATCGCAATGCTAGACCGCCGATCGTCCGTTGAGCATTTCGATGGCGGATCGGACGAGCACCCGCACGCCTTCGGCAATACAGGACTCGTCGGGCTGGTAGTTCGAGTTGTGGACGCGGTCCTGACGGCCTGCTTGTCCGGAGCCGATGCGGATATGCGAGGACGGCACCCGCTCTGAGAAGAAGGCGAAATCCTCGGCGCCGAACCCGCCCTCGACTTCGATGGCATCGCCGCCCTGCAGCCTCACCGCCGCGATTGTGCGGTCGAGCAGTTTGTCGTCGCTCATCACCGGCGGCAGATTGCGGCGATGGTGGATCTTGCAGTCCACGCGATGGACGAGCGAGACGCCGGCGCAGATGCGCTTCATCGCCGCCTCGATAGTGTCGCGCGCCTCGGGCGAGCGGGTGCGGACCGTGCCAGCCATCGTGCAGCGGTCCGGGATGATGTTGTAGGCGTCGCCGCCTTCGATGCGGCCCACGGTGACGACGGCGCTGCGGATCGGGTTTAGCTCGCGCGAGACGATCGTCTGCAGCTGGGTCAGGAGGTAGCCGGCCGCCACGATGGGGTCGACGGCTTCGTGCGGTTGGGCGGCGTGGCCGGAGCGACCCTCGACCACGATCTGGAAACTGTCGGCGGAGGCGAAGCTCGCGCCGCGAATATAGGCGATCTGGCCGGCGGGTATGCCGGGCTCGTTGTGGAAGCCGAGCGCCATGTCGACACCGTCCAGCACGCCGTCGGCGATCATGGCGGCGGCACCGCTGTCGATCGTCTCCTCCGCCGGCTGGAAGACGAGGCGGATCGAGCCCCTCAGCTTGCCGGAGAGCTGGTTGAGGACGGCACCCACGCCGATCAGCGTCGCCGTGTGCAGATCATGGCCGCAGGCATGCATCCGGCCCGGAACGGTGCTGGCATAGGGCAGGCCGGTGGTCTCCTGCATCGGCAGCGCGTCCATGTCGGCGCGGATCACGAGGCGCGGGCCGGGAGCCCCGCCTTCGATATCGGCGACGACGCCGGTGCGGCCGACGCCGGTCCTGCATGCGATGCCCAGTCGCTCAAGCTCGGCGGCGACGACGCCGGCGGTGCGTTCCACCTCGAAGCCGATCTCCGGATGAGCATGGATGTCGCGGCGGATCGCGACGAGGCTCGGTTCGATCTCGCGGACGATGGCGTCGATGACGGGGCCGATATCGTTGCGGTCGGTGACGTGGTCCATGGTGGAATCCGATCGAGAGAAGCTGCTTCGAAGGCGCGAGGGAGGTAGCGCCGGCCGAAAAACCGGCCGGGTTTCTGGGTCGCACTGCGGAATGCGGTCCCGTCAGCGCGCGGCTGCCAGCGAATCGGTGATCCAGCCGTCGAAGGTCGACTGGTTCTCCTTGATCCAGGCCTCGGCAGCCGCCCTGATGGCGCGCGGCGAGCTGTCGAGGGCGATCGCGCCTTCCCATTTCGCCCAGGTGTCGCGCGGGTAGCGGGACAGTTCGAGGAAGCGCTGGATCGCCGGATTCTTGGCGAGGAAGTCCTTGTTCGCGATCGGCATGTAGTTCCACTGACCGAGTGCCATCCGGCACGGATCCTGCCCCCCGGCGCAGCCCTTGACGCCGGGCACGAGGGCGCTCGCCGAGACCTTGATGTTGGGCGGCACGGCGTCGAACGGCGTGGGCAGCCAGACGACATCCTTGCCCGGCACCAGCTTGTCCATCACCCAGGACGGGCTCCAGGCGTAGTAAAGCGTCGGCTCGCCGCGCATCACCCGCGCGATCGCCTCGGCCATCAGCGCTTCGTATTTGCCGCGCACCGATTTGATGGTGCCCTTCAGCCCGAACTTGTCGATCTGGTATTCGACCACGTCACCGCACGACCAGCCGGGGTCGCAGTTGATCAGGTTGACCCTTCCCTCGGCGGAGAGCTTCGAGGCGATCTGGGCGTCCTTGAGTTGGTCCAGCTGGGTGATGTTGAGGGCGTCCGCCGTCTTCTTGTCGATCAGGTAGCCGTTGACGCCGCCCTCGACGATCGTGCCGTTGCCGATGGTCGCCAGCTGCTTTTCGACCGCCTTGAACTGCGGTTCGCGCTGCGGAAAGTTGACGCCCGAGATCATGTCGAGATCGCCGAGCGCGGACGCCTGGAAGAACAATGTCGGGTTGATCTGCGTCTCGACGGGCTTGTACCCCATCTTCTGGAAGGCGGTTTGAATGATGTGATCCTGCATCCGCGTCGCGCCCAGCGTGTCGCCGATCGCAATCCGCACCGCTTTTCCCGTGCCGGGCAGGGTTTCGGCGGAAGCGCCGCCTGCCCATGACCCCGCCAGGGCCAGTGCCAGGATCATCCCGGCATTGCGCGTCCAGAAAGCGGCCATCATCGATCTCCTCGAATTCAGTCCCGTCGAAGGTTAGCGGGAGCCTGCAACTTTCACTTCCTGCCGCGAGGCGGAGAGCAAGCGGACCGTTTCCATCGAAACGACGCATGTCGTGCCGGTGCCCGCGAAGCATAACCTGCTGGCAGGGGTCCAATTGCAGCAGGAAGTGGTGCTGGCCGTTCGCTGTCGGTATTCCCTGTCGCCGAACCGCACGATCATGGGCCATCTGCCCTGGAGGATATCATGAGCATCGCAGCCCGCCTGAAGGACCCATCCCTGTTCCGTGAGCAGGCCTATGTCGGGGGCGACTGGATCGGCGCCGCCAACGGCGCAACGCTCGATGTGGTGAATCCGGCGACGGGGGAGACAATTGGCACAGTGCCCGCGCTCGGCCGCGGCGAGACGCAAAGCGCGATCACGGCGGCAGAAGCGGCTTTCGCCAGCTGGCGCGCCCTGCCGAGCGCCGAGCGCGGCCGGCTGGTCGAGGCCTGGCACGACCTGATGCTCGCCAATCTAGAGGACCTCGCGATCATCATGACCGTGGAGCAAGGCAAGCCGCTGGCCGAGGCGCGCGGCGAAGTGCGCTACGCCGCCGGCTTCCTGAAATGGTTCGCCGAGGAATCGCGCCGCATCTATGGCGATACGATCCCCGCGCCGACCAGCGACCGTCGCATCATCGTGCTGAAGGAGCCCGTCGGCGTCGCCGCAGCGATCACGCCCTGGAACTTCCCGGCGGCGATGATCACCCGCAAAGCTGGGCCAGCGCTGGCGGCGGGCTGCCCGATCGTCATCAAGCCCTCGGAGCTGACCCCCTATTCGGCGCTGGCGCTCGCGGTGCTGGCCGAGCGCGCCGGGATTCCGAAAGGCATCGTCAGCGTCCTCACGGGCCTGCCGCAGGAGATCGGCGCCGAACTCACCTCCAGCATGGCGGTCCGCAAACTGTCCTTCACCGGCTCGACCCGGGTCGGCCAGCTCCTGATGCAGCAATGCGCCGACACGATGAAGCGCATCAGCTTCGAGCTTGGCGGCAACGCGCCCTTCCTGATCTTCGACGACGCCGATATCGACCTCGCGGTTGCCGGGCTGATGGCGAGCAAGTTCCGCAACAGCGGCCAGACCTGCGTCTGCGCCAACCGCGTGCTGGTGCAGGACGGCATCTACGACCGTTTCGCCGACAAGCTCTCAGCGGCCGTCTCGCAGCTCGTCGTCGGCAATGGCCTTGAGGAGGGCATCACGATCGGCCCGCTGATCAACAAGGCCGCCGTCGAGAAGGTCGAGCGCCATATCGACGATGCCCGCGCCAAGGGCGCAACGCTGCTGGCGAGCGCCAAGGCCGCGCAGGGCCAGCTCTTCGCCGCGCCGACCGTGCTCGGCGGCGCCAATGTCGGGATGGCGCTGGCGAGCGAGGAGACCTTCGGGCCGGTGGCACCGCTCTTTCGCTTCAAGGACGAGCGCGAGGCGGTGGAAATCGCCAACGCGACTCCCTATGGGCTGGCCTCCTACTACTTCACCAGCAACCTGAACCGGGCCTGGCGCGTGGCCGAGAAGCTCGAATTCGGCATGGTCGGGCTGAATACCGGCTCGGTCTCGATCGAGGCGGCGCCCTTTGGCGGCGTCAAGCAGTCCGGCATCGGGCGTGAAGGCTCGAAATACGGCATCGAGGAGTATCTCTCGATGAAGTCGTTCCACATCGGCGGGCTCGGCTGACCGTCCGGCACGACCTGGGCCAACGGCTTGCCGCGGCCTGGGCCTTTGCCCGCTATGTCGCGGCCAGAACCACACCGGGATTGAGGATTCCCAGCGGATCGAACGAGGCCTTGATGGCGCGCATCAGGGCGAGCTCATGCGCAGGCCGCGCCTTGCCGAGAGCGGCGACCTTGAGCCGCCCGATCCCATGCTCGGCGCTGATGCTGCCGGCATCCGCCGTGACGGTGCCGTAAACGATTTCATCGACGAGCGGCCTGAGCGCCTCGATGCCGCCGGCTTGCTCCTGATGAACGGGGTCGGGGACCACGTTCACATGCATGTTGCCATCGCCGAGATGGCCGACGAAGAGACGCCTGGCTGTCGGAAGCGCGACCGCGAGTTCTGCCTCGATGCTGTCGAGGAAGGCCGGGACGGCAGCCGTCGCGACGCTGACGTCATAGGAAAAACCTGGTCCGGTGCGGCGGTTCGCTTCGGATACGGCGAAGCGCAGATGCCAGATCGCGGCCGCCTGTCGGCCGTTCTGAGCAAGCACCGCGTCGGCTACCGTGCCGTTTTCGAGAGCCGCGGCCATGCCTGCGCCTAGGCTTTCGCGAGCGGCTTCATCGCTGTCCCCCTCCGTTTCGACGAAGACGTACCAGCGATGGCGGTTCGCAAGGCCGGTCCGGGCAGCAGGCAGGAGGTCGAGGACGAGCTGCATCTCGCCCTCGCACATCAGCTCGAATGAGGCGATCGCGGCGAGGCCGGCATCGCGCAGGCGACCAAGCAGCGCGAGTGCATCTCGCGGGTGTCCGACGCCGCAGAGGGCTGTCGCGGTGCCGCGCGGCGCCGGCAGCAGGCGCAGCGAAGCGGCGGTGATGACGGCGAGGGTTCCCTCCGAGCCGATCAGCAGATGGCGCAGGTCATAGCCGGTATTGTCCTTGCGCAGCAGCGACGGGGTCCGGCTGACGGTGCCGTCCGCCAGCACATATTCGAGGCCGAGGACGAGATCGCGCGTCATGCCGTGCCGGATCACATTGATGCCGCCGGCATTGGTCGCGACGATGCCGCCGATCTGGCACGAGCCCTCGCTGCCGAGGC
Source organism: Bosea sp. NBC_00550 (assembly GCF_026020075.1). Taxonomy (NCBI): domain Bacteria; kingdom Pseudomonadati; phylum Pseudomonadota; class Alphaproteobacteria; order Hyphomicrobiales; family Alloboseaceae; genus Allobosea; species Allobosea sp. NBC_00550. Next base: position 1,111,976 of record NZ_CP102772.1, read on the forward strand.
TGATCGCCAGCAGGCGGCCGGCCGCGCGCGAGGCCTGTTGGACCGTTGCGAGCACGCAGCCGGCTTCCGCGACCACCGTATCGCCTTCCGTGTCGATCGCGCGGATGCGGTTCATCCTTTCGAGCGATAGAACCACGGCGCGGCCGGACGCGTCCGGCGTTGCTCCGCCGGAGAGGCCCGTATTGCCGCCCTGCGGCACGACCGGCGTCCGGGTTGCCGTTGCCCATTCCATCACGGCCGCGACTTCGGCTGTATCACGCGGTTTCAGCACGGCTTGCGCGATGCCGCGATAACGCCCGCGCCAGTCGACCAGATAGCGTGCCATCGCCTCGGGGGCGGTAACGATGCTCCCGGGTCCGAGCCGGTCTTGCAGCGCCTCCATCATCAGACCGTCCCCGCATCGACGATGAAGTTCTGGCCGGTGCACATGCGCGAAGCGCCGGAACAGAGGAACAGGATCATCGCGGCGACGTCCTCCGGCTCGATCGCTCCCTTGATCGCCTGCTGCGCCTGCGCCTTCGCCCAGCGCTCCGCCGACATATGCTCGGAGCGCTGGCGTCGGGTCATCACCCAGCCGGGCGTGACGCAATTGACCCTGACGCCGTCTGGGCCGAGTTCCCGCGCCAGCGAACGGGTGAAACCGAGCACGGCGGATTTCGCGGTGGCATAGGCGATCAGGTCGGTCGCGCCCTTCATCCAGGACGTCGAGCCGAGATTGATGATGGAGCCGCCGCCGAGCGCCGCCATGCCGGGCGCAACCGCCTGCGCCAGGACCATCATGGGCCGCAGATTGACGGCGAAACGATCGTCCCAATAAGCGGGCGTGATGCTGGCGAAGCTGTGACGCTCATCGTGGCCGGCATTGTTGACGAGCATCGAGACGGGGCCGAGACGGGTCTTCAGCATTTCGGCGGCATCGCGCGCCGCATCGACGTCGCGCAGATCCGCGTGCTCGAAAGCGACGTCCAGCCCTTCCGCCATGAGCGCGGCGGCCAGTGCCTCGCCGGCATCGCGGGCGATGTCGATGAAGCCGGTGCGGACACCCTGCCGGGCAAGCATCGTGACCGTGGCACGGCCGATGCCGTCAGCGCCGCCGCTGACCAGTGCGGCCTTGCCACGCAGGTCCGGATAGCTGGCTTCGACGCTCATCCCGCAAAGCCCGCGGCGGGCAGGCCGGGCGCCGGGGCCTGTGCGGCGAAGAGGCCGCCGGAGAAGGGGGCATCGGCCAGCACGCGCGAGGGCAGCCTGATTCGCGCGGTGGTGATGAAAAGCGTGGAGAGATCCGGGCCGCCGAAGGCGACGCTGGTCGGGCGCGGGACCGGCAGCCGGATATCGCGCTCGCGGCGGCCGTCGGGCGCGAAGCGGCGCACGCACCAGCCGTCCCAGAGCGCGCACCAGACGAAGCCCTCGCTGTCGACCGCAAGCCCGTCGGGGCGGCCCTCGCTCGGGTCGATCTCGGCGAAGATGCGGCGGCGGGCGACCGAGCCCGTGGCCGGGTCGAACTCATAGGTGTAAATCCGGCCGGGCGCGCTGTCGGTGAAGTAGAAGGTCCGCCCGTCGGGGCTCCAGTCGAGCCCGTTGGCCACACGGAATCCCTCGTCGACACGTCGCCAGCTCAGGTCGGCCTCGATGCGGTAGAGCGAACCGGTCGGCCTTGCCGCGTCGAGGCTCATCGTGCCGGCCCAGAGCCGGCCCTGCCGGTCGCATTTGCCGTCGTTGAACCGGTTGTCGGGCAGGTCGGCTTCGGGGTCGACAAGCGGGGTGAGGCTCCCGCTCGCGAAATCGAAGCTCTCCACCCCCTCCTGCGTCAGCGCGACGAGCCCGCCATTGCGCCGTTCGACGACGGCGCTGACGAGGCGAGGCAGGCGCACCTCCTGATTGGTGCGGGTGACGGGGTCGAAGCGATGCACGGCCGGGGCGAGGATATCGACCCAGTAGAGCCGCTGCTCGGCCGCCGACCAGATCGGCCCTTCCGCCAGATGCGCGCCCCAGGGCAGCACGCATTCGGCATCGCTGTCGCCGTGGCGGTGGGCGGGAGCCGGCGGGGCGATGTTGACCGGCATGGCACCGACATTGCCGGAAATCTGCCGGGCCGCCGCCATCAGATCGCGACCCGTCGTATGCAGCCGGTCGTTGGAGAGCCGCGCCGTCGGGCCGAAAATGCCGATCGCGGCAATGGCGCGGCCGGTATGATCGAAGATCGGGGCGGCGGCCGAGGACACGCCCGGCACATGCTCTTCCTGCGAGACGGCATAGCCCCGTGCGCGCACCAGGGCGAGGTCGGCGAGCAGCGCCTCCTCGTCGGTGATGGTATGGGGCGCGTGATGGTCGAGCGTGATCTGGTCGAGCAATGCGCGCCGCTCATGCGGAGTGGCGAAGGCCAGCAGCGCCTTGCCGCCGGCCGTGCAGTGGAGCGGTGCCCGGCGTCCGGCCTCGATGCGGAAGCCGAAGGCTCCGCCGCGGCTGCGTTGGTCGATATAGAGCGCCTCTCCGCCATCGACGGCGCAGAGCGCGGCCGTCTCGCGCGATTCCTCGGCGAGACGCTCCAGCATCGGCGCCGCCGCGGCCCGCAGGTCGAAGGACTCCCAGACGCGATGGGCGAGCTCGAACAGCCGGTGACCCAGCCGGTAGGTGTTGTCGCTATCCTCGTGCCGGATCAGCCGGAACAGCAGCAGGGTGTTGAGGAGGCGCGCCAGTGTGCCCTTGGCGAGCTTCGTCGCTGCCTGCAGATCCTTGAAGCGCGGCGGCGTCGGGTGTTCGCCGATCACTTCGAGCAGATACAGGCCTTTGGCGAGGGCAGCCGCGCCCAGCGGCACGTCGCGCTCTTCCGGGGGCGGTACGCGCTCGGGCTGCATGTTCAGGCCGCCTTCGCCCGCGCGGCCCGCGCCGCGGCGGCTTCCGCGATCATGCGCTCGATCGTCCATTGCGGCGCGAACCCCAGCTCCGCCCGAATCCGGGCATTCGAGGTCTCGTAAAACACGCCGCTGCCGGGCAGGTCGACCGTTTTCAACGGCAGGCCCGTCGCCCGCGCCATCGCCGGCAGCGCTTGCGCAAAATCGACCGGGGCGGTGGCGCCCAGATTGTAGGTCCGCCCGGCCGCCTTCTCGCTCTCCAGCGCGAGCAGGATGCCTTCGACCATGTCGCGCGTATCGGTGATGTGCATGCGGAAGGGGCGGCCGCTTTCGTTGCGAGAGAGCACGAGCGCGGGCACCCCGTCGTCGATCGCCTTCAACGCGGCGACCGCCATCGCGTTGCCGAAGCCCTCCTGCTGGCGGATTTTCGGATGCAGGAAGAAACGCGGGCCTGAGAAGAAGCTGGTCTCATCGAGCAATTCACTCGCGTCCTGCGTATGCGAGAAGCGCAGGATCGTGGCCGGGATGCCGGCACTGCGCTCGGTGAAGCGGACGATCTCCTCGCCGACCTGTTTCGACAGGCCGTAGGCCGAACGCGGCTTCAGCGGATGATCCTCGTCGACGGGCAGATAATCAGGCACGTTCTCGGGATAGACTTCGCCGGAGCTGGCGAAGACGATGCGGCCCGCCCGGACCTTCGCCGCCTCTTCCAGTAGGACGCGCGTACCGTCCACATTGGCGCGGAAGAGCTTGTCCGCATCGCACGCGAGCCAGGACATGAAGGCGCCGAGATGCAGGATCTGCCGGGCGTCCTTCACCGCTTCGCGTGCCGCCTCGCGGTCGTCGAAGGCGCCGACGATCTCTCGGTAGCCGGCCTCTCGGCGCCCGGAGCCGCGCAGGTCGAAGCCGGTGACGGCATGGCCGGCGGCAAGGAGCAGATCGACGACGCGGGAGCCGATACGTCCTGCGCTTCCTGTGACGAGAATGGCCATGGCAGCGCTCCTCAGTTCAGGGCGAGATGCGTCTGCGCATCGAAGAGATGCAACCGGGCCGGGTCGAAGGAGAGCGGCATCGCCGCGCCCGCCGTCGCGCTGTCGGCATCCATGACGCGAGCGATGAACTGGTCGGCGCGCCGCTCGTCGGTCTCGGCGCCTTTGAGCGTCGCCCGGTTCTCCTCGACGAGATCGACATAGAGGTATTTCTCGCTGCCAAGGCTCTCGACCAGGCGGGGCGTGGCCTCGAAGCTGACCACCCCGGCCGCCCCGGCGGAGAGATGCTCCGGCCGCAGGCCCAGTATGAGGTCGCGGCCGGCGATGTCGCTGGTGCCGGGCAATTCGATCTCCCGCCCGAACAGCCGCGCGATGCGGCCGTCCCGGACCGTCGCGCGCATGAAATTCATGCCGGGCGAGCCGATGAAACCGGCGACGAAGAGATTGGCCGGCCTGCGGAACATCGTGTCGGGATCGGCGATCTGCTGGATCGTGCCGTCGCGCATGATCACGATGCGGTCGGCCATCGTCATCGCCTCGGTCTGGTCGTGCGTGACGTAGATCGTCGTCGTCTTGAGCCGCTGGTGCAGGGCGGAAATCTCGGCGCGGGTGTGGACTCGCAGCTTGGCGTCGAGGTTGGAGAGCGGCTCGTCCATCAGGAAGGCCTGCGGCTCGCGCACGATGGCCCGGCCGAGCGCGACACGCTGGCGCTGTCCGCCGGAGAGCGCCCTCGGCTTGCGGTCGAGCAGATGCTCGACGCCGAGGATCCGAGCGGCGTCCCGGACCTTGGCGTCGATCTCGGCCGAGGGCACGCCGCGCATCTTAAGCCCGAAGCCCATGTTCTTCGCGACGGAGAGATGCGGATAGAGCGCGTAGTTCTGGAAGACCATGGCGATGTCGCGGTCCCCAGGCGCAAGGTCGGTGACGTCGCGCCCCGCGATCTTCACCGTGCCGGAGGTCGCTTCCTCAAGCCCGGCCAGTATCTTGAGCATGGTCGACTTGCCGCAGCCGGACGGGCCGACGAAGACGACGAACTCGCCATCATCGATCTCCAGCGTGAAGTCCTTCAGAACATGCAGCGAGCCGTAGGATTTGGTGACGCGTTCGATGCTGATGCCAGCCATGAATTGAAGACCCTTGGCTCACTTCTCCGCGCCGGCGGTGAGCCCGCCGACGAGGTAGCGTTCGAGGAAGAGGTAGATCAGGAGAACCGGCACGGCGACGATCAGCGACGCCGCCGAGATATCGGCCCAGTTCGAGACATACTCGCCCTTCATTGTCGTCAGGCCGAGATTGGCGGTCCAGTTGGTCTGGGCGTTGGTCAGGAACGTGCGCGCATAGGCGTAGTCCGACCAGGAGAGGACGAATCCGTAGAGCGCCGTCGCGGCCAGGCCCGGCGCCGAGACCGGCAGGATGACCCTGACCATCGCGCCGAGCGGCGAGCAGCCATCGACCATCGCCGCCTGCTCGAGCTCGCGCGGGATGGTGTCGAAATAGCCCTTCAGCATCCAGGTCGTGAACGGCACGATCAGCGTGGCGTGGGCCAGGATCACCGACCAGAGCGAGCCGATCATCCCGGTCATCCGGAAGATGCCGAACAGCGGAATGACCAGCAGCGTCGCCGGCAGCATCTTTGCCGTGAGGATGAACAGGCCCAGCGACTGGCCGCCGCGCACGCGGAAGCGCGAGAGGCTGTAGCCGGCGAGCACCGAGACGAGCATCGAGAGTGTCACCGCCCCGGTGGCGGCGAGAATGGAGTTGCCGAGCCAGAGCAGGATCGGACGCTGCTGGATGATCTCTCCGAAGACGCCCCAGCGCGGCTCCGATGGCCAGAAGGTCGGCGGCAGGGCGCGCAGCTCGGCCGGGGTCGCGAGCGCCGTCACCACGAGCCAGTAGATCGGGAAGACGAGGACCGCGCAGGTCAGGACGACCGCTGCGTACAGCAGGATGCGCGCGGAAAGGCTTCGTCTCATCGCGACGCTCCTCAAACCGTCTCGGGCGCGCGGCCCATCAGCAGGCGGCTCGCGATCACGCAGACGACCAGTGTGACGACGCCGACGGCCGAGGCGTAGCCCATCTTGAAGAAGCCGAAGGCCTGCTCGTAGGTCATGATCGAAAGCGTCTGGGTCGCCTTGAGCGGGCCGCCGCCGGTCATCACGTAGATGATCGAGAAGTCGCGGAAGACCCACAGCATCACCAGGATCAGCGTGACGCCGAGCACCGGCATCAGCGAGGGCAGGGTGATGTTGGTCAGCCGCTGCCAGGCATTGGCGCCGTCGACACGGGCGGCGTTGTAGAAATCCTCCGGGATCGACTGCAGCCCTGCCAGCATCATGATCGAGACGAAGGGATAGCCCTTCCACACCATCGTGACGCAAACGACGGCGAAAGCGGCCTCGGGCGAGGAGAACCAGTTGATCGTGGTGTCGATCAGCCCGAGCCGGATGAAGAGCCAGTTCATCAGGCCGAAGGAGGAATCGAAGATCCAGGCGAAGATGACGACGGCGACGACTTCCGGCACCGCCCAGGGCAGTGCGACGAGGAGGCGCGCGATCGACTGGCCCTTGAAGCGGTTGTTGACGAGCAGCGCCGTGCTCAGGCCCAGCACGAAGCAGAAGAAGCTGACGATCAGGACGAGCTTGAGCGTGGTCCAGCTCGCATTCCAGAAGTCCGGCGAGGTGAAGAGCCGCTCGTAATTCGCCGTCGTGAAGGGACGCCGCGGCTGGTCCAGCCGCGGGATTCCGACATTCTGGAATGAAAGGTCGACCGAGACGAACAGCGGGTAGACGATGATCAGCCCGATCAGCAGCACCGCCGGCAGCAGCAGCAGATAGCCGAGCCAGTGGCGCCGGCTCGGCCGGGCCAGATCGAGGAATGCGGATCGCGCCATGATCTCTCCGTGACGGGTCGCTTCATTCCCGGGCGGCATGGGCGCCGCACCCGGGAAGGGCGTATCGGAACAGCGTCGGCTTGCGGGATGGCCGGGACAGGGCCGGCCTTGACGCGGCCGTCACTGCTTCTGCAGCGCCTCGGCCTTCTTCTGCATCGTCGCCGCCACGACCTTGGGGTCGAGATCCTGGATGATCATGCGCTGGCTCTCTTCCATGATCATCTTGGCAAACTCGTTGAACTGCAGCTCGAGCCCCTTGGGAATGCGGTCGACCTTGGCGTCGGCGGCAGCCTTGGTCGCCTTCACCAGCAGATCGAAATGCGGCGTGTCCTTGCTCGCGCCCGAGGTGTCGGCGCGCGGGTCCGGCGGGGGCGAGGCGCCGAGCGTCGCATATGTCGACTGGAACTTGTCAGAGGTCGCGATCGCGATGAAGTCCCAGGCGAGCTTCTTGTTCTCGGCCGAGACCTCGGAGGCGATGCCGAGCACGTTGGAAGAGCCGCCGACCGGCGGATTGAACGGCACCATGCCGAGCTTGATCTGATCCTTGGCCTTGCCCTTCTGGATGATCGGCCACAGCCAGGGACCATCCATCTTCATCGCGATCTTGCCGTCGGCGAAGAGCTGGCGGACCTCTCCGGCGGCGAGATCGCGCGGGGTCAGGCTGTCCTTGACGACGGTCTTCCAGCGGGTGAGGCCCTCGACCATCTGCGGCGTGTCGATCGTGACCTTGCCGCTCTCGTCGGTCCAGCGGCCGCCGGCGTCGAGCGTGTAGTTCATCATCTCGGACATGTACTGGCCGCCGCCGCCGCGGGTCTCGTGTCCTGTGCCGAACTGGTCGACGATGCCGTCGCCGTTGACGTCCTTCGTCAGCTTGCGGGCGGCGGCGAGGAATTCGGCGTAGGTCTTGGGAGCCTCGAGACCCTCCTTCTTCAGGAGCTCTTCGTTATAGGCCATGAAGTACCCGAAATAGAGCATCATCACGCAGACATTCTGCTTGTTCCAGCTGCAGGTGTCCTGGCCGGCCCAGCCCTTGAGGTCGAGCTTGGCGTTCTTGATGTAGGGGTCGAGCCGCTCCAGCCAGCCATTATCCGCGAACTTCTGGAACTCGAAGGAGGCGAGGTGGACAATGTCGGGCGGTTGGCCGCCGGCGAAGAGCGTCGTCATCGTGTCGGCGAAGGCGCCGCGCTCGACCTTGGTCCATTCGATCTTGACGCCGGGATGGGTCGCCTCGAACTCCTTGATCACGGAGCCCCACCAGTCGCCGGTCCCGCGCTCGTCCTTCTGCCAGGACACGAACTTCAGGACCTTGTTCTGGGCAAGCGCGGGCAGGGCCGTCGTCGTGCAGAGCGCGACGAGCGCGCCGGCTGCGAGCCGCTTCCAGTCTGGCATCCTCATGACGTTTCTCCCTCTCGTGTTTCTGCCGTGTTATCCGGCGGTTACGGTGAGTGCTTGTCGAGGAGGCTCAGCGCCTCCTCGGATGGCGCAACGCCCAGGCCCGGACCGGTCGGCAGGCTGTAGAAGCCCTCGCGGCAATCCATGTCGCCGGTGAGCAGGCGCCGGTTCGGCTCGAAGATCGAGTGCTGGTATTCGTGACAGCTCACGGCCGAAAGGGCGGCGCTGGCATGCAGGCTCGCGGCCATGAACAGGCCCATGCCGATCGTCGCATGCGGGATGACGGCAAGGTTGTGCGCCTGCGCGTAGTGCCCGATCCGCATGAACTCGGTGACGCCTTTGTGCCCCATCTCCGGCTGGACGATCGCGCAGGCCCGCCGCGCCACTCGCGGCACCAGATCATAGACCGTGCGCCATTCCTCGCCCGCTGCAACCGGAGTCGAGACGCGGGCCGCGACATGGGCGAGGCCGTCGATATCCTCGGGCTTAACCGGGGCCTCGGCAAACCACAGGCCATGCGGTTCCATCGCGCGGATCGCCGAGACGGCCTCCTCGCCCGTGTGGACCCAGTGCATGTCGCAGGCGATCCGGGCCTGAGGCCCCAGCCGCTCGCGCAGCGTCGCGATCTCGGCCACGTTGCCGTCATCGGCGACGGGTGCGGCGAATTTGAAGCTGTCGAAGCCTTTGGCCTGCCATTCGGCGGCAAAATCGGCCCGCTCGGCCCGCGTGCGCTTCGGCAGGCCCGAGATGTAGGCGGGCAGGCGCTCGTGCCGCCGCCCGCCAAGCATGGCGACGAGCGGCCGGTCGGCGAGGCGGGCATTGAGGTCCCACAGCGCAATGTCGATGGCTGCGAGCGCGTCGAGATAGAAGCCGCCGATATAACCGCGCACCCGCATCAGGTCGTAGAGATCCTCATGGATCACCACCACGTCCTGCGGCGAGCGCCCGACGACATAAGGGCCGAGCAGGTCGTCGATGATGGCGATTGCGGCGCCGGGCGCGACGATGCCGTATGTCTCGCCCCAGCCGACGAGGCCGCCGCTCGTCTCCAGCCGCACCACGACCGTGCGGTCCATGGTCGGGTAGACGGTGCGGTTGCCCTTGCGGACGATGTAGCCCTTCGCGTTGACGCTCTCGCCGGGGCGCGGATCGCCGAGATAGACGGTCTCGCGCGGGATCGTCAGCGTGAAGACCTCGACCTTGGCGACGCGCTCGCTCATCGGCCGGTCACCCTGCCTTGCGTGCCGCGGCCGGGGCCGCGAGCAAATCGGCGACGGAGGCGAGCCAAGCGTCGATTTCGGCGCAGTCGACCTCGTCGAGAGGCGGCACGGGCGCGCGGCAGAGATGATTGTGCAGAATTCCGCGCTGCGTCAGCACATATTTGGTGAAGGCCATGCGGAAATTGGCCTGGATGACCAGCAGCGGCAGCGTACGCCGGTAGAGCTCGCGCGCCGTCGCGAGGTCGCCGGCCCGAAAGGCGCGGTCCAGCGCGACATGAACGTCGGTGATCTCCACAGCCGGCATCGCGCCGCAGGCGCCCCGCACATATTCCTCGACGATATAGCGCGCCCCACCGCCGCCGAGCACACCTTTCAGGTGAGCCGGAGCGCCTTTCAGGATCGTGCTGATCGGGCCACCGGAGGGAAGCGTTTCCTCCTTCACATAGGTGATGGCGGGATTGCCGTTGACGATCTGCAGGATGACATCGGGCTTGAGATCGGAGCCCCGCGGAGCGGGCGCGTTCTGCAGCACGATCTCGATGCCCGGAACCGCATCCGATATCGCGCGGTAGAAAGCTGCGACCGCGGCGCCGTCGATTCCGACGGATTTAGGCGCCTGAATCATCACATGGGTGATCCCGAGTTCACGGGCGCGCCGCGCATGGCCCGCAGCCTCGTCCGCGGAGGGCGCGCTCGCCCCGGCGACGACTGGAATGCGCCCAGCGACCACCCGCACGATCTCGCGCAGCAGGGTCTCGCGCTCTTCGGCCGTCAGGTTGTCGACCTCGCTGGCGAAGCCCGGAAACACCACGCCGGCCGCTCCCACGTCGCAGGCAAAGGCGGTGATTCGCGCCATTGCGGCCGGATCGACCGTCCCTGCGGCCGAAAAAGGCGTCGGCAATACCGGCAATATACCGTTCAGAGTCATATCCATCCCTAAGGTCCAATATATGGATCATTTGTTTTCTTATTTGGATCATACGGACGCCTGCGAGATGGCGTCAAGACAGGCAGACGCGTTTCCGCGCGATCGGATTGCGATCCGCGATCGTCATGGGACGAGCAATTGAGAAGCGCCGCGCTTCGTCGACGACTGGGCGCTGGTGCGCTGGTACGGCGCCGGGCGCCGCAGGCCGGAGGCGCCTAAGGCAACTTGAGCAGCGTCTTCAGCGGCAGCGTGCTCTTCACGATCGGCGACTTCAGCACGACGTAGCTGAAATACTTCTCGATCCCGATGTTTCGCCGCAGGAGGCTTTCCATCCGCTCCTGGTAATGCGCGATGCTTGGCGCGAGAAAGCGCAGCAAATAGTCGTAGCCACCGCTGATCAGGTGGCACTCCATCAGTTCGTCGACGTCGCGAATATTGGCTTCGAACTTGGCGAAATCGTCGATGCGATGGTCGACCAGCGTGACTTCGGTAAAGACGGTGACGCTGTCGGCCAGCTTGGCGAGGTTGAGCCTTGCGCCATACCCGGTGATGTAGCCGGCGCTTTCCAGTCGCTTCACCCGCTGCAGGCAGGGGCTCGGCGACAGCCCGACCTTCTCGGAGAGCTTGAGATTGGTCTGCGCCCCGTCCAGCTGCAGCTGCACGAGGATGTTGAGGTCGATCCGATCGAGCTTCAGATGTCCGCCCATGTCACTGTTCCTGGTGTCAGGGATCGATCGGGAGGGCGAAGCTCGCCTTCACCCGGTCCATCACCACCATGGTCTTGAAGCCGTTGATGTCGGGGTTCTCATAGAAGAAGCGGCGCGTGAAGCGCTCATAGTCTTCCATGTCGCGGGCGGTGACATGGAGCACGAAATCGGCGTCGCCGGTGACGTAGAAGCCGATCATCACCTCTTTCGTCGCCCGGATCGAGGCCTTGAAGCGATCGACGATGTCGGCTCGCTCGCGCTCCAGCGTCACCAGGACGAGCATCGAGATTGGCCGCCCGATGGAACGGGGCGAGACGATGGCCACGTCTGCCTCGATCACGCCGGTATCGCGCAGGCGCTTGAGCCGGCGCTGGCAGGCCGTGGCGGAGAGGCCGACGCGCTCGCCGAGTTCGGCCGTGGTCAACCGGTTGTTCTGCTGCACCGCGTCCAGAAGTCTGCGGTCCAAGCTGTCGAGTTCGATCATGCCGAAATCCTGCGTCCTTCTCTTGATATAAGCCGGAAATCATCGCGAAAGCCCGCGCTTCGGCGGCATAGGCCGCATTCTCTGCACTAGCCTCCTCGCCACTCAATCGTCGAAGCGGAGGATGGGATGCGGGATTTATCCGCGAAAGCGCTGAAAAAGCTGAAGCGCGGCGACTTGCTGGAGAGCCGGGCTTTCGTGGACGGAAGCTGGCGCGATGCTGCCGAGCAGATCGCCGTCGTCGATCCCGCGACGCAGGAAGCCATCGCCAGTGTTGCCTCGCTGTCGCTGGAAACTGTCGACGAGGCCGTCGCGGCAGCGGTCGCCGCACAGAAGCTTTGGCGCGAGCGCCTGCCGGTCGAGCGTGGCCGCCTGCTGCGGGGCTGGGCGGCGGCGATGCGCAGCAACAGCGATGACCTTGCCGTCATCATGACGGCCGAGCAGGGCAAGCCGCTCGCCGAATCGCATGGCGAGATCGACTATGCCGCTGCTTTCCTCGACTGGTTTGCGGGCGAGGGCGAGCGCAGCTATGGCGAGACGATCCCGAGCCATCTGCCCGGCAGCCGACTTTCGGTGCAGATGCAGCCGATCGGCGTTGCCGCCGCGGTGACGCCATGGAATTTCCCGAGCGCGATGATCACTCGCAAGGCCGGGGCCGCGCTCGCCGCCGGCTGCGCCATGGTGGTGAAACCGGCTCCCGAAACGCCGCTCTCGGCGCTGGCGTTGGCGAAGCTTGCGGAAGAAGTCGGCTTCCCCAAAGGCGTCTTTCAGGTGCTGACCGGGGAGGCTGCGCCGCTGGCGCATCGCCTGCTGGCACACACCGATATCCGCGCCTTCTCCTTCACCGGCTCGACGGAGGTCGGCCGTCTCCTGCTCGGCCAGGCCGCGCAGACGGTGAAGCGCGCCTCGCTCGAACTCGGCGGCCACGCGCCCTTCATCGTCTTCGACGACGCCCCGCTTGAGCAAGCGGTCATCGGCGGGATCGCGGCCAAGTTCGCGACCTCCGGCCAGGACTGCCTCGCCGCCAACCGCATCTATGTTCAGCGCGGCGTCTATGAGCGCTTCGTCACGGCCTATGCGGAGGCGGCCGCACGCCTCAAGGTCGGCCACGGGCTGGAAGAGGGCGTCGATATCGGCCCGATGACGCGCCCCTCCGTTGCCGAGAAGTGCCGCCAGCAGATCGCGCAGGCGCTTGCCGCCGGGGCGCGCATCGTCGCGGGCGGGCAGGACAGCCCGCTCGGCGGCAGCTTCGTCCAGCCGACGGTTCTGGCCGATGTGACCGAGGAGATGACGATCGCCCGCGAGGAGACCTTCGGCCCCGTCGCCGCGATCCTGCCCTTCGATACGGAGGAAGAGGTCGTGGCGCGCGCCAACGCGACCGAGATGGGGCTTGCGGCTTACCTCTACACCCAGGATCTGCGCCGGGCGATGCGCCTCACCGACCAGCTCGAATACGGCATGGTCGCGGTCAACACGCCGAAATTCACCGGCGCCCCCATCCCCTTCGGCGGCTGGAAGCAGTCCGGCCTCGGCCGCGAGGGCTCCCGCCACGGCATCAGCGAATACCTCGAAGCGAAATATGTCTGCTTCGGCAATCTGGCAGCGTAATCAAGGAGATAAGATAATGACGATCGACGTCGCGGCCATCGGCGCGCTGGATCGCGCCAGCACCCTGCACCCCTTCACCCAGCTCAAGGACTTCGCCACCGGAAAGCTCGGCGAGCCCACCATCGTCGAGACCGGCAAGGGCATCCGCATCCAGGACGCGACCGGCCGCAGCTATATCGACGGCTTTGCCGGGCTCTACTGCGTCAATATCGGCTATGGCCGCACCGAAGTCGCCGAGGCGATCTCGCGGCAGGCCTATCGGCTGGCCTATTACCACTCCTACGCCGCCCACACGACGGATGAGCTCGCCATCCTTTCCGACCGCCTCGTGAAGATGGCGCCGGGCAAGATGAGCAAGGTCTTCTACGGGATGTCCGGCTCGGACGCGAACGAGACGCAGGCCAAGCTCGTCTGGTACTACAACAATCTGCGCGGCCAGCCGAAGAAGAAGAAGATCATCTCGCGGCTGCGCGGCTACCATGGCTGCAGCGTCGTTTCCGGCTCCATGACCGGGATGAGCTTCTACCACGACCATATGGACCTGCCGTTCTCCGGCATCCTCCACACCGGCGCGCCGCATCACTATTGGGGCGCTCAGCCCGGCGAGACCGAAGCCGAGTTCTCGCAGCGCCTCGCCTCGGAGCTGGAGGAGCTGATCCTGCGCGAAGGGCCGGAAACGGTCGGTGCCTTCATCGGCGAGCCGGTGCTAGGCACGGGCGGCATTACCCCGCCGCCGGAGGGCTACTGGACTGCGATCCAGGCGGTGCTGCGCAAATACGACGTGCTGCTGATAGCCGACGAGGTCGTCACCGGCTTCGGGCGCATCGGCACGCCCTTCGGCTCGCATCTCTATGGCATCGAGCCCGATCTCATCACCGTCGCCAAGGGGCTGACCTCGGCCTATTTCCCGCTCTCGGCAGCGATCGTCGGCGAGAAGGTCTACAAGGTGATGGAGGAGGGCGCGGACCGCGTCGGTGCCTTCTCTCACGGCTACACCTATTCCGGCCATCCGATCGGCGCTGCGGCGGCCAATGCCGTGCTCGATATCGTCGAGAAGGAGGATCTGGCGGGCAAGGCGCGCGATGTCGGCGGTTATTTCCAGGAGCGGCTGAAGGCGACCTTCGCGCAGCTCCCGATCGTCGGCGAGGTTCGCGGCGTCGGCATGCTGGGCGCGCTCGAATTCGTCGCCAATCGCGAGGCCAAGACGCGCTTCGATCCCGGCCTCAAGGTCGGCGCCCGCATCTCCAAGGCGGCGCGCGATCGCGGGCTGATCGCCCGCGCCATGCCACATGGCGAGATCCTCGGCTTCGCGCCGCCGCTGGTGACGAGCCGCGACGAGATCGACGAGATCGTCGCCATCGCCGAGAAGGCCGTGCGGCAGGTGATGGAAGAGCTTGCCCGCGACAAGGTCGCGCTCGCCTGAGATGATGACGCGGTCCTCACAGGACGGACATGAAAAAGGGGCCCGCCGATCCGGCGGGCCCCGCAAGGCCGGAAGCGTTGCCCGGCCTGATGGCTCAGGCGTCCTCCAACTCCCGCTTCATCTCCTCCATGTCCTGGAAGCGGTCGGCGAGGCGGGGATGGGCGCGGCTGTTGTCGGCGGCGCCGATGGCGACCAGTACCTCGTCGGCGGCGGGGGCATCCGGAATCTGGAACTGGGCGGTGAGGAAGTGCGAGCGCTTGCCGGTCTCGCTCTTGTGGATCATCGGCAGCGAGAGCAGGGCGCCCGGCGCGTTGCGGGTGTTGGTGAAGCTCAGATAGGCTGTGCCCTTGACGGCATCGCGGAACATGTTGCCGAAGCGCAGCGTGTGGATCAGCGCCGAGGCATGCTCGATCTCGCCATTGGTGCCGACGGCCGCTGCCTTGCCATAGGCCTCGACCTGCTCGGCCGGCATCACCGCGACGAGGCGCTTGGTCAGTTCTGCGCCAAGATGCGGGGCGATCCGGAATATCTCGGGGCGCAGGTTCTCGACGAAGCCCTGGCCGGCCCACGGATTGCGCAGCACGGCGGCGACGATGACGAAGCGCACCGGCTTGTCGGCAGCCTTGCCGCCCTCGATGAAGGTTTCCTCGACGAAGGTCGAGATCTTGCGCAGGCCGTAATCCATGGCGTGTCCACCTGTTGCGATCGTGAAAGGGTGGCGAAGCGTAGCGGCGGCATTCCAGTCGCGTCTTCCATCGGATCGCGGGAAGAAATGCGTGGATGGACCTGCGATGCGGCGTAAGATCGAGCGTGGTGAATAGGAGAAGCCCATGGCGGATCAGGCATCGCAGATGCGCTCGCTGCGCGACGTCGCCAGCCAGATCAACTCGGGCGGCGATCTCGATACGGTGCTCCGCGATCTCATCCGCGCGGCCTGCGAACACGGCGGCTGGGCGCTTGGCTCGATCATGGCGATCGATGCCCCCCACGGCGAGGCTCATGTCGTCGTCCGGCACGATCCCACCCTGCTGCGTCGGCGTCTCGAGAACCGCTGGGAACTGGCCACCAGCCCGGCCCTGATTGCGCTCCAGCGCAACGAGCCCGTCTACATCCGGGATGCGCGTGCTTCGGACGAGTTCCCCGGCTATCGTCGCGAGGCCTTCGAGCGCGACTATCGCACCGTGCTGGTGCTGCCGATGAGCTGTTCCGACGAACAGGGCCGGCCGATGGTGCTGAACGTCGTCGCCCGCGACGTGACGGATGTCTCGGCAGACGATCTCGCCTTCATGAGCATGATCGTCCATCTCGGCGGCATCGCCGTCGAGCGCGAGCACCGCCTGCGCGCGCAGCGCCAGGCGGCGGAGCAACTGCAGAATGCCTTGCAGACGCAGACCATGCTGCTGCAGGAGGTGCTGTCCGGCGGATCGGCCTCGGCACTGTCCGAGATGCTCGCGGAGCTCCTCCCGGATGCGATCCTCGTCGTCGATTTTGCCGGCAATGCGCTCGCGGCGAGCCGCTCGCCGGCGCCTCTGCATTTCGACGACACGGCCTGGCAACGGGCGCTCGATGGTCCAATCGGCAGCCAGATCACCGCGGCGGCTCGTGACGCCGTGGCGGCGGGGCGGGCCGAGCCACAGAGCCTGCGGCTTGACGATGCGGGCCGGCGGCTTCAGGTCATGGCCCGCATAGACGCGCTCAACGTCGACGGGCAACCGGTCGGCGCTCTCGTGATCTTTCCGGAGGCGGGCGAGGCGACGGGTGACCTCCAGCGATTGCTGCTCGACAGCGTGAAGTTCGCGCTCAGTGTCCAGATGATGCGCAGCGTCATCCGGTTTCGCTTCGAGACGCGCACGCTCACCGAACTGTTCTTCGAGATCGTCGAACGGCGCTGGCGCGATGCGGATGACATCATCCAGCGCGGCCGCCGGCTCGGGCTCGCGCTGGCCGCACCCGCCCGGATGATCGTGGTCGACTTCCCTGATGGTGCGTCCCTGCCGGCCGATATCGGCGTCGATTCCCACCACGCCGTGACGCGGCTCGCGCGGCAGATGAACCTGGCGGTCAGCGTGGTCGCGGTCGGCGGCGGCCTTGTCTGCCTCGTTCCGGAGGAGAAAAGCGGAGAGGCCGAGCGGGCGGGGCGGCTGGCGCGGCGCATGGTCGAGGCGCTCAGGCACAGCTTCAACCGGGAGCCGATCGTGGTGCTGGGCGGCATCTGCGACGGGCTCGACAGCTACCCGAAGGAATGGGAGCGCTGCTGGCGCATGATCCGCATCGCGCGCTCCTTCGGGCGCAGCGGAATCCTGTCGGCCTTCGATTTCGGGCCGATGCCGATGCTGATCGGTGCTGCCGAGTCGGTGGATGTGCGCAGCTTCGTCGACGGGGCGATCGGCGCGGTGATTGCGCATGATCGCAAGCACGAGACGCCTTACCTGGAGACGCTGTCCGCCTATCTGCGCGAAGGCTGCCGCGCGCAGGCCTGCGCCGATGCGATGGGGCTGCACGTCACGACCCTGCGCTACCGGCTCTCCCGCATCCAGGACCTCTTCGGCATCGATCCCGAGACGGCCGACAAGCGCTTCGCCATCGAGCTCGCCATTCGGCTGCACGGCGTCATCGAAAGCAGCCAGGTGCCGGCGGCCTGAGGTTTTCGCCGGCTCCATCGGTTCAGCGAAACATTTCCTCCATTCCTCCCATCGTTCATAGGAAGAAGCGGGCCTATCCGAAGCCTAACCTCTCGCCACGATCCCCGCATTGATCGAGGTGAGGCGGATGCTCGCTCCCGCGGAAAAGACAGCCAACCTGATCGACCCGGTCGCTCTGCGCCGCGCGTTCGGAACTTTCGTCACCGGCGTCACCGTCATTACGACGCGCGATGCCGACGGCACGCCGCGCGGCATGACCGCGAATTCCTTCACCTCGGTCTCGCTCGACCCGCCGCTGCTGCTCGTCTGCGTCGGCAAGGGTGCCCACAGCTACGGCGCCTTCAACAGCTCGGACTCCTTCGCCGTCAACCTGCTGCACGAGGCGCAGACGGACGTCTCGAACTTGTTCGCCTCCAAGGCGGCGAACAAGTTCGACACCGTCAGCCATGACCGCGTCCATACCGGCGCGCCGATCCTGACCGATTGTCTGACCTGGTTCGATTGCACGATGCACAGCCGCGTCGATGCCGGCGATCATGTCGTGCTGATCGGCGAGGTGCAGGCTTTCGGCACCAGCCCCACGGCGCCGCTCGGCTTCTGCCGCGGCCGATACGCCAATGTGAAGGATCCGCTGCCACCGGGCTGGCTCGAATCGCAAGGCATGATCGTCGGCTACCTGATCGAGTCCGACGGGCATCTGCTGCTGCGTTCGGACGGGAAGGGCGGCTGGGGGCTGCCCAGCGCGAAGCGCCGCATCGCCGACAACGAATTGAAGCTCGACGGCGGCGACGCGCTGACGCTCGTACCCGACGATACCTTCCTCTACTCCGTCTTCGACGTCAGCGATGGCGATCCCGGCTATCTGATCTACCGCGCCCGGCTCGCGCAGGATTCCGCCTCGGTCGCGCTGTCGCCAGGGCTCAAGTTCTTCCCGATCGACCAGCTTCCCTACGACGCGATCCCGACCCGCGAGATCAGCTCGATGCTGCGCCGCTATGCCCGGGAGAGCGCCAGCAAGCGCTTCGGAATCTACATGGATTCCAACGATGGCGGCCGCCTCGCCATGGTCGGCGAGGCGCAGCCCTGGGCCACCCTTCCGCAATCCTGAGCCGGCAGAGCGAGCATGAAGACCACTGTCCAATCCCTCGAAGGTTCGCGCCAGGGCCTGTTCATCGACGGCGCCTTCGTCGCGCCGAAGAGCGGCGTCTACGTGCCGTCCTTCGATCCGACGACGGCCGAACCCTGGTACGAATTCGCCCAGGGCGATGCCGCCGATGTCGATGCCGCCGTTCGCTCGGCCCGTGCCGCCTTCGTCAACCCGGCCTGGCGCCGCATGACGCAGACGGAGCGCGGCAAGCTGGTGCGCCGCCTCGGCGAGCTCGTGCTCGAAAACGCCGACGAGCTGGCGATGATCGAATGCCGCGACAACGGCAAGCTGCTCAAGGAGATGCGCGCCCAGATGCGGGCGATCCCGGACTCCTATCTCTACTTCGCCGGGATGGCCGACAAGCTCCAGGGCGACACGATCCCGGTCAACAAGCTCGACTCGCTGAACTTCAACCTGCGCGAGCCGCTCGGCGTGATCGGCATGATCATCCCGTGGAACTCGCCGCTGATGATGCTGACGGGCACGCTCGCGCCCTGCCTCGCCATCGGCAACACCATCGTCGTGAAGCCCTCCGAACACGCGACGGCGTCGAGCCTCGCGCTGGCGGAACTCGCGATCGAGGCCGGCATTCCGCCTGGTGTCGTCAACGTCGTCACCGGAGATGGTGCCGTCACCGGCGAGGCGCTGACGCGCCATCCCGGCGTCGCGAAATACGTCTTCACCGGCTCGACCTTCACCGGCCGCAAGATCGCCGGCAACGCCGCGCAGAACCTCGTGCCCTGCCAGATGGAGCTGGGCGGCAAGTCCCCCCATGTCATCTTCTCCGATGTCGATATCGACCGCGCCGTCAACGGCGTCGTCTCCGGCGTCTTCGCGGCGGCCGGCCAGACCTGCGTCGCCGGCTCGCGCTGCTTCGTCGAGCAGCCGATCTACGATCGCTTCGTCGAGGCGCTGGTCGACCGCACGCGCCGCATCAAGGTCGGCCATCCGCAGACCGAGGACACCGATATCGGCCCGGTCGCGCTGGCTTCCCAGCTCGCGAAGGTCGAGGACTATGTCGGCTCCGGCGTGCGCGAAGGCGCCAAGGTCGCGGTCGGCGGCCGCAAGCCGCAGGACGGCGAGCTGGCGCGCGGCTGGTATTTCGAGCCCACGGTGATGACCGAGGCCAGCAACGACATGCGCTTCATGCGCGAGGAGATCTTCGGACCGGTCGTCGGCGTCGTGCCGTTCAAGACCGAGGAGGAGATGATCCAGCTCGCCAACGACACGGAATACGGTCTGGCTTCCGGCATCTGGACCAGGGACATCGACCGGGCCATGCGCTTCGCCCGCAACATCGATGCCGGCACCGTCTGGATCAACACCTACCGCTCCGCCGCCTACATGTCCGCCAATGGCGGGATGAAGAACAGCGGCTATGGCCGTCGCGGCGGCTTCGAGGTCATGCGCGAGTTCTCGCGCCTGAAGAACGTTCTCATCGACTATTCGGGCGCCATGCAGGACCCGTTCGTGATCCGCCTGCGCTGAGCTAGAACGGAGGAAAGCCATGAAATTCGCCGTTTCCATCAGTATGGAGCGCTTCTCGCCGGGCGAGTCCGTGCAGGACGCCCTCAGAAACTTCCGCGCCCTGGCGAAGATCGCCGACGAGGGCGGTTTCGAGACTCTCTGGACCGCTGAGCACCACACCATCGAGTGCACGATCTCGCCGAACCCCTTCCAGACGCTGACCTGGCTTGCCCAGCATACCGACCGCATCCGGTTGGGCACCGCGACGCTGGTCGCGCCTTACTGGTCGCCGATCCGGCTCGCCGGCGAGGCGGCGCTTTGCGACCATCTCACCGGCGGACGCCTCGAATTCGGCATCGCGCGCGGCGCCTATCAGTACGAGTTCGACCGCATGGCCGGCGGCATCCCGCAGCAGCAGGGCGTCGCCTACATGCAGGAGCTGGTGCCGGCCGTGCAGAAGCTCTGGGCTGGCGACTACGCACATGACGGCCACTACTGGAAGTTCCCGCTCGCGACATCGGTGCCCAAGCCCCTGCAGCAGCCGCACCCGGCGATCTGGGTCGCGGCGCGCGATCCCGGCACCTTCGACTGGGCGGTCGGCATCGGCGCCAACATCCTCTCGACCCCGCTTTCGGCGCCGCCTGCCGAAGTCGGCGTGCTCGGCGAGAAATTCCGCAAGGCCGTCGCCGACCATCCCGAGCGCCCGCGTCCGCGCCTGATGATGCAGCGGCGCACCTGCGTCTACGACCGTAAGGAGGACTGGGAGCTCGCGGTGCGGCACTCGGTCGATTACGGCGGCTATTTCGAGAACCTGATGCAGAACAGCGGCACGGTGACGAACGGCTTCCCCGAGGCCATTCCCTTCGAGACCATCGCCAACCGCGACAACTACAATCCGCAGGCGGTGCGCGACAATCTGATGTTCGGCACGCCGGACGAGGTGATCAGGAAGCTGCAGGTCTACGAGGATGCCGGCGTCGACCAGTATACGCTCGGCCTCTCCTTCAACCTGCCCTTCGAGCTGCAGGTGAAGACGCTGCGCCTCTTCATCGACGAGGTGATGCCGCATTTCGCCGCCCGCGAGCGGGACAGCGCCAAGGCGCCGCGCCTGGCTGCTGTGGGGCACTGAGCCATGGCCGGAGGCTCGACCGCTCGGCGTCTCGAGGCTGCGGAAGGGGCGCAGAGCCTGACCGTCGGCGGCGTGACGCTCAACTATCGCGTGGTGGGGCAGGGCGAGCCGCTCATCTGCATCCATGGCGTCGGCTCTTATCTGGAGGCCTGGGAAGGCGTTGCCGAGCGCCTCTCCGACCGCTTCCGCATCCTGACTTTCGACCTGCGCGGCCATGGCCGGTCGAGCAAGGTGCGCGGGCGCTACGAGATCGACGATTTCGTCGGTGACGTGCTGGCGCTGGCCGACCATGCCGGCTTCGACAGTTTCAATCTCGCCGGCTTCTCGCTCGGCGGGCTGATCGCGCAGCGCATCGCGCTGACGCATCAGCAGCGCATCCGCCGGCTCGTGCTGCTCGCGACGGTGGCCGGGCGGACGGAGGAGGAGCGCGAGCGGGTCGAGGCGCGGCTCGCGGCCCTGCAGGCCGGCGATCGCGGCTCGCATTACGACGCCTCGCTCTCGCGCTGGCTGACCGAAGGTTTCCAGGCAGAGAACCCTGAGCTCATCACGAAGCTGCACCAGCGCAACGCGGAGAACGACCCGGAGTGCTATGCTGCGGCCTATCGCGTGCTGGCGCAGACGGATTTCGGCGGGCTGCTCGACCAGATCCGCGTCCCGGTCCTGATCGCGACCGGCGAGGAGGATGCCGGCTCCAATCCGCGCATGGCGCTCTACATGCACGAGCGCATCACCGGCTCGAAGCTGCATATCCTGCCGGGCCTGCGTCACTCGATCCTAACCGAGGCGCTCGGACAGGTCGCCGGGCTGATGCGCGATTTCCTCGGCGACGGCAGGGAGGAACAGCAAGCATGATCGTAGAGGAACGCATCTACCGCATCCGCAACGGGCGCATGGGCCGCTATCTGCAGCTCGTGCGCGAGGAGGGGCTGGCGATCCAGCAGCCGATCCTCGGCCAGCTGGTCGGCTACTTCACGACCGAGATCGGGGCACTCAGCCATGTGACCCATCTCTGGGCCTATGCCGATTTCGAGGACAGAACACGCCGGCGCCAGCAGCTCGCGGATGATCCGCGCTGGCAGGCCTTCCTGCCGAAGCTTTCGGAGAACATCGAGCAGGCCGAGAACCGGATCCTGCTGCCCACGGATTTTTCGCCGCTGCGCTAGCGGCGGCCGCGCGCGTGTTCCTCCGGGGGGACGAGGGAGGGTTTCGATCCTCCATCGGATCGGAGGAAGACGCGTCATCTCGGCCGGCACTTAATCGGTGTCGGCAGGCAGGTCGAGCAAGCCCGGTTCAATCGGGCGCCGAGAAGAGGGGGCGGGACATGACCGAGCGACTGCAGATCCAGAATCTGTACAAGATATTTTCCAATACGCCTGCGCCCGCGCTGGAAATGCTGGCGAAGGGCGGCAACAAGAACGAGGTCTTCGAGAAGCTCGGCGCGGTGGTCGGGCTCAACGACGTCTCGCTGAGCGTCCCGCAGGGCGCCATGTACATGGTCATGGGCCTTTCGGGTTCCGGCAAGTCGACGCTGGCCCGCTGCATCAACCGGCTGAACGAGCCGAGCGCCGGCAAGATCCTGCTCGACGGGCGCGACATCGTCCCGCTCGGGGAGGAGGATTTGCGAGAGGTGCGCCGCACACGCATCTCGATGGTCTTCCAGCATTTCGCGCTGCTGCCCAACAAGCGTGTCATCGAGAATGTCGAGTTCGGCCTGAAGCTGCGCGGCATCGCCCCGGCCGAGCGCCGTCGCCGTGCCGAGGAGGTCCTGACCGTCGTCGGCCTCGGCCGCTGGGGATATCATTACCCGCACGAGCTTTCGGGCGGCATGCGCCAGCGCGTCGGCCTCGCCCGCGCGCTCGCGACCGATGCCGACATCCTGATCATGGACGAGGCCTTCAGCGCGCTCGACCCGCTGATCCGCACGGAGATGCAGGACGAGCTGCTGCGCCTGCAGCGCACGCTGAACAAGACGATCCTGTTCATCACCCACGACTTCCAGGAGGCGCTGAAGCTCGGCACCCGGATCGCCATCATGTCCGAGGGCGAGTTGGTCCGCGAAGGCACGCCGCAGTCGATCGTGCTGGAGCCGGGCAGCGACTATGTCGCCGCCTTCACCCGCGAGATCGACCGGGCGCGCCTGTTCGACGCGCGCTCGGTGATGCGGCCGGCCGAGCCGATCCTGCAGTCCGAGCGCGGCACGCTCGTCGGCGAGACGGGTGGTTTCGGATTCGTGCTGGACCGCGACGGCAAGGTGCTCGGGGCGCTCGATGCCGAGGCCTGTGGCCGTGCCCGCGCCAGCGGAGAAATCGCTGTGCCGAGCGGCGACTATGTCAGCGTCCGGCCCGGCGCGAAGCTCCTGGAGGTCGCGCGCAGCTATCGCGACGGCCAACCGATCGCGGTCGTCGACGAGCAGGGCAAGTTCATGGGCTCGCTCGGGGCCGACGACATCCTGGCCCGCATCTCCTCCACCACTCCCAAGACCGTTCCCGCTGGAGAGCGCCATGTTTAAGGCCGACGATCTTGCCGTCTTCCCGATCGACGCCTGGATCCAGCAGGGCGTCAGCTGGGTCGCGCTCAACCTGCGGCCGATCTTCCTGGCCATCAAATGGCCGGTCGAGAGCCTGCTCAGCCTGAACGACTGGGTTCTCCACGCCATTCCGTTCCCACTTTTCGTGGTCGGCTTCTTCCTGCTGGCCT
This sequence comes from Bosea sp. NBC_00550, assembly GCF_026020075.1. Classification (NCBI taxonomy): domain Bacteria; kingdom Pseudomonadati; phylum Pseudomonadota; class Alphaproteobacteria; order Hyphomicrobiales; family Alloboseaceae; genus Allobosea; species Allobosea sp. NBC_00550. The sequence continues at coordinate 1,135,548 of NZ_CP102772.1, forward strand.
GGCGGCTCTCGACAGTGGGCATCGCCGTGTTCAGCGCCGTCTCGCTGATCGTCATCGCCATGCTCGGCGTCTGGAACGAGGCGATGACGACGCTGTCGCTGATCTCGACCGCGATCGTGTTCTGCGCGGTGATCGGCATCCCGATGGGCATCTGGTGCGCGCGCAGCGACCGGGTCTGGAACGTGGTGCGCCCGATCCTCGACATCATGCAGACGACGCCGAGCTTCGTTTATCTCGTTCCCGTCGTGATGCTCTTCGGCGTCGGCACGGTGCCGGGCGAAGTCGCGGTCGTCACGGCCGCCGCGCCGCCGCTGATCCGCTTCACCAATCTCGGCATCCGCATGGTCGAGCACGAGATCGTCGAGGCCGGCCTCGCCTTCGGTGCCGACAAGCGCCAGCTCCTCTTCGAGATCCAGCTGCCGCTCGCGATCCCGACCATCCTCGGCGGCCTGAACCAGACGGTCCTCACGGCGATGGTCCTGTCGGTCGTCGTCGCGATGATCGGCGCCGAGGGCCTCGGCCTCGTCGTGCTCCAGGGTCTGGGTCGCCTCGATGTCGGCCGCGCTGCGGTCGGCGGCATCGCCATCGTCCTGCTCGCCATGGTGCTCGACCGGATCACGCAGAAGCTCGCCGCGCCGAAGGCAGGCGGCAGGTCGGCCGCGCGCGCCTCGCTGCTCGGCACGGTGGCGCGCCTGTTCAAGGGCGGGCGGCCCGATGATGCCGGCGCGGTGGCCGCATCGGCCAAGCAGGCTGTCTGACGCATCGCCAGATGCGCCGGCAAACCGGGCCGGAGTGCGGTTGCACCCGGCCTGGAAGGCCCGCCGCGAGGCGGGAAGGGGAATAACAAAAAGCAGCGCAAGGCAGGCCGGCACGAAGTGCCGGACAACGAGGAGAACGAGATGATGACCATCAACAGGCTTAAGGTTCTGACGGCCGCCGCCGCAGTAGGCGTGCTCGCCTTTGCTGCCGCCCCGTCGCAAGCGCAGGAGCTGCCGGGCAAGGGCAAGACGATCCGCTACGCCCAGAGCGACAGCCTCGGCGCGAACTATGTCACCGCCCAGATCGTGATGAAGGCGCTGAAGGAGCTCGGCTACGACATCAAGCTCAGCACCGTGAACACGACGCTGTTCTTCCAGGCCGCGGCGCAGGGCGACCTCGACCTCGCGACCGACGTGAACTTTCCGCAGCGCGAGCCGGGTTTCCGGGCGGTCGAGAAGGATGCGGAGATCGTCGGCGGCGGCCTGATCGTCGGCGGCGGAATCAACGGCTATCTGATCGACAAGAAGACGGCCGACGCCAACAACATCACCTCGCTGGTCCAGATGAAGGACCCGAAGATCGCGGCCCTGTTCGGCAAGGACGGCAAGGCCGATCTCATCAATTGCGACCCCGGCTGGAGCTGCGGCGACGTCGTCGATTTCCAGCTCGACAAGTTCGGCCTGAAGGACAATGTGAAGTCCATCCGCGGCAAGTACGAGGCGCTGATGGTCGAGGCCGTGGCGCGGGTGAAGCGCGGCGAGCCGGCCTTCTTCTACGCCTGGAGCCCGTCCTGGGTGAACAACGCGCTCGTCCCGGGCAAGGACGTCGTCTGGCTGCCGACGCCGGAGGATGCGCTGCCGGCTTCCGTCCCGAACAAGGGCTCGGCGCTGGTCAAAGGCGTCAAGGGCTGCGCCGGCGGCGCCGATCCCTGCCGCATGGCCATGGCTTCCTGGAACTGGGGCTCGGTCGCGAACAAGAAGTTCATTGCCGCCAACCCGGCCGTCAAGGCGCTCATCGAGAACATGAAGTTCCCTCTCGAGGAGTGGTCGTACTGGGAGTTCAACATCAACAAGAACGGCGGCAACAACGCCCTGATCACCAAGATGGCCGACGAATGGATCGGCGCGCGCAAGACGCAGTTCGACAGCTGGGTCGCGGCCGGGCGCGCGGCGAAGTAAGCCGAAACTCCAGTCTGAGCTTTCAGGGGCGAGGCCGGTCTCCGGCCTCGCCCCTTTCTTTGTTTCCGGACGGCAAGCACTGGCCGTGGCCGGCAGCATTCGCTGCGGCGAGCCCGCCCGCATACAGCCAAAGATGCCGGATGGCGCGCAGGCTCGGCAGTCCTGGCCGGCATGATCTCCTAAGCTCCAGACCATCGAAGGACGTGTTCAGGAGAAGAGACCGATGCCGAGCGCTTCACGCACCAATGCCGAGCTTTTGACGGCGCGCGAACGCAATGTCCCGCGTGGCGTCGTCACCGCCCATCCCGTCGTCGCGGCGCGCGCCGAAGGCGCCTATCTCTGGGACGTCGAGGGGCGCCGCTATCTCGACTTCGTCGGTGGCATCGGCGTGCTGAATGTCGGCCATAACCACCCGCGGGTCGTCGCCGCGGTGACAGAGCAGCTCACGCGGGTGAGCCATACGGCATTCCAGGTCGCTGCCTACGAGCCCTACATCGCCTTGGCGGAGCGGCTGAACCGCCTCGTCGGCAAGGGCGAGCCCCACAAGACCATCCTGCTGACCTCGGGCGCCGAAGCGGTCGAGAACGCCATCAAGATCGCACGAGGCTACACCAACCGCCCCGGCGTCATCGCCTTTCGTGGCGGTTTCCATGGCCGCACCCTGCTCGGCGTCTCGCTGACGGGAATGAGCCAGCCCTACAAGCAGAATTTCGGCCCCTTTGCCGGCGAGATCCATCACGCGCCCTATCCGGACGCCTATCGCGGCGTAACGACCGCTGCCGCGCTGGCGGCGCTCGATGAACTCTTTGCTACCCAGATCGCGGCGGACCGCGTCGCAGCGATCATCATCGAGCCGGTGCAGGGCGACGGCGGCTTCCTGCCTGCTCCGCCAGCCTTCATGCAGGCACTGCGTGCGCTCACCGAACGCCATGGCATCGTCCTGATCGCCGACGAGATCCAGACCGGCTTCGGCCGGACGGGGAAACTCTTCGGCTTCGAGCATTCCGGCATTCAGCCCGACCTTGTGACGGTGGCGAAAAGCCTCGCTGGCGGCCTGCCGCTCTCCGGCGTCGTCGGCAAGGCCGCGATCATGGACGCGCCGCTGCCGGGCGGGCTCGGCGGCACCTATGGCGGGAATGCGCTTGCGTGCGCGGCTGCTCACGGCGTTCTCGACGCCTTCGAGCAGGATGGATTGCTCGCCCGCGCCGAGGCGCTCGGCAACCAGCTTGGCGCCGGGCTCGAGCGGCTCGCCGCCGCCTATCCGGCGATCGGCACCGTGCGCGGTGTCGGATTCATGCGGGCCATCGAGTTCGTCACCGACCAGGCCAGCAAGACGCCGGACGCAGACACCGCCCAGAAGGTCATCGACGAAGCACGCGAGGGCGGGCTGCTGGTGATCAAATGCGGCGTTCACCGCAACATCGTGCGCTTCCTTGCTCCGCTGGTGCTCAGCGACGCCGATCTCGCCTCGGCGCTGGACACGTTGGCGGTCGCATTGAAGAAAGTATGCTGATCTCGGTGGGGCAGAGCCTGTTCGAGCCCGCTGTTACCGGCAGCTGAGGGAATGCTGCATCAAGGACCTGAGCCGCATTTCAGATAGCCCACTCACATCGTGATCCGCGGTACTGAAAGGGGCGGGCCGAGCGAGGCCTGCCTCGATCAGCGATGCCGCCGCGGCGCACGCCGCCGGTGACGTTGGCGCGGCTGATGCTGACGCTGGCGGTTGTAGTGCACTTGCGGCCGCTGGCTGAAGGCGATGTCGGCCTCGTCCAGCGCGCGTGCCGTCTCCTTGGCTAGCGGGCGGTCATCGCCCGGTGGAACCGTCGCTCCGATGGCGATGCCGCTCGGCGCGAGGCCAATTCCACCTAAAAGTCCGAACAGGAAAGACCGCCTGGTCGTCATGCTGTTGCGCTCCCTCATCGTGCGACGACGCACGGCATCCTGTCGGCTCGGCTAGGAAGCCAGCGAATTCCTGTAGAGCTTGCCGTCCTTCATGATGACGGCGAGGTTCCTGTCGGGCTGCTCGATCAGCCTGAGATCATCGAGCAGGTTCCCGTTCACGACGAGGATGTCCGCCAGCGCTCCAGCCTCGATGACGCCGAGCTTGCCGGGGTAGGGGTTGCGCGGTCCGGACAAGGCCAGGAGCTCGGCATTGCCCGCGGTCGCCATGCGCAGCGCCTCGGCGTTGCTGTACCATTGGCCAAGATGGGTGAGCATCACGCTCTGGCGCGGCGTCAAAGCGGGCGAGAACAGCAGGTCCGATCCCCAGGCCGTCTTGATGCCGTGCTTTCGGACGAGCGCGTAGGCCCGCGGCGTGTTGCCGAAGACCTCCAGCATCCTCTCGCGGCTCGGCCCCGTCAGCGGCACCGCATCCGCCTCGCTCAGGAAGGGCTGGATGCTGAGCCAGATGCCCTTCTGGGCCATCAGCCCGGCCGTTTCCTCATCCATCAGATGGGCGTGCTCGATGCAGGTCGCCCCCGCCGCGATGGCGCGCTGGACCGTATGCGGCGCATAGGCATGGACGGTGACATAGGTGTTCCAGTCGCGGGCGATAGCGACGGCGGCCCTGAGATCGCTCTCGCTGAAGGTCGTCATGTCGAGCGGGCTGCGCGGCGAGGAGACGCCGCCGCCGCCGACGATCTTGATCTGTGAGGCGCCCTGCACCAGCTGCTCGCGGATCCGCATGCTGAGATCGCCGAGGCTGTCGGCGATCGCCGCGCCGCCGATGGTCTCGATCAGGCTGAGGCGCCCGGAATCGCGCGGAATGTCGCTCGGCATGCGCAGATCGGCATGCCCCCCGGTCGTCGTGATCATCGCGCCGGAGGGGAAGATGCGCGGCCCCGGGATGATGCCCGTATCGATCGCCTGCTTGAAGGCGAAGACCGGGCCGCCGAGATCGCGCACGGTGGTGAAGCCGCGGAGCAGCGTGCGGTTGGCTTCGGCGGTCGAGGCCGTGAAGATCGAGCCGGGCTCGCCGGACATCAGCATCGGCGCCGGCACCGCCGCGAACAGCGTGTGCCAATGGGCATCGATCAGGCCCGACATCAGCATGCGGCCGCCGCAATCGATCACCGTCCATTCCGGCTTCGGCGGAGCGTTGCTGGTATCGACCGCGGCGATGCGATTGCCTTCGACCAGGATCTGGACATTCGTCCGCAAGCTGTTCGACTTGCCGTCGAACAGGCTGGCCTGCCGGAACAGGATTGCGGCAGGCTGAGCGGTGCCCTGCGCCAAACTGGGCGCTGCCGCCGCACCGGCGAGCAGGGCCGCGCCCGACAGCAGGCCGCGGCGCGTGAACGCATCCAGACGACGAGACGCCTGGACGAGCATCGGATTGGAGCAGCCGCAAGCCGCGTCATGGATCAGATGCTGATATTTGCTGCCTACGCGGATCATGGCTCCCTCCGATCGGCCGACGCTTTCCGCGGGGTGCTGGTGCGGCGCCTCGCGGGGCGCGCGTCATGAAGGATAGAATGAGCCGTCTACCGGCGAGCGCAATTGCCGGTGCCGCCTTTGAGCTGGCCGCACCGGGAATTGGGCGCCGTCAGGGGCAGCGCGCCTCGAAGGTACGGCCTTCGCGGTCGCGATAGATGCAGTTGTTGGGGGTGGTCGCACGTCCGATCACCGCGCCGGCAACGCCGCCGACGGCTGCGCCGATCGCCGCGCCACGGCCACCGCCCGCGATGCCACCGATCACGGCTCCCGTACCAGCGCCGATGACACCGCCGCCCAGCGTCCGCTGATCGGCCGAGTTGGCATTGCAGCCCGCAAGCGCCAAACCGACGGCGAGCACGGCAAATTTCCAGCGCATTTCGATTTCTCCTCGTGTTCAGGCTGACGCGCCAAATGAGTTCCGTATCGAACGGGACGCGCAAATGGGAGGATCGGATGAATGTCGATCTCCCCGCGCGCCGAGCGATGAACAATTCTGCTCCGGCTCAATATTAGCGCCTGACCTTGGCGCTGCATCGGCCGAGAATCCCAAACCCTAGACCCGTCGTCTCAAACCGACGGCGGGAGATCTTTCCAAAGGCAGGAGATCTTTCAGCTCCAACCCGAGAACAGGCCGATGGCGAAGTCGTCCCTCAGAAGCGCCAGATCAGCGGCACGATGAAGACCGCGACGACGAAGAACCAGATCAGGAGCGGCAGGCCGAGCTTCCAGTAGTCGCTGAAGACGTAACCGCCGGGGCCCATCACCATCAGGTTGGTCGGCGTCGCGATCGGCGTCAGGAAGGCGCCGGCGGCCGCGACGGCCGTGCTCATCAGCACGGGCCGGGGCGAGATGCCCATGGAGGCGGCGGCGGCAACGCCGATCGGAATGACGATCAGCGCCGTCGCGGTGTTGCTGATGAGCTGCCCCATGATCGCGGTCAACACGAACAATCCGGCGAGAAGCGCCGTCGGCCCGGCATCGCCGACGAGTGCGACGAGCCGGTCGGCCAGCATCTTCGCCGCGCCCGTCTCGATCATAGCGGTCGAGAGCGGCATCATCGCGCCGACCAGGATCACGGTCGTCCAGCTGATCGCGCGGTAGGATTGTTCGACGGTCATGATGCCGCACAGGATGATCGCGCCGGCCGCAAGCAGCCCGGCCACGGCGGAGGGAACGATGCCCGTCGCAAGCAGCAACACCATCCCGAACAGTATGATGATCGCCTGCTTGGCTCCCGGGCCCATCGGAACGGCCTGCCGCCGCACCAGCTCCGGCGAGCTGACGACCAGCACGTCGGGATCGTCGAGATGGGTGTCGAGCGCCTTCCAGGTGCCCTGCAGCAGCATGGTGTCGCCGGCCTGCAGCACGACGCCCGCCGCCTTCGTCGCGCCAGTGCTGGGAGCTTCGCCCCCACCGCGCTGGACCGCGAGGATGATCAGGTCGCCGCTTTCGGTGACCATGCCCGGAAACACGCTCTGGCCGATCAGGCCCGAGCGCGGCGGGATCACCACCTCGGCGAGGCCGGAGCGACGGTTGAACAAGGTCTCTTCGCTGTCGCCTGCGCCTTCCTCGCGGAAGGCGAGATGCATCTGTGCCGCGAAATTGGCGGCAACTTCAGCATCGCCGCGCAGCAGCAGATGGTCGCCCTCGGCGATCGCCGTCCGGCGCAGCGGCCCGGCCGTGTCGCCATCCTGGATCGCCACGAGCTGAAGCCCGGGCCATTCGCCCAGATCGATCGCATTGGACGGCGTCCCGATATAGGGACAGGTCGCGCGGATGCGCAGCTGATGGATGCCGCTCGCCAGGCCGTACTGCTCCACCAGCGTCTTGGCGTGGCGGCTGAAATCGGCCGGCATCGTCGCGCCGTTGCGCTGGGGCAGCAGCTTCTCGCCGAACAGGACGATGATCGCCATGGTGCCGGCGAGCAAAGGAATGCCGGCCAGCGCGAACTCGAAGAAGCCGAAGCCGCCGACGCCGGCATCGAGCCCGGCTTCCGAGACCAGCACGTTCACCGGCGTTCCGGTCAAGGCGAGCATGGAGCCGGCATGGCCGGCGAAGACCAGCGGCATCAGCAATTGCGAGGAGTTGCGCTTGAGGCGGACCGCGATGACGACGACGACGGGGAGCAGCGCCGCGACGGCGCCGTTGAGGCTGATCAGCGCGACCAGAAGTGCGACAAGCCCCATCATCAGCACCAGGAGCCGCGTCCGGCTCTCCTCACCCGCGCCCTTGATCAGGAGCTGCCCCGCCCACGCCGTGACGCCCGTGACCTCGAGCCCCGAACTGACGACGAAGAGCGACGCGATGAAGATGACCGCGGGATCACCCAGGCCGCCGAGCGCCTGCGGCAAGGTGAGCACGCCGGTCGCCCAGAGGCCCAGAGCCGTGCCCATCGCGACGAGCACGACGGGCACCTTGTTCGTGATGAACAGAACGACGGCAATGGCGATGATGATGCCAGTATAGGCGATCGGGCTCACGCATCAGCTCCTTGTAGGTCCTGCTCGATCGCAGACCCGTTTGCAGGGTCTCAGTCTTCGAGCGTCGCCATCAGGATGCCGAGACGGCAACCCTTCTCGTACTCGGTGAGATTTACGTATTCCTTGATCGTGTGGATCTCGGCCTGGCCGGCACCGATGGTGATGGTCGGCACGCCGTGCTTGTCGAGCCAGTTCGCATCGAGGCCGCCATTGGAGAACAGGTAGTTGGGCTCGATGCCGAGAAGGCCAAGCGCCTTGGCAGCGCGCTTCACCACCGGCGAATCCTTGGCCAGCTCGAAGGGCGGATAGGCCGGCTTATGGGTGAAGGTCACCTTCGCCGTTTCGCCGCCATCGTCCTTGACCTCTGCCTGCGCCTTGGCGAAAGCGGCCTTGAAGGCCTCGGCGATTTTCGTGGCGAAGGCGGCCTCGGGGCTGCGCGCCTCGCCACGGATATAGGCGTAGTCGGTGACGACATTGGTCGCGTCGCCGGCGGCGGTCGTGCCGCCCTTGCCGCCGAAGATGCCGACATTGCTGGTGCCGCGGCCATCGGGCTTGACGATCTTGCCGAACCAGCCCTCGCGGCGCGCCTCGGCAATGGCGATCGAGCCGACGAGCGTCGCCGAGATGCCCTTTTCGGGAGCGACGCCGGCATGGGACGCCTTGCCGGTGATCTCGACCTCCCAGTTCTCCTGGCCGACCGCGCCGATCAGCAGCTCGGAAGCGAGTTGGCCGTCGACATTGATGCACATGACCGCGCCGCCGAGATCCTTGGGGTTCAACTCGCGGGCGCCATGCAGGCCGCTTTCCTCGCGCACCGTGAACAGCAGCGTGATCGGCGGGTGAGGCAGCTTGTGCTTGATCAGCGTTTCCGCGAGCACGACGAGCAGCGCGACGCCGGTGCGGGCATCGCCGCCCAGCGCCGTCGTGCCGTCGGAGACGATGCGGTCGCCCTCGCGCTTCGGCTTGGCGCCGGCGCAGAGCGGCACGGTGTCGAGATGGGTCGAGAACAGCAGGCGCGGGCCGGCCTTCGTCCCGGGCAGGTCGACGATCAGGTTGCCGGTCTCGGTCGGCAGCGGAATGCGCTTGTTGGCGTCGTCGAAGCGGATGGCGGAGGCCGGAACGCCCACGGCCTTCAGCGCCTCGCTGACGGCGGCGCCGATATTGGCTTCCTTGCCGGTCACGCCTTCGACCGAAAGGAAGCGCATGAGGTGCGCGATGGCGGCTTCGACGTCGAGAGGGATCGATGGTGTCGTCATGATCTGCATCCGGTCGGTTTGAGAGTGGCGTCGGGAGGGATGAGCGCCTGTGCGATCACAGCCCCCAGGGCAGGCCGAGCATCTTCCAGACGGCGAAGAGTGCCGTCCACAGCACGAACATCCACACGACATAGGGCAGCATCAGCGAGACCACGGTGCCGACGCCGGCATTCCTGTCGTATTTCTGGATGAAGCCGACCACGAGGGCGAAATAGGCGTTGAGCGGAGTGATCGCGTTCATCGGGGAATCGCCGATGCGATAGGCCGCGAGCACGGCTTCCGGCTCGACGCCGAGCTTCATCAGCAGCGGCACGAAGACGGGGGCGAAGATCGCCCATTTCGCGATCGCGCCGGTCAGCAGCAGGTCGATGAGCGCGACCACCACGATGAAGCCGATCAGCAACGGCAGCGCGCCGATATTGGCGGCCTGCAGCACGCCTGAAAGGCTCAGCGCCATCACCGTGCCGATATTGGTGTAGGTGAAGTAGGCGACGAACTGGCTCAGCACGAAGAACAGGAAGATCGTGCCGCCCATGCTCTTGATCGATTTCTCGATCGCGGCGATGACCTCGGACAGCGTCTTCAGCGTGCCGGCGCCGATGCCATAGGTCCAGCCGGTGACGAGGAACATCAGCATGATCAGCGCGATCAGGCCGTTCATGAAGGGCGAGTTGCCGATCAGCTCGCCGGTCGTCGGGTTGCGCAGCGGGGCGCCCGAGGGCAGCGTCAGAAGGCAGAACACCACGATCAACCCTAGGAGGCCGAACCCCGCGAAGCGAAGGCCGCGCGTCTCCGCCTCGGAGAGCACCGCGCCTTGCTCGGTGACCGTTCCCTCGGCCGCCAGCTTGGGATCGTAGGGGCCCAGACGCGGCGCGATCATCTTGTCGGTAATGAACGCGACGATGACGGTCAGGAACAGCACCGAGGCGATCGAGAACCAGAGATTGGAGGCGAGGCCGATCGTGCGGTTGGGGTCGACGAGGCGCGCCGCGTCGTTGGTGAACTCGACCAGAACCGCATCGAGCGGCTTGATCAGCATGTTGACGGTGAAGGCGCCCGCGACCGCTGCGAAGCCCAGGGCCAAGCCTGCAACCGGATGGCGTCCGACGGCGAGATAGGCGATGCCGGCCAGCGGGATCAGGACGAGGTAGCCCGCATCGGCCGCGATGCTGGCGATGATGCCGACGAAGGCGAGGATGTAGGTCAGCGCCCAGTGCGGCGAGACGATCACCAGCTTGCGGATCAGCGCGGTGACGAGCCCGGATTCCTCGGCGACGCCGGCGCCGATCATCGCGACGATCATGAGCCCCACGGCCGTGAAGCTCATGAAGTTGGGGATCAGCGACGAATACATGAAGCGGATGCCGTCGATGGTCAGAAGGCTCCTGATCGCCGTGCTCGCCGTCTCGATCTTGTGCGTGTCTGGGTTGATCCGCTCGAAGGTGACGGCCGCTCCGAAGAGGCCCAGCACCGCGGACAGGGCGATGACGATGCCGATCAGGATGAGGAAGATGACGACGGGGTGGGGAACCATGTTCCCGACCTTCTCGACGGTGTCGAGGAACCTTTGCATGACCGTCTTCGGCGCAGCGGTGGCAGTCGTCATCGCATATCCCCCTTGAGCCAAAGCCTGCGACGCCAGATTCAGCGATATGCGCACGCGAGCCGGCGTTTCCCGGACCGACAAGACTCCGAGTCTCCACGGCGAACCATAAATCCGGATGCGGGGAGGGCATCGGCAGAGAATCCCAAACTCTGGACCACCTGTCCCAAAGTTGAGGCCGTCACCCGCGCTGAAAGCCCTTGGACTTGCCGCCGGCAGTGCTGTTTTCTACGGTCCGCCCGCATGCGAACCCCGCCTACAGGTCATGGACAGAATCGAAGCGATGCCAGGTCGAGGCAAAGTTCAGGGCCGCGCGATCCGGGGCAGGTCTTGCTTCGCGGCTTACGGCCTGCTTTCGCCGGGCCGGCGCTTGCTTAGCGGTCGCATGGCGCTTTTTCGGCTGTCTTCCCTGGCACTGACCGTCGGCCTGGGCGCTTGCGCGTCGGTTCCCCAGGGCCTGCTGCGCCCTGTCGCCCCCGCTCCCGGGACAGAGAAAGTCAACATGCTGGCGGCGACGACCCGCGCGCCGTCGCCCGATCCCGGCATCCTGTTCAGCGGCGATCGGGGGGAGGGCGTTTCGTTCAGCAACATCGTCGTCTCGATCCCGCGCGACCGCGAGGTCGGCACGATCCAGCTGCCCCGATCGGTTCCCGGCAATGCAGCGACCGATTTCGTCGTCACCTCGTCCACGCCGCTGTCGAAACCAAAGCTCGCCGACTGGTTCCGGTCGACGAGCGGCCGCTCGAAGCGCGTCTTCGTGTTCGTCCACGGCTTCAACACGCCGTTCGACCGCGCGGTCTTCCGCTTCGCGCAGCTCGCGCACGACGCAGATGCCGATGCCGCGCCCGTACTGTTCTCCTGGCCGTCGCGCGGCTATCTGCTCGACTACAGCCGCGATTTCGACAACGCCTCCTATTCGCGGTCTGATCTGGCGGATCTGCTGCGCGTGGCCGCCGCGAGCCCCTCGGTCCGCGAGATCGTGATCCTCGCTCATTCGATGGGGAGCTGGCCCGCGGTCGAAGCCGTCAGGCAGATCGCGCTGAGGGACGGTGGCGTCCCCGGCAAGATCAGCAACCTCATCCTGGCGTCGCCCGATCTCGATGTCGGCGTGTTCCGGCGCCAGCTCGAGGATATGGGCCCCAGGCGCCCGCGGGTCACGCTGTTCACCGCGCAGCACGACCGCGCCTTGCAGTTGTCGCGCTTCATCTCGCGCGGCGCGACGAGGCTGGGCGGCATCGATCCAACGCAGGAGGAATACAGGAGCCAGTTCGCCGGGCTGTCCGGAATCACCGTCCTGGACCTCACGGCCATCAATGCGGGTGATCGCATCAACCACGATCTCTTCGCTGCCAGCCCGGACGCGGTCCGCCTGATCGGCGACAGGTTGCTGCAAGGGCAGGTGGTCACGGACTTCGATGTGCCGGCTCCCCTGGTCGCGGCGGGGGCGATCGGCTCGGCGGCGACCCTCCTGGTTACGGCTCCGATCAGGGTGTTCGATGCCGCGGGCAGCCCTTAGGGTTGACGCGATCTGTGCCAGATGCCAATATTTAAACGATGCTTTTAAGCTTAAAATACTGATCGACGAGTACTGCTATCACCATTCTATATTGACCTCAGTCAATTTCGGTCGAATTTGATCGGTGTTAAATCCATAGCCTATCTCTGTAGAACGCAGAACGATCGGAGTGTCCGATGCCGGCTTTCTCTCATGGCGGGGTGAGGAAGGACGTCAACTTGTTTTCCGTGGCGCATTTCTGCACCACGGGGCTGAAGGCCGAAGAACAGTTCGATGCCTGGCGGACCCTGCACAGGGATACGATCGAGCTTCTGCCGACGCGCGAGACATCGGCCGGCTTTGCGGCCGAGTTCTCCTCCTGGCAGCTCGGCGAACTGGTGCTGACGCATATCGCCTATTCGGGCGCGCCCGACAGGCAATGGCGACACCATCCCAAATCCTATCTCGATCACTGGTGTCTGGTCCTGGCGCGGACGGCGTCTGCCAGCGGCTGGACCAGCGAGGATCTGAGCTTCCGTTCGCTGGCGATGCCCTTTGAGGGACGCGCAGAGGATAGCGAGGTCATCACCCTCTACATCCCGCGCGATCAGCGCCCGACCGACGAGCAACGCTTCGACGGCGTCCATGGTCTCGAGGTGAGCCAGGATTTCGCACCCTTGCTCATCGGCTACATCGACAGCCTGGTCCGGCAACTGCCGCATGTCTCGCCCGAGCATGCCGCCAATCTCGAGATGCCGACCCGGGCGCTGGTCGCGGCCTGCATCATTCCGCAGTCGGTGTATCAGGAAGCGGCGCGGGCCTCGCTCGGCTCGGTTCTCGTCGACAGGGCGCGCAACGTTGTGCGGCAGAACATGGCTTCGCCCGATTTCGGCCCGGAGCGATTGGCCCGCCTGCTGGCGATGTCCCGCTCGAAACTCTACCGGCTTTTCGAGCAGAGCGGCGGCGTCGCCCATTTCATCAACCGCGAGCGCCTGCGCGAGGCGCATCATCGGCTGAGTTCGCATCGCGAAACGCTCTCCATCCATGCGATTGGGAACGAGGTCGGCTTCATCGATCATTCCACCTTCAGCCGGGCCTTCAGGCGGGAGTTCGGCTACAGCCCGACCGAGGCGCGCGAGCGCGGCCTCGCCCAGTCCTTCGTCGACGAGCCTGAGACGGCCGGCAGTGCTGAGCCATGCCTCTCCCGCGCGTCCTGAGCCCATCTCGATCGGCCGAAGCCGCGTGAGCCGCCTGTCCGCCGATACCGGCACAGCGGCCCTTGCCACGGGTGCGGCCGGCGGACGGCTGTCGTTTCTCTACGCGTTCCTGTTCTTCGAGCTGGGCGTCAACCTTCCCTTCTTTCCGCTCTGGCTGCAGTCGCAGTCCCTCGGCAGCGACGCGATCGGCATCATCCTCGCCGCGCCGCTGCTGACACGGATCGTGGCGAACCCGATCGTCGGGGCGCTGGCCGATCGAAGCGGGCGCATATCCCTGGCGCTGGCGATCTGCGCGATAATGGTTGCGGCGGGGACCGGCCTGCTGGCTCTCGCGGCGAGCTTCTGGACAATCCTCGCCGTCGTCGTCGCAATCGCCCTGGCACAGGGACCCTTGATCGCGCTCGCCGATGCCGTGACGCTCGGCCGCCTCGCCGAAACGCCGCGATCCGAGCTGGCATATGGCCGGATCCGCCTCTGGGGATCGATCGGCTTCGCCGTCGCCAACCTGGCGGCAGGCTGGGCGCTCGAATGGTTCTCGGCCTCGTCGGTCATAGCGTTGCTGCTGGTATCGGCGACGCTCACGGCCATTGCGGCCGTGGGTTGCATGGGGTCTGCGCCGGGCAGCCCCGAAAGAATGCCGCGAGAGGACGAGGGACTGATGCGCCCCCTTCTTCTCGCCGGCACGATCGCCGGCGCCGCCCTGGTGCAGGCGAGCCATGCCGCGTTCTATGGTTTCGGTACGCTGCACTGGCAGGCGCTCGGGATTTCCGGCGCGACGATGGGCGGGCTCTGGGCTCTCGGCGTGCTCTCCGAGATCGTCCTGTTTGCCTTTCTGGGCTACCGCATGCGCGGGCCTGCAAGCGCTGCCGGCCTGCTGGTCGTGGCGGCGGCGATAGCGATGCTGCGCTGGAGCTGCATGTCGCAGGACCCCGGCGTCGCCGCGCTCGTTCTTCTGCAGCTGACTCACGGCATGACCTTCGGTGCCGTCCATCTCGGCAGCATCTTCCTGCTGGCGCGGCTCGCACCGGGCGGGATGCAGGCGCGCGCCCAGGCCTGGCTTGCCGGCGGATGGGCCGGCGTGATGGCGGTCCTGACGACGCTCAGCGGCCGGCTCTACGAAAGCTGGGGAGAGCAGATCTACCTCGTCATGGTCGTCGCCGCGGCGGCCGGGCTGCTGCTGCTATCCGCCGTCGCCCTCGGGCTGCGTAGCGCCCCGGTGCAACAGCCGGCAGGCTCGGCGCCGTGAGGAGCGTTCCCAACAATGGGATGACCAGCCCAGAGTTGGGATTCTGAGCTAATCCGAACCCCTTCCGGTGTTGCTAGCGTCGAGGCGTCGTCCCGAAAAGCTTCGCAGGGCGCAAGCGCGCTTGCGGATATGCGGGCGCGGCAGCGGGCAGAGGAACAGTTCGATGCAGAGGCGAGGCTTGCGGGAGTGGATGCGCTGCCGCAGCGCCGGGAGGCGGCCGAGGGGGCAGGCATGAGGCATAGTGGAGCTTCGTCACGCCTGGGCTGCTTTGCCGCCGCGACCGTCATCGCGTTTGCCGTCGCCTCCTGCAACCGGGAGGAACAGGCGACGCCTGCGCCCGTGCGCGTCGTCCGAACCATCACCGTCGAGCCGCCCCGCCAGGCGCCCGACCTGACCTTCACCGGCCATATCGAGGCACAGGACCAGGCTTCCCTTTCGTTCCGGATCGGCGGCCGGCTGGCGGAGCGCCTCGTCGGCCTCGGCGCAAGCGTCCGGGAGGGAGAAACCGTGGCGCGGCTCGATCCCGAGAACGAGCTCAACGATCTCCGCTCGGCTCAGGCCGTGCTGACGGCGGCGCAGGGCGACCTGCGCAAGGCGGAAAACCAGTTCCAGCGGCAAAGCCATCTGCTCGAGCGGCACATCACCACGCAGGCCGATTTCGAGAGTGCCAAGCAGGCGCTCACAGCCGCCCGCGCCCAGGTCGATGCCGCTCAGGCGCGCGTCCGGTCGGCCGAGGATGTCGTCGGCTTCACGACGCTGAAGGCCGATGCGCCCGGCATCGTCACGCGCGTCGGGGCCGAGCCCGCCGAGGTCGTCGCCGCCGGCCGGATGATCGTCCAGCTCGCCAGGCGCGAGGGCCGCGACGCGGTCTTCGAAATCCCGGCCGATCTGGCGCGCCAGCTCACGCCCGACATGCAGGTGCGGGTCGCTCTGGCCGGTGAGGCAGGGGCCGAAGCGACCGGCCGGGTGCGCGAGATCGCGCCGCAGGCCGACCCCGTCACCCGCACATTCCAGATCAGGGTGGGTCTCACCGATCCGGCGCCGGCCTTCCGTCTCGGCGCGGCCGTCTCGGGCTCGATCCGTGACAGCGGCGGCGGAGCGATCGCCATCCCCGCCACCGCGCTGACACAGCGGGACCAGGGCATCGGCGTCTGGGTGGTCGATCCCAAGGCCCTGACCGTTTCCCTGCGCAAGCTCGACGTGACCAGCTCCGACCCGGCCGCCGCCCGGATCGCCAAGGGTTTGGACATAGGCGACATCGTCGTCACCGCCGGCGCCGGGCTTCTGCGTGAAGGCCAGCGCGTGCGCCTGATCGGAGCGGAGCCGCGATGAGCTTCAACCTCTCGGAATGGGCGCTTAAGAGCCGCTCGGTCGTGATCTACCTCATGATCGTCGCGGTTGCCGCAGGCGTCTTCGCCTTCATCCGGCTCGGCCGCAACGAGGATCCGGCCTTCGTCATCAAGACGATGGTCGTCTCGGCGATCTGGCCCGGCGCCACCATGGAAGAAACGCTGAGCCAGGTGACCGAGCGTCTCGAGCGGCAGCTCGAGGAGACGCCGGGCCTCGACAGCCTGCGCAGCTTCACCAGGCCCGGCGTGACGACGATCTTCGTCAACCTGAAGGGCGAGGTTCCCGGCCGCCAGGTTCAGGACACCTGGTACAGGGTGCGCAACCTCATCGCCGACATGCGGCACACGCTGCCTTCGGGCACGCTCGGGCCGTTCTTCAACGACCGCTTCGGCGACACCTTCGGCATCATCTACGGCTTCACCTCGGACGGCTTCAGCAGCCGGGACCTACGGGACCATGTCGAGACCATCCGGTCTCGGCTGCTGCTCGTACCTGATGTCTCGAAGATCGAGATCATCGGCGCGCAGGACGAGCGCATCTTCATCGAATTCTCGGTGCGGGAACTCGCCAATCTCGGCCTAAATCGCTCCGCGCTGCTCGCGGCCCTGCAGGCCCAGAACGTGGTCCGGCCGGCGGGCGAGGTGCAGACGCAGGACGAGAAATTCTCGGTGCGGGTCTCCGGCGCATTCCAGTCCGAGTCCGATCTGCTGAACATCAACTTCCCGGTCGGGGACCGGATGGTACGCCTTGCCGACATCGCGACTATCAGCCGCGGCCAGGCCGACCCGCCAACGCCGATGTTCCGCGTGAACGGGCGGGAAGCGATAGGACTCGGCATCGCCATGCGCGATGGCGGCGACATCCTGGCGCTCGGCAACAACGTCAAGAAGGCGATGGCAGAGGTCACCGCCGGCCTGCCGCTAGGCATCGAGCCCTATCTTGTCGCCGACCAGGCCGTGACGGTCTCGCATGCGATCGACGATTTCATGATGTCGCTCTGGCAGGCGGTCGGCATCATCTTGGTCGTCAGCTTCATCAGCCTCGGCGTGCGGCCGGGCCTCATCGTCGCGCTCGCGATTCCGCTGACGCTCGCCATCGTTTTCGCCTGCATGCTGGTGGCCGGCATCGACATGCAGCGCATCTCGCTCGGCGCCCTGATCATCGCGCTGGCGCTGCTGGTCGACGACGCCATGACCACGACAGACGCCATGGTCACGCGGCTCGCCGCGGGCGAGGAGAAGATGAAGGCGGCGACCTTCGCCTTCGAGAAATACGCGACCGCGATGCTGGCTGGCACGCTGGTGACGATTGCCGGCTTCGTGCCGATCGGCTTCGCCGCGAGCTCCGCCGGCGAATACACCTTCTCGCTCTTCGCGGTGGTGACGATCGCGCTCGTCGTCTCCTGGTTCGTGGCCGTCCTCTTCGCGCCCGTGCTCGGCGTCGCCATGCTGAAGGCGCCCGACGCTTCAGCGCAGAGCAAGGAGCCGGGGCGGGTCGAGCGCGGCTTCCGCTCGTTCCTTTCGGGGGCGATCAAGCTGCGCTGGGTGACCATCGCGGTGACGCTTGCCCTGTTCGCTGCGTCGATCCTTGCGCTGCCGCTCGTGCCGCGGCAATTCTTCCCGGCCTCGGACCGCCCGGAGCTGCTCGTCGATCTCACTTTGCCGCAGAATGCCTCGATCTATGCCAGCGAGGACCTCGTCAACCGCTTCGAGGCGTCGCTCAAGGGCGATCCCGATGTCGAGCGCTGGAGCACCTATGTCGGCCGCGGCGCGATCCGCTTCTACCTGCCGCTGAATGCGCAATTGCCGAACGACTTCTTCAGCCAGGCCGTGATCGTCGCCAAGGACGTGGCGGCGCGCGAGCGGCTCCAGAAGAAGCTCGAAGCGCTTCTCGCCAAGGAATTCCCCAACGTGGTCGGGCGCGTCTCGCCGCTTGAGCTCGGTCCGCCCGTGGGCTGGCCGGTGCAGTATCGCGTCAGCGGGCCCGATATCGCGGAAGTCCGCACCGTCGCGATGAAGCTCGCGCAGGTGGTGGCGGCGAACCCCAAGGCGCAGCAGATCAATTTCGACTGGATCGAGCCGGCGCGGGAGCTGCGCCTGCGCCTCGACCAGGACGAGGCGCGTCGTCTCGGCCTCAGCTCGCAGGCCGTCGCCGCGATCGTCAACACCGTGGTCTCCGGCACGGTCGTGACGCAGGTTCGCGATTCCATCTATCTCGTCGATGTCGTCGTGCGGGCCCAGGATTCCGAGCGCGCCTCGCTCGACACGTTGCGCAGCATGCAGGTCGCGCTGCCCAACGGCCGCTCGGTGCCGGTGTCGCAATTCGTCAGCTTCAGCTACGGGCTGGAATCGCCCCTGATCTGGCGGCGGGACCGCGTGCCGAACCTGACGGTGGCGGCCGATGTTCCACCGGGCACCTTGCCGGACGTGGTGGTGAGCGCGCTGCAGCCTTCCGTCGACGCGCTCCGGAAAACGCTGCCCGCCGGCTATGACATCGCCGTCGGCGGCACGGTCGAGGAAAGCGCCAAGTCGCAGGCCTCGGTCATCGCGGTCATCCCCGTGATGCTGCTGATCATGTTCACGGTCCTGATGGCTCAGCTCAGGAGTTTCAGGCTCTTCGCGATCGTGCTCAGCATCGCGCCGCTCGGTCTCATCGGCGTCGTCGCAGCGCTGCTGCTGTCAGGCAAGCCGCTGGGCTTCGTCGCCTTGCTCGGCATTCTCGCCCTGATCGGCATCATCACCAAGAACGCGGTGATCCTGGTCGGTCAGATCGAGGACGAGCGGGCGGCCGGCAAGAGCGTCATCGAAGCCGCCGTGGACGCTGCCGGCACGCGCTTCCGGCCGATCGTGCTGACCGCCATCTCGACCGTGCTCGGCATGATCCCGATCGCACCGACCGTGTTCTGGGGCCCGATGGCCTTCGCGATCATGGGCGGCCTGCTGGTCGCGACGGTCCTGACCCTCGTCCTCCTCCCCGTCCTCTATGTCACCGTCTTCGGCGCCCCCTCGGCGCGCGGCAAGGCGCAGCGGACGGCCAGCGCGGGAGCGTCCCGGTCATGAGCGCAATCTCGACGAGGCATATGCCGAGGAGCCGCCTGGGGCGGGTGGCCGCCGTCACGATGCTTGGTGCGGTCCTTGTCTCCTGCGGCAACGAACAGGCGCCGCAATCCGAGGGGCGGCCCGTCGGGGTCGTCACGGTCGAGGCGGGGCAGTTCGCCGACGATATCCAGCTCAGCGGTGAGATCCAGGCGAAGAAGGATGTCGGGCTCGGCTTCCGCATCGGCGGGCGGGTGCTCGAACGGCCCGTCAATGTCGGCGACCGGGTGACGGCGGGACAGGTCGTCGCCAGGCTCGAGCCCGCCCTTGAACAGAATGCGCTGGCCGCGGCCAAGGCAGCGTTGGAGGCCGCGCGCGGCGAGGTCAACACGGCGCGCAACACCTTCGAGCGTCAGGAGCGGCTGATGAATCAGGGCTTCACCACCCGGCCGCGCTTCGACCAGGCGCTTCGCGCCCAGGAGACGGCGCAGGCGCAGCTGGAGAATGCGGAGGCGCAGCTCGAACTGGCGCGCGACCGGCTCGGCTTCACCGAACTGCGCACCGACGTCGCAGGCGTCGTGACGGCACGGCGGATCGAGCCGGGCGAGGTCGTGCAGTCCGGCCAGATCGTCGTCCAGATCGCCCGCGACGACGATCGGGACGCGGTCTTCAACGTACCGGCGTCGGTGCTGGACACCCATCTTTCCGACGCGAAAATCCGCGTCGCGCTGGCGGATGCGCCCGCCGTCACCGCCTACGGCACGGTGCGGGAGGTGGCGCCCCAGGCCGACCCCGTGACCCGGACCTTCGAGATCAGGGTCGGGTTGCAGAATCCGCCGGAGACGATGCGGCTCGGTTCCACCGTGGTCGGCACCATCGAACTCACGACCGCGGCGATCGTCTCGATTCCGGCGAGCGCGCTGACGCAGCAGGGCCGGTCGCCCGCCGTGTGGATCATCGACCCCGCCAAGTCGACCGTCTCGCTGCGCAGCGTCGACGTGCTGCGCTTCGACCCCGGCAAGGTGATCCTCTCCCAAGGGCTGGAGCCCGGCGAAACAATCGTCTCGGCCGGAATCCAGACTCTGCACCCTGGCCAGCGCGTCAGGCCCCTGCGCGGGGACGGAGATCGCCCCCGACAGCAGGCAGCGGCCGCGGCTCGCCGGCCGTGACCATCGGCAATATGAGACCGGCGCGGTCACCGCGCCGGGACGTTTCAGAATCCAGCCCGCCGACATGATGTTTCCTTTGCAGAGGGCATCGATGGAGATCATCCCGGCCGTCGGAGAAGCCGAGAAACTCGGGACCGAGCTGCTCGTCCTGGGCGTGTTCTGCGACGGCCCGCTGACGGGCTCGGCGCGGGCCGTGAACGACCGCTCGGCAGGTCGGCTGGCAGTGTCCATCGCCCAGGCCGATCTCGGTGAAAACGTCGGTGCGACGCGCCTGATCGAGGCGTTGCCCGGTGTCGCGGCGCGACGCCTTCTGCTGGTCGGCCTCGGGCGGGCCGAGACCTTTTCGGAGCGGGCCTACCGGCAAGGACTCGCGGCGGTCGCGAAGGCCCTGAACCACGATCCGGCAAGAGAGATCGTGGTCACGCTGGCGGAGAACGAGGTTCCGCGCCGGGCGCTGAGCTGGCGGATGCAGCAGGCGGGGCGGATTCTCGCCGATGGCCGCTACGACTTCGGACTTCCCGACCGGGCGATGCGCGAGGAGCAGCGCAGCATCATGTTGCTCGTCCCCCACGCCCTGACCTCCGAGCTCGTCGCGGCGCTGCGGCAGGGCGTGGCGATCGGGGAGGGCGTTTCCTTCGCCAAGGAGCTGGGAAACCTGCCGCCGGATCTGTGTACTCCGGCTTTCATCGCCCGGACGGCGTCGGCAATGGCAAGCCAGTTCGACTTCAGCGTCGATGTGTTGGGGCGGAGCGATTTCGAGAATCACGGAATGGCGACGTTCCTTGCATGGGAGAAGGCCTCGGCCGGCGCCTGCAAGTTGATCGTCCTGCGAAGCGACCGGCGCATGGCGGCCGGCCGACCGATCGTCTTGATCGGCAATGGCGGGGCGGAGCTCGACCTTCAGCACGAGCAGCGCCTACGTCACGCCCCGATCCGCGACATGCGCGGCATCGCCGGCGTGCTGGGCGCGATGCGGACGGTCGAGCGGCTCGGCCTCGCCCTCAATGTCGTCGGCCTCATCGTCGCCAGCGAGGGCGGGGCGCCGCGCGGCGGATGCCGGCCGGCCAGGCCGAAGGAGATCCGCTCTCCCCATGTACCCGCGCCATCGCTGCTGGCCGACGTGCTGAGCTATGCCGCGCAATTCTCGCCGAACTGCGTCATCGATGTCGCGGCGCTGACCCGCGCCTCTACAGCCGCGCTGGGCAGCCATGCCAGCGGCCTTTTCGCCAATGACGACGCCCTGGCATCGGAGCTGGTGAAATGCGGCGGAAGCTCCGGCGACGCCGTCTGGCAGCTGCCGCTCTGGGATGACCATCCGCGATCTTCCGCGATGCATGGCGTCGAGTCCGACCCTGTAGACGGCCCGCCGGAGGCGATTGCCGCCGCTTCGGATCTCGCCCGCTTCGCCACCGCCTATCCCTGGGCCCATCTCGACATCTCCGGCACGGGCTCGACTGCCGGCCGGATGCGCAGCGCGACGGGGCGCCCGGTGCCGCTGCTTGCAGAATTCCTGATCGGCCGGGCACGGGCGGTGCCGGGCAATGCGATCTTTTCCCCCCGCTCAAGAACGGAGCTTCATTCATGAGTGATCTCGTTTTCATCGCCTTCCCGACCGAGCAGAAGGCCGAGGAAGTCCGCCAGAAGGTCCTTTCGCTCCAGCGCGAATACCTGATCGAGCTCGGCGACGCCGTCGTGGTCGTCAAGGACGACAAGGGCCAGGTGAAGCTCAACCAGATGATCAACCTGACCGCGACGGGCGCCGCCTCGGGCGCGCTCTGGGGCACGCTGATCGGCTTCATCTTCCTGGCGCCGCTGGTCGGCACGGCGCTCGGTGCCGCCTCCGGCGCGCTGAGCGGCAAGTTCACGGACATCGGCATCAACGACCAGTTCATGAAGGATGCCGCCTCGGCATTGCAGCCGAACACGGCGGGCCTCTTCCTGCTGATCCGCAAGATGACGACGGACAAGGTCCTCGCTGACCTCAAGGGTGTCGGCGGCACTTTGATCAGCACCTCCTTCGACGAGACGAAGGAAGGCCAGCTACGCGAGGCCCTGTCGGCCGTGGCGAGCACCGAGGCGTCGCCGGCGTGACCTCCGACTGGAGCCTGGGCGCGGAGGCCGCCATGTGGGCGGCCTCGACGGCGCGCCTCGACGATTTCCGTCCTCTGCTGCCGGCAGAGGAGGAGATCGTCGCCCGGCTCCAGTCCGGCAACTTCGACCGGCTCGGCGACGGCATCCTGCCCACCGAGCCGGACCCTGCGCGCATCGTGCGGGCCACCTTCCTGCGCTTCCTGATTCTGGGCGGCGAGGCCGGATGCCGCCCGCATGAGAAGGGCGTCCTCGTCCGCGGCGCCTGGATCTCGGAGGTCCTCGACCTCGAAGCCTGCCGCGTCTTTCGCGACATCGGCCTGAACGATTGCCGTTTCGAGGCGACGCCGATCCTGCGCGCCGCCATCATCAACCGGCTCTTCCTGGACGGCTCGCGGCTTCCCGGCCTGCAGGCGGAGCGGCTGGAGGCGCGCGGCGGCGTCTATCTGCGCGGGGCAGAGGTCGAAGGCGGGATCGACCTCGACCAGGCGCGCCTCGGCGGCAATCTCGAATGCGACGGCGCGACGATCCGCGATCGCGGCGGCTACGCCCTGCTGGGTCGCAGCCTGGAGGTGCGCAACGTCCTCCTGCGCGGCGCGACGATCCGCGGCGGCATCAATCTGGCGGGCGCCGTCCTGGCAGCCGATCTCGATGCCGCGGGCGCGACCATTCCGGCCTTCGCGCGAACCGCGCTCGATGCGACCGAGATCACCTGCAACGGCAGCATCATCCTGAGAAATGCCCATGTCACGGGCGAGGTACGGCTGACCGGTTCCGCCATCGCCGGCGATCTCGATTGCTCCGGCACGCTCGTCGACAATGCCGGGGAAGCGGCGGTCGAGGCCAGCCGTGCCGCCATCAAGGGGGCGTTCTTCCTGCGCCGTGACGCCCGGCTGGACGGCACGCTGGCGCTGACCGGCGCCTCGATCGGCACGATCCATGACGAGGCGGCCTCATGGCCGAAGCCCGGCGACTTGCTGCTCAATCGCTGCCGCTACGGGGCATTCATCGACGGGCCGGTCGATGCCGACAGTCGGCTGGACTGGCTCGCGCGTCAGAGGCCCGAGCGCTGGGGCGAGGATTTCTGGCCCCAGCCCTATGAACAGCTGGCGGCCGTGTTCCGCGAAATGGGGCATGGCGAGGATGCCCGCTCCGTGCTGGTCATCAAGGAGCGGCTGCAGCGCCGGGCGCGCCGGGCGCGGACGGAGAACGCGGTCTGGCGAGGGATGCTGTCCGTCGCCGACGGCATTCTCGGGATCACGCTCGGCTATGGCCGCAGGCCGTTCCTCGCCTTCATCTGGCTCATCTGCTTCTGGCTCGCGGGCGTGGCTATCTTCGCCTATGCCGAGCGCCATGGCGCCATCATGCCGAACAGCGCCGTCGTGCTCCGCGCGCCGGAATGGACTTTGTGCGGCATCGAGCAGGGCGAGCAGCGACCTCTGGTCGCCAGCGGGCCGTCGCAGGGGTTGGCCGCTCCGGGGCAGAACCAGCTCGCTTGCTTCCGCCAGCGCTGGGAGGCTTCGAGCTATCCGGCCTTCAGCCCGTGGATGTACTCGCTCGACACGCTGCTGCCCGTGCTCGACATGGGCCAGCGCACGTTCTGGCGGCCGAACCCGACGAAGCCCGGGGGCCGCGTCGCGATCAACTATTTCTATTTCCAGTCGGTCGTCGGTTGGGCCTTGAGCCTGCTGGCGGTTGCGGGTTTCTCGGGACTGGTGAAGTCGTCATGACCTTGCCGCCCCCTTCAGGTGGAGTGATGTTCCGGTGAGCAAGACGCCTTCTCCCTCCAGCGGCCCCTCCAAGGATCGCGGCACCCAGCCCCGCGAGTCGCTCGACATCGATCTCGCGCTGCAGGGCGGCGGGGCGCACGGCGCTTTCGCCTGGGGCGTATTGTCCCGGATCCTCGAGGAGGACTGGCTCGAGATCGAGGCGATCTCCGGCACCTCGGCCGGCGCCATGAACGCCGCCGTGCTCGCTTCCGGCTTTGCCAAGGGCGGGCGCGACGGCGCGCGCGAGGCGCTCGACCGGTTCTGGCGGAAGGTGTCCGAAGCAGCGCGATTCAGCCCGTTCCAGCGCACGCCGCTCGATGTCCTGCTCGGGCGCTGGACGCTCGACACCTCGCCGCTCTTCGTGGCGATGGACATGATGTCCCGGGTCGTCTCGCCCTACAGCCTCACCCAATGGGCACCAATCCGCTGACCGATATCCTCGCAGAGGTCATCGATTTCGAGGCGCTCGCGACATGCCCGATCAAGCTGTTCATCACCGCGACGAATGTCCGGACCGGCCGCAGCCGCGTCTTCCGCAACGCGGAGATCACGCCGGAGGTGCTGCTCGCCTCCGCATGCCTGCCGACCCTGTTCCAGGCGGTCGAGATCGACGGCGAGAGCTATTGGGACGGCGGCTATTCCGGCAACCCGACCATGACGCCGCTTATCGAGGAGAGCAATGCGCGCGACACGATCCTCGTCCAGATCAACCCCGTCGAGCGGCCGGGCACGCCCCGGACGGCGCGCGACATCCTCAACCGCCTCAACGAGGTCTCGTTCAATGCGGTGCTGCTGAAGGAGCTGCGCATGATGGCGCTCCTGCAGCGCGAGGCGGTTTCCGGCGCGGGCGAGGGGGCACGATGGGCCCGCATGCGCATCCACCGCATCGCCAGCGACGCCATGGCCGAGCTCGGCTACTCTTCGAAGCTCAACGCCGAATGGGAATTCCTGACGATGCTCCATGACGAGGGCAGGCGCTCGGCAGAGGCATTCTACCGGGAGCACCGGGACGAGATCGGCAAGCGCTCGACGCTGGATCTCGACGAATTCACCAAGGGCGTCTGACGGGTGTCGATGCTGAAGGATTGCGCCACGCCGACAGGGCGATGGGTGCGGAACGGGGTCTGTCTATGACGAGCGGTAATGTCCACCAGGCGGCTCAGGTCGTGATCGCCACGATCCTGGTGATCGCGGCGCTTTCCGTCGCGAGCTCGGTCTTCGCGCCGGTCGCCTTCGCGCTGTTCATCATCGCGCTGGTCTGGCCTCTCCAGAAGATGCTTCAGGGCTTTCTGCCGCGGCTGCTCGCTCTCGCCGTCAGCGTCATCGTCATGACCGTCGCATTCGTCTATGTCGGCTCGCTGGTTGTGTCCGCGTTCGGACGTGTCGGGCGCTGGATCGTCGCCGACGCCGCCCGATTCCAGGCGTTCTACGACCAGGTCACGCTCTGGCTCGAAGGGCATGGAATCGCAGTGGCGGGAGCATGGTCGGAGGCGTTCAGCGTCGGCTGGATGCTCCGGACAGCCCAGACCGTCACCGGCCGGCTGAACAGCACGATGAGTTTCTGGCTCGTGGTGCTGGTCTATGTCTTTCTCGGGCTGCTGGAGGTCGATGATTTCGGCCGCAAGCTCAAGGGCATGCGCAACCGCGCCGCCGGCGCCCTGCTGCTGCAGGGCAGCATGGAGACCGCCGCCAAGATCAGGCGCTACATGCTGGTCAGAACCCTGATGAGCGTGATCACCGGCATCCTGGTCTGGCTCTTTGCCAGGGCCGTAGGGCTTCAGCTCGCGGAGGAATGGGGCTTCATCGCCTTCTCGCTGAACTACATTCCGTTCCTCGGCCCGCTCGTCGCCACGGTCTTCCCGACCCTGTTCGCGATGACGCAGTTCGGATCGTGGCAGGCCGTGGTCGCGGTCTTCGCCTGTCTCAACCTGATCCAGTTCGTCGTGGGCAGCTATGTCGAGCCCCGCGTCGCCGGCAGCGCGCTCTCGATCTCGCCGGCCACCGTGCTGTTCTCGGTGTTCTTCTGGAGCTATCTCTGGGGCGTCTTCGGCGCCTTCATCGGCGTGCCCATCACCATCGCCTTCCTCACCTTCTGCGCCCTGCACCCGTCGAGCCTGTGGCTCGCGGAAATCTTCGGCTCGCCGCAGAAGGACGCACCCGTTGTGGATGGCGAGCCGGTCACGCGCTGACGGCGGAAGCGCGCGGCTCGATCACGATGCGCTGCGGCTCCAGCAGCGCGATCCCGGCCTCGGCGGCCGCCAGCGTGTGGATGTAGAAGCAGGTCGGGTCGGCCTCAGTCGCCTCCATGACGGGCGAGGGGGCGGATACGATCTTCAGCGCGCCGCAACGGCCGATCCAGTCGATATGGCGGTGCCCATGCATCGCGACCATTCTGTGTGACACCGGCCGCAGCAGCCGCAGCAGGCGGCTGCCATTGATCAGCGCGGTTCCGATACGCTCCGAAAAAGCCTTCGCCGGCCGCGGATACTCGATCGGATGGTGGTGGAGGGCGAGGACCCAACGCGCCTGCGGGAATTCGCGGATGACGGCGAGGACGGCCTGCATGTCCTCCTCGGCGACGAGGCCGAGCGCGTTGGTGAAGGAGAAATGCGCTTCCGCATTGGAGTTCAGCAGGATGACGCCGAGCCCGTCGGGCTCCGCCGGCGGCAGCACCATCGGAAAGACATCGACCCAGATCGTGCCGAGCCCCACCGAAAGCCGCATGCCGCCGGCATCGGCGAAGGCGGCGATCCTGTCGCGATGCGGCGCTAGTGCGCTCGTAAGGCTGCCGGCCAGCTTCGTCCGGCTCTGGTCGAAGACCCGCACGCGCTCGCCCTGCAGGGCCGCGATGGCCGAAAGCGTCCGCATCTGGCGCAAGCGCTTGCCGGGGCTGCCGGGCAATTCGAGCCGGGCGGGGTTGGCGCGATCGACGATGTTGACGTCGTGGTTTCCGGGCAGGATCAGGCTGCGCTCGGCAAGCGCGGGATGGCGTTGCATCGCGTCGAGGAATTCGGCCCATTCGGCCGAGCGCCCGGCATCGGTCATGTCGCCGGTGATGAGCAGCAGGTCGAGGGGCTCGGCCGCGTGGATCTCCGCCAGCCTGTCGAGCACTTGCAGGAACCGCTCGTTGCCGCGCGGGCCGGCGCGCCCGCTCTCGATCCTGAAGCCGTAGCGCTCGCCGACGACATGCACGTCCGAGAGATGCGCGACGCGCCATCGGCGGGCCGACGCCGGCACGACATCGAAGCCCCCCAGATCGCGCGGCTGATCCATGAAGCCGTCGGCCATGCCCCAGAACAGCGAGGCGGCGGCCAGATACAGCGACATCACGGCGACGGCATTGGCGAGAGCCGGGACGACGAGCCGCAGCGGGTCGATGAAATCGGCGAAGCCGCCGGACCAGCGGGTGGCCGGCCAGACGAGAGCGCACACGGCGCCCGAGACGAGGCAGCCCAGCAGGCCGGCACCGATCGCGCTGCCGGCGCGCCAGGTTGCGCGCCTGTCCGGGTTTCGCCCGGCGGAGAAGAAGCGTTCGGCGAGGTGCTGCAGGCCTTCCCGGCAGACGGCATAGCCCGGCTGTACCACCAGCGCGTTGAGCGACCAGAAGCTTCTCTCCGCCATGCGAAACAGCGGGCGGAAACCGTACCAGCCGACCGTTCCGACCAAAGCGAGCAGGATCAGGGAGCTGATCCCGGCGAGCGCGGTGACGCGGCCCGATATCGAGGCGACCCAGGCGGTGAGGACGAGGGGGGCCGCGCCCAGCAGCAGGCTCGGTAGCAGCGCCCCGATGACCCAGGCGAGCGCGAGCTTGGGCAGGCTGATCTCGCCGAGCAGGCTGCCGGCGATCGCGATCAGCGAATGCGTCTTGGTGCTGCTCGCATCGTCCTCGGCATCGCCGTTTCGCGGCTCGATAATCATCGGCATGGGGGCCCGGCCGGGCAGGGGGCCGATATCGGCGAAAACCTCGACTGGTGCATGCGATCTCCAAGAACCGGCGCCGGCGATATCCGGCGGCTCCGGCCGGATATCGCGCCGGCGCCATCCTGCGCAGATCGAGCAGGCGCTCGCCAGCCGATGGAGCCGAGAATGGGACGTGGCGCACAGGACTGAGACGTCGGGCTGATGTTGCCCGGAAGGGCCGGCGCTACCTTGCCGAGGTGGATCCCAGGCATCGGCCAAGGGCGGGAGATACGATGGAGGGATCGGCCGCAGCCGACGACGTGCCGCTCTCGACGCTCCTGGCTCGGGGGCTGGGCCTGCTGCTGCTATGGGTGATCCTGATGGGCCCAGCGCTGGCGAATCTGCCGGTCGGGCTCGCCGCCAGCGCCGCGGGCGTCTGGGCGAGCACGGCCCTCTGGCCGGCCGGCGGGAAGCTCTCATTGCCCGGTCTCGCGCGGTTCCTGGCCCGCTTCCTGCCGCAGTCCGTCGTCGCGGGGCTCGATGTCGCCCGGCGCGCCTTTGCACGCGAACCCGACCTGAGGCCGGGCTTCACGACCTGTCGTTCCACCGTACCCGTCGGCTTGGCGCGTGACTCGGCTTGCGCGGTGATGAGTTTGCAGCCGGGCAAGCTTCCTGTCGCCGTGGAAACCGACGGCACGCTGCATATCCATTGCCTAGACCTGCGCGAGGCCGTGGCCGAGCAGGTCTCTGCCGACGAGGCGGCCTTCAACCGTGTTCTCAAACCGGAGAAGCGCGATGGCTGATGTCCTGACGGGCGCAGCGCTGTTCATCCTGGCGGTGACCGCAGTCGCGCTGTTCCGGGTTCTGCGCGCCCGGACGGTCGCCGAGCGCATGATGGCGGTGCAGTTGCTCGGCACCGGCGGGGCGGCGGCGCTCCTGCTGCTGGGCGCGGCGTCAGGATCGGCGGCGACGATCGACGTGGCGCTGCTGCTCGCCCTGTTCGCGGCGTTCTCCTGCGTCGCCTTCGTTATGGGCGGGGCCGGGCAGGGCGGGGATCGCAAGCCATCGGAAGATCGGCCATGAGCGCGCTCGCGGATCTCTTCACCATCGTTCTGGTGACGGCAGGCGCGCTGCTCTTCCTGGCCGGCACGCTCGGCCTGCTGCGGTTCCCCGATACGCTGAGCCGGCTTCACGCCATCAGCAAGGCCGACAATCTCGGGCTCGGGCTGATCGTCATCGGCCTCCTGCCGCAAGCTACGAGCGTCGCGGGCGGGTTGAAGCTCGTCTGCGTCTGGCTGCTGGCGCAGCTTTCGGCCGCGACGGCGAGCCAACTGCTCGCCAACGCCGTCTATCGCGACAAAGCCGACCCATGACGACCCTGCTGGACCTCGCGCTCGTCGCCTGGTTGCTGGCGCTCGCGGTTCATGTCGTGGCGCAGCCGGACGAGCGCAGCGCGATCGTCGCCTTTCTCGCCTTCGGGCTCCTGCTCGGGCTCGGTTGGGTCAGACTTGCCGCCCCCGATGTCGCCTTGACCGAGATCGCCATCGGCGGCGGCGGAACCGGCATCCTGCTTCTGCGGGCGGAAGCCGCACTCCGCGGCCGCGACAAGAATGCCGAACCGATGAGCACAGCGGGAAAGGCGGCGGTCGCGCTGGGCTGCGCCGCGGTCTCCGCCGGGCTGGGCCTGGCCGTGCTGACATTCTCCTCGCCCCCTCCCACGCTGGCTCCCGCCGCTTCGGCCGCGCTCGGCGCCACCGGCCTCGGCAATCCCGTCACGGCCGTGCTGCTCGCCTATCGCGCGCTCGACACGCTTCTGGAGAAGGTCGTGGTGCTGCTCGCCCTGATCGGAGTCTGGTCGCTGGCGCCGGATGGCCTGTGGGGCGGCGCTCCGGAGGTGAAGCCGGCCGCGGTTCCCGGGCCGCTCGCCTATCTCGCGCGCGTCCTGCCACCCTTCGGCGTGGTGATCGGCGTCTACATGTTCTGGGTCGGGGCCGATGCACCGGGCGGCACCTTCCAGGCCGGCACCGTGCTCGCCGCGATGTGGCTGCTGGTGATGATGGCGGGGTTGTATCCCCCTCCCGATACGGCCCGGCCGCTGCTGCGGCTCGTGCTGGTCGGCGGCCCCGCCTTGTTCCTGGCGATCGCCTTTCTCGGCTTCGTCTTCGCGGACGGCTTCCTCGCCTATCCGGAAGCCATGGCGAAGCCGCTGATCCTGGCGATAGAGGCGGCCTTGACGCTGTCGGTCGCGGCGGCGCTGGCGATGCTGGTCGCCGGCCCTGCCCGAAAGGCGCCGGCGCGATGACCGCGGTGCTGCAGCCCGGCGTGCTGTTCGGCCTGTGCGGCGCAGGGCTCGTCGGCATCGGGCTTTTCGCCGTCGTGACGCAGACTGGGCTGCTGCGCCGGATCGTCGGCTGCAACATCCTCGGCGCGGGCATCTTCCTCGTTTTCGGCGCCGTCGCGCGACGCGGCGCGGGTGCCGGATTCGACGCTGACCCCGTGCCACAGGCGCTGGTGATCACCGGCATCGTCGTCGCCTTTTCCGCAAGCGCATTGGCCGTCGCCCTGCTGAAGCGGCTATCCGAGCTGACCGACGGCGATCGGGCGGAAGCCGCCGAACGGGAGAGCGGCTCATGACGCCGCTCGTCCACGCGACCACACCGGGCGGCTATCTGCTGGTGCTGGCCGTGATCCTGCCGGTCTGCGCCGTGCTGGCCATCGTCGCCTGCGGACCGCGGAGCGCGGCGCGCATCGCGATGGTGACGCTCGCGGCAGGGCTCGCCATCGCCGTCGCGATCGCGGCCGAGCTGATCTCGAGCGGGGCCGCGCTTTCCTATGTCGTCGGCGCCTGGCAGCCGCCGCTGGGAATCGCGCTGCGGGCGGACGGGCTGTCGGGGGCAATGCTCGTCATGACGGCGCTGGTCGTGGTCGCGGTCGGGCTGTTCGCACGGGTGCAGCACGGGCTCGACGAAGGCGCGCGCGACGGGCGGGCGCAGACCACCTTCTGGCTGATGCTTCTCGCCCTCTGGAGCGCGCTGAACGCAGTCTTCGTCGGCGAGGACCTGTTTAACCTCTATGTCGCGCTGGAACTGCTGACCTTTGCCGCGGTGCCGCTCGTCTGCCTCGACGGCCGCTCCAAGACCATCATGGCCGCGCTGCGCTACCTGCTGTTCGCGCTGCTCGGTTCGCTGCTCTATCTGCTCGGGACCGGCCTGCTCTACGGCCAGTACGGCACGCTCGATCTGCTCGCGCTCTCGCGGCTGAGCCGGCAGGACCCGGCGCTTTCGGTCGCCCTGGCGCTGATGATCGTCGGCCTGCTCGCCAAGGCCGCGCTGTTTCCGCTGCATCTGTGGCTGCCGCCCGCCCATGCCGGAGCGCCGGCGCCGGCGAGCGCCGTGCTCTCGGCGCTGGTGATCAAGGCGCCGGTCTTCCTGATCCTGCGGCTGGTGCTCGATGTCGCCCCGCCGCAGGCGGCCGCGATCGCAGGGCAGTTGCTCGCCGTCCTCGGTGCCGCCTCGATCCTGTTCTGCAGCGTCATGGCGCTCAGGCAGGCCCGGCTCAAGCTGATGATCGCCTATTCGACCGTGGCGCAGATCGGCTATCTCTTCATCGTCTTCCCGCTCGCCGCCGGCAGCGCCGACCTGCCGCCCTGGGGCACCATCGCCTGGACCGGCGGCGCCCTGCAGTTGGTCTCCCACGCGCTGGCGAAGGCGGCGATGTTCCTGGCCGCGGGCGTCATCGCCGAAGCCTTCGGCCATGACCGCATCGCCGACCTCGGCGGCTTCGGCCGGGTGCTGCCCTTGAGCGCTGCGGCCTTCGGCCTGGCCGGGCTCTCGCTGATGGGTATTCCGCCGAGCGGCGGCTTCGTCGCCAAATGCCTGCTGCTGACGGCTGCGGTGATCGGCGGCTACCCCTGGCTGGCGGCGACCATCCTCATCGGCGGGCTTCTCGCCGGCGGCT
This sequence comes from Bosea sp. NBC_00550, assembly GCF_026020075.1. Taxonomy (NCBI): domain Bacteria; kingdom Pseudomonadati; phylum Pseudomonadota; class Alphaproteobacteria; order Hyphomicrobiales; family Alloboseaceae; genus Allobosea; species Allobosea sp. NBC_00550. Next base: position 1,167,485 of record NZ_CP102772.1, read on the forward strand.
ATGTCTTCCGCGTGATCGACAAGGCGCTGGCGGTCCCCACGGTTCCGGTAAAGACCCTCAGGCCGATTCCGCGCCGCCTCGAATTCGCGGCGCTCGCGCTCGCGGTCGCGGCGGTGCTGATCGGCTTCGTGCCGCTGCGCCCCTTCGGCTTCTTGCAGATCGGCCGCGACGGCCTGGCCATGGCGTTGACACCATGACTGCCGCCGGCCTGCTCCTCGCTGCGGCGTTGCTCGTCCCGCTCCTGCTCGCGGCCTGCTGCCTTTCGGCATGGTTCAGGGCCAGGGCAACGGCCGTGCTGGTCATCGCTCCTTTGCCGGCTTTGTTGGCGGCGCTATTCGTAACCGAAGGACGCTTCGCCTTCTTCCCGGCGCCGTTCCGGCTGACGTTGGTGCTCGACCAGCCGGGCGCCATCCTGCTCGGCGGCGCCGCATTGCTCTGGAGCGCCGCCGGGGCCTATGCAGCCTCGCTCATGGGCCGCGATCCCGGCGCACCGCGCTTCGCCATCTGGTGGCTGCTGACGCTGGCCGGCAGCCTCGGGCTCTTCATCGTCGGCGACGTCGTCAACTTCTACCTGCTGTTCACGCTGGCGAGCCTCGCGGCCTACGGCCTGATCATCCACGAGCAAAGCGCCGCCGCGCACCGGGCCGGCGTGATCTATGTCGTGCTCGCGCTGGCAGCCGAGGCGTTCCTTTTGATCGCGCTGGTGATGCTGGCCGCCAACCACCCCGACGCCAACCCGCAGATCCGCAGCGTCGTCGCCGATCTGCCGGCAAATCCGATGCGCAACGGCATCATCGCGCTGTTCATCCTCGGCTTCGCGCTGAAGATGGGGCTGGTGCCGCTGCATGTCTGGCTGCCGCTGGCACATCCGGCCGCGCCGACGCCGGCCTCGGCCGTCCTGAGCGGCGTCGTGGTCAAGGCCGGCGTGATCGGGCTCATCCGCTTCCTGCCTTTCGAGGCGGGCGAGCCCTTCTGGGGCGGCGTGCTGGTCGGCGTCGGCGTTGTCACGGCCTATTACGGCGTCCTCGTCGGCATCACCCAACGGCGGGCCAAGACGGTGCTGGCCTATTCCACCGTGAGCCAGATGGGGCTGCTGGCGGTGCTGCTCGGGGTCGGTCTCGGCACCGCTGACCCGGCCGCGACGCAGCTGACGGCCTATTACGCCGTCCACCACACGCTGGTGAAGGGCGCGCTCTTCCTCGGCGTCGGCATCCTGGCCGCGACGGGTGGCCGCCGGTTGAGGCTGGTGCTGCTGCTGATGGCGGTTCTCGCGCTGAGCCTCGGCGGCATGCCGCTGACCAGCGGCGCGCTGGCCAAGCTCGCGACAAAGCCGATTCTCGGCTATGGCTGGCTTGCCGGCGCGATGTCGCTCGCCGCGGCCGGCAGCACCGCGCTGATGCTGCATTTCCTGATGATCGTCCGCCGCGACACGCTCGACAATCAGGTCTCCTTGCCGCCACCGGGCCAGCTTGTGCCCTGGCTGGTGGTGGTCGCCGCTGCTTTCGTCATTCCCTGGTCGCTCTATCCTGCGATCTCTGACGAAGCGCTGGCCAGCCTGCTCCAGCCGGAGGCGCTCTGGAAGGTGCTCTGGCCCATGCTACTGGGCGCGGCGGTGATGCTGTTCGTGCAACGTTTGCCGCGGCGTCTGGGCATGATTCCCGAGGGCGACATCGTCGTCCTGGCCCAGGCGGGAGGGCCATTCGTTCGCGGATTCTCGAATGGCGTCGCGGAGATCGACGCCTATCTCCGGCGCTGGCCCGTGGCCGGGCTGGGCTTGATCGCTCTTGCCATCCTGCTCGGCGGGGCTTTGATGCTCCGGGCCTGACGCCGGCCAGAGGACTGCGACGTGACACCGATCGAAAGCACTGCCCTGGTTACGGTCGTCACGATCGCACTGTTCACCTGGAACAGGCTGCCGGTCGTCGTGGTCGCGATCGGAGCGGCGCTGGCGCTATGGGCGACGGGCGTGGTTACGCTCGATCAGGCCTTCGCCGGCTTCGGCGATCGCGCCGCGCTCTTCGTCGCCAGCCTCTTCGTCATCAGCGCGGCGCTGGAGAGGACCGGCGTCACTGCCTGGGCGGGGCAGTATCTGATCGCCAAGGCCGGTGCCGACGCCCGAACCCGCCTGCTGATCATCATCATGGTGGCGGCCGGCTGTCTCAGCGCGTTCATCAGCGGCAGCGGCGCGGTCGCGGCGTTGATGCCGGTCGCGGTCATGGCGGCGGTGCGTTTGCACCAGTCGCCATCCCAGCTCCTGATGCCGCTCGCCTTCGCCTCCCATGCCGGCTCCAACCTGCTGCTGACGGGGGCGCCGAAGAACATCCTCGTCTCCGAAGCGCTGGAGGATGCCGGCCTGCACGGATTCGCTTTCGCCGAGTTCGCGCTTGTCGGCCTGCCGCTGCTGGCCGGCACGATCGCGATCATCCTGTTGCTCGGTCGCCGCCTGCTGCCGCAGGAGAGCAGCGCGCGGCTGCCGGCCGATTTCAGCCGGCATGCCCAGACCCTCGTGGAGCATTACGGGCTGAGCGACGGCATCTTCAGGCTGCGCGTGCGCGCGACCTCCTCCTATGTCGGCATCGCCTCGGCGGATATCGATGTCGGCGCGGACGGGCGGCTCAGCCTGATGGCCGTGCAGGCTGGGGCCTCCGGCACGCCGCTGCGCGCGCCCGCCGTTTCGGAGGGCGACTATCTGCTGGTGCGCGGCGATGCGGAGGCCATCGCGACGCTGGCCGCCGAAAAGCATCTCGCCCTGCGCGACGAGCAGACGGAAACGGGGCTGTTCAGCCGTCGTTCGGGTCTCGCCGAGGTGGTGATCCCGCCGCGCTCGGCGCTGATCGGCCGCGCGCTGTTTCCTGGCATGGTCACCGATAGCGGCGATCTCGTCGTGCTGGCGGTGCAGCGGGCGGGCGTCGATCTCGATCCTGGCGATACGCTTCTGGCCGGCGACACGCTCCTGCTCGAAGGCAGTTGGGAGGCTCTCGATCTGCGTCTCGACGATCCCGATGTGCTCGTCGTCAACTCTCCCGACCTCGTCAGGCGACAGGCCGTGCCGATGGGCGCAGGCGCAGGCGTCGCGCTGGCCGTGCTGGCCTGTCTCGTCACGCTGCTCGCGACCGGCATCGTCCCGCCCGCCGTCGCCGGATTGCTCTGTGCCAGCGCGCTGATCGCAGCTGGCATCATGACCGTCGAGCAGGCCTATCGCGCGATCAACTGGACGACGGTGATCCTGATCGCGGCGATGATGCCGCTCTCCACCGCCATGGTGCAGTCAGGCGCGGCCAAGGTCGTCGCGGACCATCTGGTGACGCTGACCGGCGGGGCAGGGCCGATCGTCTTCCTCGCCGGCCTCTTCGTGCTGACCGCGAGCCTCGGCCAGGTCATGAGCAATACGGCGACGACCATGCTGGTCATCCCGATCGCCATGGCTGCCGCTGCCGGCATGGGCGTCTCGCCGCGCCCGGTGCTGATGAGCCTGTGCATCGCCGGCTCGGCGTCGTTCCTGACGCCGATCGCGACCGCGACCAACATGATGGTCATGGGCCCGGGTGGCTACAGCTTCAACAGCTACTGGAAGCTCGGCACGCCGCTGATGCTCTGGTTCTTCGTCATGGCCGTGTTCTACGTGCCGCTGGTCTGGCGGTTTTGAGGGCGCCCGGCCCGCCGCTTCAGGCCCTGTGACCTCCGAAACGCCTCCAGGCCCACAGCGCGACGAGGACGATGAGCGAGCCGACGAAGGCCGCGATCACGTCCCTCAACGAGATCGCGATGCCGTCGAGGCTGGGCAGAAGCTGGAGCCAACGGAAGAGCAGGCCGCCAATGACGGCGCCGATCAGGCCGACCGCCAGATTTCGCAGCAGGCCGAAGCCGCGCTTGTCCCATTTGATGACCAGGCCCGCGAGGCTGCCGCCGATCACGCCGATGATGATCCAGACAATGAGATGATCGAGCGTCTGCATGCTTCCCCCTGCCGCATTCGATGAAACGAGTCCGAGCGGCGCGCTGTCCGCCCACCCGGCTGATGAAGACTAGACTCAGACCAAACGGCACCGACGGATAAACCCGCCGAACCGGTCGCGATAGATACGGCATACCGGCCGGCTACGGCGGTAGTGACGGCGATGCCAGCGGCGATAACGATGGTGATGCGGCCGGCGGTGATGATGATGCCCCCGACGCGACCAATCGATCGGCGTCCCGTCCGACAGCCTGATATCCTGATCGGGCAGCAGGGGCGGGCTCGGCTCGGCTGGGGCCGCTTCAGCCTGCTTCGCCGGCAAAGCCGAGGCGGCGCCGGCCGCAATGGCAAACAATCCGAACAGGACTGACCGTCGTTCCATGGAACCGACTCCAAGCTCGCTTCGCGAGTAGCCTAGATCGTTCGCAGGCTGGCCGCCAACATTCATCATCGGAACAGGCCGGTCAGGATCGCGGCGACATGCTGCAGCGCGAGGTCCTTCATGCGCCGCCGGTGCCAGGCGAGATGCAGGGTGAAACCGGCCACGTCGATCGGCGGCGGAAACGAGACGAGCCCATCGAAATCGGCCAGGACGCGCGACGGGAGCAGCGCGATCATGTCCGAGCCGTGCAGCAAGGTCGGGACCATCTGGAAGTTCGCCACGACGAAGCCGACGCGTCGCGACAGGCCGCGGCTGGCCAGCTCGATATCGATCGGGGTGCGCGTGTCGCCGCGACCCGAAACCAGGATGTGCGGATAGGCGAGCCAACTCTTCAGGTCGAAGGCGTTTGCCGCCGGATGCCCGCGCCGCATCGCGACGGCGTAGCGTTCGACCAGCAGCTCCTCACGATGGAGATCGTCCACCGCCGGAGGGAACACCGAAATGGCGAGATCGCTGGTGCCGTCGACCAGCGCGGCCCGGGCCGTGTCGGCGCCGTGCCAGGGCTGGATCACCACATCGATCCCCGGCGCCGAATGCTGCAGTTCCTGCTGCAACGGCCCGATGATGAACAGCGCCGGATAATCGGCCGTGGTGATGCGCAGCGTCTGGCGGATCTCCTCAAGCGGCACGGCCGGCGGATCAACGAGCTCGGTCACGCTCGCCAGCAGCGATTTCAGTGGCGCGCGCAGCGCTTCCGCCTTCGGCGTCAGCGACATCGTTCCCCGTCCGCGTTCGAGAAGCTCGTCCCGAAACAGATGGCGGCAACGCTGCAGCGCCGCCGAGGCCGCCGGCTGCGACAATCCCAGCCTGTCGGCCGCGCGGCTGACATGCGCTTCGTCGAGCAGCGCGTCGAGGACCACCAGAAGGTTGAGGTCGAGCGATCGTAAATTCATGGATCGAATAACAACATAGATCTATAATCGATTGGAGTAATTTCTTGGCTGGCCACAGGGTCGCTCCATCCCCAAGGAGACGACCATGACCAAGACGCTGATCCTCCTTTTCCACCGCGACCTGTCGCAATCCAATGCCAATGCCGCGATGGCGGCGGCCGCCAGCAGGCTGCCCGACGTCGAGATCGTCGACATGCAAGCGGCCTACCCCGGCGGGATCGACATCTTCCGCGACGGCGAGCGCGAGGCGGCCCGGCTGCTCGCCACAGACCGCATCGTGCTGCAGTTCCCGATCCAGTGGTATTCGACCCCGGCTCTGCTGAAGTCCTGGCAGGATGCCGTGCTCACCCGGATGTTCTATCTCGCCTATGAAGCGGAGGGGCGATTGTTGGAAGGAACGCCGCTGATGCTGGCCGCGACCGCCGGCAACGTGCCCGAGGCCTATCGACCGGGCGGGCGGAACATGTTCCCGATGATCGAGCTGCTTGCCCCCTTGCGCGCCACGGCCCATCGCTGCGGCCTGCCCTGGAGCGAGCCCTTCATCCTCTACCAGGCGGACAAGCTCTCGCCGGAAGCGCTCGAAGACGCTGCCGCCGGTTATGTGTCCGATCTGGAACGATGGGTCGCGGCGACCCCTGCGGCCCGAACGAGAGCTGCCTGAGTCAGGGCCGTGCGATGACGAGTCGCAGCGAGCCTTCGAAGCTGGGCTGGCGGCGCAGGAAGCCGTAGCAGCAATCCCAGGCGCCGGATTCGATATCCTGCCGCAGATGCTCGATCGAGGCGGCGTTCTCGGTTTCGCTCACGAAGCTCCAGGCCGAGCAGGCCGAACGCGCACCCGGCTCGAGGAAAAGCTCAGGCCGGCCGTAATAGGCCTCGTTGAAGCCGTCGCGGCAGGCGAGGGGAATCGGGACCGCGACGATCTCGACATCGCCGCCCAGTACGGCACCGATATGCCCGAGCGAGGGATAGCGCCGCGCCTCGGTCGCCAGCACCGCAGGGGCGTAGTGATTGAGCCAGAAGGCCTCCACCAGCTCCGGATCGCAGGACAGGATGACGACCGGTCCGCGCGTGACCCGGCGCATCTCGCGCAGACCCGCGTCGAGGTCCTGCCATTGATGCACGGTGAAGGTTGCCATGCTCGCGTCGAAGAATTGGTCGGGGAAGGGCAGTTTCTCCGCCGTCGCATCGATCGCCACGGCGATGTCGGCCGGCCGCTGCGCCCGCATCGAGGCGGAGGGCTCGATACCGGTCACGTCGCGGCTGCGCGGCTCGTAGGAGCCGGCGCCGGCCCCGACATTGAGGATGCGTCCGGCCGGGCCGAGCGCCGCCTCGATCAGGGCGGCGATGGCCGGTTCCGGCTGGCGATAGGAGGCGTAGCCCAAGCCGATCCGGCCATAATCGGCGTCGCCTGCGCTGCCATCCGCGCGGCGGGCGCTCGCCGCCGGTTGCAGGTCACTAGTCATGCAAGGGCCTCCGCTGCGCAGCCGCCGGATATCTCGGCGCGGGGCCGATTCCCTACCAGATGGCGTGGGCGAGGATTGCCATGATCCGCCATCGCTCGGGAAGGCCTTCGTTGTCGCCTGCCGGACGATGGTGGTAGGACACCGGCCAGACTTCAGCCGGACATTCAACGAGGCGCAGGACCATGTTCGAAGCACATCGCATCGACAGCACCGACAAGGCGTCATTCCATCGCGAACTCGCGGCGCAGCTCGAGGCCCTGCTCGCGGGCGAGCCCGACCCCATCGCCAACGCGGCCAACACATCGGCGCTGCTCTTCCAGACGATGCCCGACCTGAACTGGGCCGGCTTCTATCTGATGCGCGACGGCGAGCTCGTGCTCGGCCCGTTCCAGGGCAAGCCGGCCTGCGTCCGCATTCCGGTCGGCAAGGGCGTCTGCGGCACGGCTGCAGCGCGCGGCGTCTCGGTCCTCGTCGAGGATGTGCACGCCTTTCCGGGCCATATCGCCTGCGATTCGGCTTCGCGTTCGGAGCTCGTCGTGCCTCTGATCGGTCGCGACGGCGTCGTCGGCGTCATCGATTTGGACAGCCCGTTGACCGGGCGCTTCGACGCCGCCGATCAGGCCGGCATCGAGCGGATCGCAGCGATTTATCTGGCCGCCTGCGGCGAGACTGAGGGCGCCGCCCTGGCCAAGGCGTCCTGAGCGGCCGCGATGGCTTCGCTCAGCCTGCGCATTCAGCTCAATCCGGAAGGCCGGATCGGCCCGGGCAAGATCGAATTGCTCGAGCAGATCGCCGCGCAGGGCTCGATCTCGGCCGCGGGCAGGGCGATGGCGATGTCCTATCGTCGGGCCTGGGAGCTGGTCGAGGAACTGAACGCCCTCTTCGGCAAGCCGGTGGTCGAGCGACAGACCGGTGGCCGCAATGGCGGCGGAGCCAAGGTGACCGATCTCGGCCAGGCCTTGATCACGCGCTTCCGCGCCGTCGAGCTGGCTGCCGCCGCGGCGGCAAGCGAGCATCTCGCCGCTCTTCAGGCCGAGATCGACCGACCGGCCGATTCCTGAAAACCAGCGTCGGCATTGCACTCATCGAATAGCGGATATGTGAGAATGGCGCGATCGTCGATCGGCGCCGGGAAAGCAGCACAAGCGTGCCTGCATCGAGGCTGGTTTGCCTTGACATGACCGGTCGATTCGCACAGGCGTATCGCATATGCAGCATGGGTTCTGCAAGCCTTTTTTGTAATGATTCCAATGAGGAAGCAACGGAGACCTTGATGCTCGGGATGCGCCCTTCGCACGGAGGCGATGGCCTCCTTGAAGAGCGCAAGTCGAGAGGCTCCGGGCCGGCAACAGCCGGGCGGCTTACCTCCAGCGAAGACTGGACTGGATTATGATGCGTGCGTTTCGTCTGGTTCTTGTCGCGGCGGGCCTTTCGGCCTTGTCGGGCCTCGCCGTTCAGGCCCAGAGCCAGCCGACCCAGAATCCGCCGGCAACGACTCCGGCCCAACCGGCCCCCGCACCCGCTCCATCTCCCGCCGTCCAGTCGCCTCCCGCCGCGCAGGCTCAGCCAGCGACGCCCACCAATCCCCTGCCATCGGTTCCGTCACAGCTCGGCATGAACCCGCCGACCACCGCGCACCCGCCGCTGACGGCCGGCGAGCCGCCTGCTCCTGCTCCGGCCGCACCGGTAGCCACGGCCGTGCTGCCGCACGACCTGTCGCCCTGGGGCATGTTCATGGCGGCCGACATCGTGGTGAAGGCCGTGATGCTCGGCCTCGCCTTCGCCTCGCTGGTGACGTGGACGATCTGGCTCGCCAAGGTGATGGAACTGGCCGCGGCGAAGACGGCCGCAGGCCGTGCCGTCCGCCGCATCGAGGCCGCCGACAGCCTTGGCGCTGCAGCCGGCGCCGTAGCGTCGAAGAGCGGAAAGCTGCGCGGACCGGTCGGAGACCTGTTGTCCGCCGCCCTGACCGAGACGCGCCGTTCGGCCGATCTCGGCGAGGACGGCATCAAGGAGCGCGTTTCCATCGCCCTGTCGCGGATCGAGGCGCGGGCCGGACGTTCCATGGCGCGCGGCACCGGCCTGCTCGCCACGATCGGCTCGACCGCGCCCTTCGTCGGCCTGTTCGGCACGGTCTGGGGCATCATGAATTCCTTCATCGGCATCAGCCAGGCGAAGACGACCAATCTCGCGGTCGTGGCGCCGGGCATCGCCGAGGCGCTGCTGGCGACCGCGATCGGCCTCGTCGCGGCCATCCCCGCCGTCATCATCTACAACGTCTTCGCCCGCGCCATCACCGGCTACCGCGCGACCTTGTCGGACGCATCCGGCGAGATCCTGCGCCATCTCTCGCGCGATCTGGAGCGGCGTCAGCGCGCGATCGCGCCGTCGCCGCGCGCAGCGTCGTCCTCTTCTTCGGCAGCCGCGTCTTCCTCCGTATCGCTCGTTCCGGCGGAGTGAGCCATGGCCGTCTCCCTCAAGGATCCGCAGGACGGCGATCTCGGCGAGGTCAGTGACATCAACGTCACGCCCTTCATCGACGTCATCCTGGTGCTGCTGATCATCTTCATGGTCGCGGCGCCGCTCTCCACCGTCGACGTCGCGGTCGATCTGCCGGTCTCGAATGCACAGCCGCAGCCGCGGCCGGATACACCCGTCTTTCTCACCGTGAAGGGCGACCTCTCGCTGGCGCTCGGCAACGACCCCTTGCCGCGCGAAGCGCTGCAGGCGACGCTCGACCAGCGCACCAGCCATGATCGCGAGCAGCGCGTCTTCCTCCGGGCCGACGGCACCGTCGCCTATCGCGAGCTGATGGAGGTGATGAACCTGCTGCGCAACGCCGGCTATCTGAAGATCGCCCTCGTCGGGCTCGAGGATACCGGGCAGGGCGCCGCCGCGGGGCCCAAGCCATGAGCATGGAACGCCCGTCGCTCTCCCGTTTCGCACCGGCGGCGCTGCGCTGGAGCCTGGCGGCGCTCGTCGTCGTGAGTGCCCATGGCGTGGCCGGCTGGGTGGTAGCCAACTGGCAGCGTGCGGAGGCCGCGATCGGCGCTCCACCGGCCGCCGTGATGATCGAACTCGCCCCGCTCGCGGTCGCGCCCGAATCGCCGCAGCAGGACATCGCGCCGGGGCCGGAGATGGTCGAGGCGCAGCCGGAACCCGAACCGCCGCCGCCCGAGCCGGTCGAGCAGCCGAAGGAGCCCGAGCCGCCACCGCCGGAACCGGAGCCCGTCGTGATCCCGGAGCCGGAGATCAAGATTCCCGAGCTGCCGCCGCTGCCGGACGCCGCCGCGATTCTGACGCCGCCGCCCAAGGAGCAGCCGAAGCCTCCGCCGCCGGATGTGAAGCCGAAGCCCAAGCCGAAGCCGAAGATCGTGGAACGGCGCAAGCCGGTGAACCCGGACAAGCCGAAGGCCGAGCAGACCACGGCTCCGCTCGCGCAAGCGCAGGACGCGCCCCGCGCTGCGGCGCCTGCTTCGGGCGCTTCGTCGGCTTCGCCGGCCGCCAACGCCAGCTGGCGCGGCTCGCTGATCGCCCATCTCAACCGCTTCAAGCGCTTCCCGAACGGCGCCAGCCCGGGTACCGTCCAGGTCGCTTTCAGTATCGATCGCGGTGGGCGAGTGTTGTCGGCCCGGCTGGTCCATGGATCGGGCGATGCGGCGCTGGACGAGGAGGCCGTCTCGATGGTTCGGCGGGCAAGCCCCGTTCCTGCGCCGCCGGACGGCATAGGCGGCAGCTCGATCGCGCTTGCGGTCCCCGTCCGGTTCTCCCGCTGAAGCGGTGCGGAACGCTCGGGGCCGTTAGCGCGTAAACGCGTCAGGGTTATCGCGCAAAGGAGACGCGCCATGGGTATCGCAAAATGAGTATCGCAAAGCTCGCCGCCGGGGCGCTCCTGGCGCTCGCCTGCAGCGGCTGCGTGACCAGTGCGGAACTACGGGCGGCGGATGAAGCGCGCTGCCGCTCCTTCGGCTTCCGTGCATCGAGCGACGGCTTCGCGAACTGCCTGCTGCAACTCGATCTCGATCGTGCGGCGGATCGGCGCTACCGCTTCGATCGGTTCGATGCGTCCTTCGGTGGACCGCCCTGGTACTACGGCCGCCGTTGGTGAGGCCGCCCCCTCCGCAAAGAAAAAAGGGCCGCGCGGGAAGCGCAGCCCAAGTCTAGGGAGGAAACGCCCAAGGAGGGCGGCGCAACATCGCTGCTGCGCTGCACCCTAGATAGGAGCGTGACCGCGGCCTCGCAAGAGAAAAAGGGCAGCACAGCTGACTTATTTTTAAGCGACTGATTTCCGTTTGAAATCAATGAGCTTGCCGCGGCGCCCGCTATAATTTGGGCAGTGCCTGTCGGCGGCCGTACGCGACTGCATCGCCCCCGCGGATTTCGGTCGGGGACGACATCGGGGCGGAATCGCGGATGAAGAGGGCTTCATTCTCGGGCGCCGCGCAGCGGCGACCCGAGAATTTCGTCGAAGCAAGGCTCGGGTCGCGCCCGAGCATGACGGAGTTTAACCGAGCGACATCGTCAGCGGCGGCTTCACTTCGGGCGGGAGCGGCGAGGTGTAGCCCTCCTTGCCGAGCCGGGCCTTGTGGTCGGCCTTGGCCGCTTCCATCAAAGCGGGATCGCTCAGCACGGCCGCACCGGTCGCAGCCATCGCCTTGGCGACATGGACCATCGCCTTGTGCGCGGCGGGAGCCTTGCCCTGCGCCACGACCTGCCAGGTGTGGAACGGCGTACCCATCGCGACGGTCGGTGCATGGGCCTGCACGGTAGGCACCGCCCAGCTGACATCGCCGATATCGGTCGAGCCGATGGCCGGATTGCGCTTGGCATCGCGCGGGACGAGGAAGTCGGCCAGCGGCGCGCCCGTGTCCTGCATGCCGACGGTGCGCCAGATCGCAGCGATATCCTGCGGCGACAGCGTGCCGCGGATCTGCTCGGCATAGGCCTTGTCGGCATCGTCGAAATGTGGAGCGCCAAGGTCTTCCATCACCTTGTGCATGGCTTCTTCGAGCGGCGTGTTGGCGACGAGATCGGAGACAGCGCTGACGATACGCATCTCCATCTTGGTTTCCGTCATCAGAGCCGCGCCTTCGGCAATCTTCTTCACGCGCTGCACGAGCTCCAACATGCCGCGCAGGTCGCGGGCGCGGATCGAATAGCGCACCCGGGCATGGGCCTGGACGACGTTCGGCGCGATACCGCCGGTGTCGAGCAGCGCGTAGTGGACGCGGGCATCGGACGGCATGTGCTCGCGCATGTAGTTGACGCCGACATTCATCAGCTCGACGGCGTCGAGCGCCGAACGGCCGAGATGGGGCGCAGCCGCAGCATGCGAGGCGCGGCCGGTGAAGACGAAATCGGCGCGGGTGTTGGCGAGCGCCAGCGCCGGAGCGACCTCCCAGAAGCTCGACGGGTGCCAGGAGATCGCGACATCGGCGTCGTCGAAGGCGCCGGCACGGACCATGAAGGCCTTGGCAGCACCGCCTTCTTCCGCCGGGCAGCCATAATAGCGCACGCGGCCGGGGATCTTGTTCTCGGCCAGCCAGTCCTTCATCGCAACGGCGGCGAGCAGCGCGGCCGAGCCGAGCAGGTTATGACCGCAGCCATGGCCGTGGCCGCCGGTCTCGATCTCCTTGTGCTCGGCAAGGCCGGCTTCCTGCGAGAGGCCGGGCAGGGCGTCGTATTCGCCGAGGAAGGCGATCACCGGGCCGCCTTCACCCGCCTCGCCGACGACGGCGGTCGGGATGTCCGCGACGTTCTCGGTGATGCGGAAGCCCTGGTGCTTCAGCTCGGCGACATGCTCGGCTACCGAGCGCTTCTCGGTGTAGCACACCTCCGGCATGCCCCAGACCCGGTCGCTCAGCGCGATCAACCGCTCCTTGTTCGCATCGACATGCCGCCAGAGATCGTTTCGATTGTCCATGATCGTTCCGCCTGGGGACCGCGCGGGCGCTCCCCGTCTTTCGTTGAGAGGCGGATTCCCCGACGGGGCCGATGCAGCCGGGCCGGACCCGCCTCTGGTGGGCCGCGGCATATGAGCAATCTCAGCCGGTGCCGTCCAGACATTCAGCGCATGGCGGAACAGCGTCTCAGGCTTTGGCCTGCGCGAGCGACGCTGCGGCGAAATCCGCCAGGATTGGGCAATCCGGCCGGTGGTCGCCATGGCAATGCGTCGCGAGATGCCGCAGCGTGTCGGCCATCGCCTTGAGCTCGGCAGCCTTCGCCTCGAGATCGCGCACATGCGCCATGGCAAGGTTCTTCACGTCGGCGCTGGCCCGGCTCTTGTCGCGCCAGAGCGCGAGCAGCTCGCGCGTCTCCTCCAGCGAGAAACCGAGATCGCGGGAGCGGCGGACGAAGCGCAGCGTATGGACGTCGTCGGGAGCATAGACACGGTATTGGGCCGCCGTGCGGGCCGGCGGGCTGATCAGCCCGATGCTCTCGTAATAGCGGATCATCTTGGCGCTGACGCCGGAATGGGTCGATGCCTCGCCGATATTCATCTCACGACCCTTTCTGCGCGGCGTCATGCGAGGCCGGCACGCGAAAACGCTTCAGTCGCAGCGCGTTGGCGAGCACGCTGACGCTCGACAGTGCCATGGCGAGCCCGGCGAAGACCGGCGACAGCAGGATGCCGAAGGCCGGGTAGAGCACGCCGGCCGCGACCGGTACCAGCAGCGCATTGTAGCCGAAGGCCCAGGCGAGATTCTGGCGGATATTGGCGATGACCGCTTGCGACAGCGCGATGGCGCGCGGCACGCCCATCACGTCGCCGGACATCAGCACGACATCGGCGCTCTCGATCGCGATATCCGTGCCGGTGCCGATGGCGATGCCGACATCCGCCTGGGCGAGGGCAGGGGCATCGTTGATGCCGTCGCCGACGAAGGCGACCTTGTTGCCGCCCTTTTGCAGCGCCTTCACCACCTCGGCCTTGTCGGTCGGCAGCACCTCGGCCCTGACCTCGTCGATGCCGAGCGTACGGGCGACAGCCTCGGCCGTGCGCCGGTCATCGCCGGTGACCATCGCGACTTTGAGGCCGAGCCTGTGCAGCGCGGCGATGGCCGCGGGCGTCGTCTCCTTCACGGCGTCGGCGACGGCGATGACGGCTGCGATCCTGCCATCGATGGCGGCATAGAGCGGCGTCTTGCCGGCTTCGGCCAGGGCCTGGGCGCGGGCGGCGAAGGGCGCGATGTCGAGACCGGCCTGCTCCATCAGCCTGTGGCCGCCGATCGCGACGCCGCGACCCTCGACCGTCGCGGTGACGCCGCGGCCGGGATCGCTCACGAAATCGGCCGGCTCGGCTAGCGCGAGACCACGCGCCTTGGCTGCCGCGACGAGGGCCAGCGCCAGCGGATGCTCCGAGCGGTTCTCGGCCGAGGCGACGAGGCGCAACACGTCATTGGTGTCGAAGCCGGAAGCAGGCTCGATATCGGTCAGCTCCGGCCTGCCCTTGGTCAGCGTTCCCGTCTTGTCGAGCGCGACGATCTGGACGTCCTTGAGTGCCTGCAGGGCGTCACCCTGCCGGAAGAGGATGCCCAGTTCCGCGCCCCGGCCGGTGCCGACCATGATCGAGGTCGGCGTCGCCAACCCCATCGCGCAGGGGCAGGCGATGATCAGCACGGCGACGGCATTGACCAGCGCATGCGACAGGGCAGGGCTCGGCCCGAAGACGAGCCAGACGACGAAGGTCGCCAGCGCCAGCGCCATCACGGCGGGAACGAACCAGAGCGTGACACGGTCGACCAGCGCCTGGATCGGCAGCTTGGCGCCCTGCGCGGCCTGAACCGTCCGCACGATCTGGGCCAGCAGCGTCTCAGAACCGACCTTGCGCGCGGTGAATCGCAACGCGCCCGAGCCGTTGACGGTGCCGCCCGTGACGGCGCTTCCGGCCTCCTTGCGCACGGGCGCAGGCTCGCCGGTGATCATCGACTCGTCGACGAAGGAGGCGCCGTCCGTGACCTCGCCATCAACCGGCACGCGCTCGCCTGGCCGCAGGATGACGATATCGCCGGCCCGGACGGTGTCGACGGGCATGTCGGCTTCCACGCCATCGCGCAGGACGCGCGCCGTCTTCGGCTGGAGCGCGATCAGGCTGCGGATCGCGGCGCCGGTCCGGCTCTTGGCGCGCGTCTCGAACCAGCGGCCGAGCAGGATCAGCGTCACGATCACCGCGCCGGATTCGAAATAGGTGCCGTCCGCGCCCGCCGGCATCAGCTGGGGCAGGAAGGTCGCGGCGGTCGAGTAGAGATAGGCCGCGCCGGTGCCGAGCATGACGAGCGAGTTCATGTCGGGCGCGCCGCGCAGCAGCGCCGGAAAGCCCTTGCGCAGGAAGACGAGGCCCGGTCCGAACTGCACGATGGTCGCAAGCGCGAAGGAGAAGACGCGGACATTCCATTCGCCGAAGGTGCCGGCGAGCCAATGGTGCAGGGCCGGGACCATATGGCTGCCCATCTCGACCACCAGCAGCGGCAGCGTCAGCACGGCGGCGAGGATGACCGAGCGCAGCAGCTGCGCCTGCTGCTCCTCCTTCATCATGGCCATATGGTCGTGAGGGCCTGCCGCATGGGCGGCCTCGGGCTGGAGACGGCTCGCCTCATAGCCGGCGCCGGCGACGGCCTTCACGAGGGCGGGGGTGATGTCGGTGCCGGCCAGGGTCCTTACCGTGGCGCGCTCGGTAGCGAGATTCACGGTCGCGTCGACGACGCCCGGCACGGCGCGCAGCGCCTTCTCGACATGCCCGACGCAGGAGGCGCAGTTCATCCCCGCGACAGAGAGTTCCATCGTCGTCTCGACCGGCTTGTAGCCGGCCTGCCGAACCGCATCCTCGATCTTGCGAAGATCGGTGCCGCCCTTGACGAAAGTGACGCGCGCCCGCTCGGTCGCGAGGTTGACCGCGACCGCGTCGACACCCGGAACCGTCGCGATGGCTCGCTCGACGCGCCCGACACAGCTCGCGCAGGACATGCCTTCCACGCCCATATCGAGCGTTTCGAGATTGTCCCTGACCTTGTCGATGACCGTCATCGCCGTCTCCTTCATGGTGATGACGCTGCATATGGGGCTTCCCATCATGGGAAGGTCAAGGGGCATGCCGGTTTTCGAAAACTCCATCGCCAGCCTGGCGTCATGCTCGGGCCTGACCCGAGCATCTCATGCCGAAAGAGGCTCCCTTCACCTCATCCTGCCTGAGATTCTCGGGTCTACGCTTCGCTTCGCCCGAGAATGACGGCAACCCAGTCGAATCGGCGCAACCGGTTCAAGGCATCTCGACTGAGACGCTCTTGATCACCGCATAAACCGGCTTGCCGGGCGCGAGCCCGAGTAGGGCAACGGATCTCGCGGTCAACCGCGCCGCCAGTTTCGCTTCACCGCAGGAGAGGAGCAGATGCACGGTGCTGCCGCCGGCACCGCTGCGTTCGCCGATCTCGGCGACCGTTCCTGCGAGCACGTTAAGCGCGCTGATCTCGGCCGGCTGACCGAGGCTGAGCATGACGTCGCTCGCCAGGATGCGGATCTTGATCCGCTGACCCTGCCGGAGCACCCCGCGCCCGAACGTGAGCGGCCCGGCCGGCGTCGCGAGCCGCGCCAGGCCGAATTCCTCGTCGAACGCGACGACCTCCGCCGCGAGGAGCGAGCTTGCCTCCGGCGCGCCGGGCCGTGCCGCCAGATCGGGCCGCGAAAGGATGTCGGCCGTCGGACCGCAGGCGGCGACGCGGCCGTCCTCGACCATGGCGACGGTCGTGGCGAGCCGCGCGACCTCCGCCAGCGCATGCGAGACATAGACGATGGGTATACCGACCTCGTCGCGCAGCCGCTCGATATGCGGCAGGATCTCCGCCTTGCGGGCTTCGTCGAGCGCCGCCAACGGTTCGTCCATCAGGAGCAGTCGCGGCTGCGCCAGCAAAGCGCGGCCGATGGCGACGCGCTGTTTCTCGCCGCCGGAGAGGGAGCCGGGACGCCGGCGCAACAGATGGCCGATGCCGAGCAGGTCGAGAACCTTGTCGAGCTCGGCCGGCTTGCGGGCCTCACGCGGCACGAACCAGTGCCCGAACAGCAGGTTCTGCCGCACGGTGAGATGCGGGAAGAGCCGCGCTTCCTGGAAGACATAACCGATCCGCCGGCGATGCTTGGGCAGATAGATGCCACGTTCGGTATCGACCAGCGTCTCGCCATCGACGCGAACATGGCCTGCCTGGGGACGGATCAGCCCGCCGATGACGTTGACCAGAGAGGTCTTGCCCGAGCCGGAACTGCCGAACAGCGCCGTCAGGCGTCCGTCGGAGACGAAGGAGGCAACGAGCTGGAAGTCGCCGAGCCGGTGTCGGACGGCGATATCGAGGACGGGACTCATTCGACGGCGATCCGGCGGCCAACCATCCGCGCCATCAGCTCCGAGAGCACGAGCGCCGCGACCGAGATCGCGATCGAGATCAGCGTCAGCCGCAACGCGCCAGCGTCGCCGCCCGGCACCTGGGTGAAGGTGTAGATCGCGGTGGGCAGCGTCTGCGTCTCGCCGGGAATGTTGGAGACGAAGGTGATCGTCGCGCCGAATTCGCCCATCGCCTTGGCGAAGCACAGGATCATGCCGGCGATGATGCCGGGCAGGCAGAGCGGCAGGGTGACGACGAGGAAGACCCAGAGAGGGTTCGCGCCGAGCGTGCCGGCGGCGGCCTCAAGCTTGCGGTCGACGGCCTCGATCGAGAGGCGAATGGCGCGGACCATCAGCGGAAAGCCCATCACGGCACAGGCCAGCGCCGCGCCCGTCCAGCGGAAGGAAAAGACGATCCCGAACCAGTCATACAGGAACTCGCCGATCGGCCCGCGCCGGCCGAAGCCGAGCAGCAGCAGATAGCCCGTCACCACCGGCGGCAGGATCAGCGGCATATGGACGATCGCATCGAGCAGCGATTTGCCCCAGAAGCGCCCGCGCGCCAGCAGAAGCGCGACGCCCAGCCCGAGGGGCAGGCTCGCGAGCATGGCGGTGGTGGAGACGATCAGGCTGAGCCTGACCGCCGTCCATTCCTCGGGCGAAAGCCAGTCGCTCACGAAGAGCTGGCGGCCTTGTTGAGCACCGTGAAGCCCTGCTTCTCGAAGACGGGCTTCGCGCCGGCGCCCCGCAGATAGGTCAGGAAAGCCTGGGCGTCGGGATTGGCCGAATCCTTGAGGACCGCGACCGGATAGACGATCGGCGGATGCGAATCCTCGGGGAAGGTCGCGACGACCTTGACCTGCGGGTCGGCGGCGGCGTCGGTCGCATAGACGATGCCAAGCGGGGCTTCGCCGCGCGAGACGAGCAGCAGCGCGGCGCGGACATTGTCGGCCTGCGCGATCTTGTCCTTCACCTTGTCCCAGGCGCCGAGCTTCTCCAGGGCGGCCTTGCCGTATTTTCCGGCCGGGACGGAATCGACATTGCCCATGGCCAGCCGGTCGGAGCCGAGCACCGCCGCGACATCGACGCCGGGCTTCAGGTCGAGCTTGGCGGTCGAATCCTTGCCGGCGACGAGCACGATGCGGTTGGCGAGCAGGCTGACGCGCGTGTCCGGCTTGATCAGGTTCTTGCCCGCCACATAGTCCATCCAGTCGAGATCGGCCGAGACGAAGAGATCGGCCGGTGCGCCGCTCTCGATCTGCTTGGCCAGCGTGTTGCTGGCGGCATAGGAGATCTTTGGTGCCGGCCTGCCGCTCTCCTTCACCCAGTTGGCGGCGGCCTCGTCGAGCGCATTCTTCATGCTGGCGGCGGCGAAGATGACGAGGTCCTTCGTCTGTGCCTGCGCGGCATCGAAGGCAGGTGCCATGCTCATGGCGAAAGCCAGGCCCAGGCCCAGCATTGTCCGGCGCTTGATCATGCTCTTCCTCGCTGTCTTATCGTTGTATATCACTGGATATAGCGATCGTTGCCGTGCGCTCGCAGGCGAGTCAAGGAGCGGCGACAGCAGCGACATGACCGCAGCATCGACAAAGCAAGAGCAACCATGAAGATCAGCGCGCGCAACCAGCTCAAGGGCAGGATCGTCGAGATCACCAAGGGCGCGACCACGGCCCATGTCCGCATCGATATCGGCGGTGCTATCGTGACATCCTCGATCACCAATGCGGCGGTCGACGACCTCAAGCTGACCGTCGGCAAGGAAGCCTATGCCGTGGTGAAAGCCTCCGACGTGATGATCGCGATCGACTGAAACAGATGGTCCGCGAGAACGAGATCCGCGACAAGGAGGTCGCCGTCGCGCCGCCGCAGGCGACCGATGCCGGCCTCGTCTTCATCGGCACCATCCGCACGCCGTGGACCTCGCGGCTGACCTGCCCGCGCCAGGGCAGGGCGGACGGTCCGGTCTGCCGCATCGAACTGTTCCCGCCCTGGGACGAGGCGTTGGACGGGATCGAGCGCTTCGAGCGGCTGGAGGTGCTGTATTGGCTGCACCAGTCGCGCCGCGACCTCGTGCGCCAGAGCCCGGCCAACAATGGCGAGACGCACGGGACCTTTGCCCTGCGCACGCCGGTCCGGCCCAACCCGATCGGCACCTCGATCGCGACGCTGGTCGCGCGGGAAGGGCGGGTGCTGCTGGTGCGTGGCCTCGACTGCCTCGACGAGACGCCGCTGCTCGACATCAAGCCCGATCGCACGTTGTTCACCCCGATCGCACCGCCGCAGCCGGGCGATTTCGAGACGGGGTGAGGCGGCCAACCTGAAACCCGCCGTCATTCTCGGGCGAAGCCAAGCGCAGACCCGAGAATCTCTGGCAGGAGATGCTCGGGAGCCTCATTCGGCAGGAGATGCTCGGGTCAAGCCCGAGCATGACGGAAGGTTTCCCTTCGCCGCCGGCTCACCCGTGCGGGTGCTTGTGGATCGGGTCGACCCAGTAGACTTCTTCCGGCTTCTCGACCGGATCGACATCGCTGATGTTGACGACCACCGCCTCGTTGTCGGAGCGCACCAGCACGCATTGCAGCGGGTTGTCGGGATCGGCGTTGATCTCCTGATGAGGCACGAAGGGCGGCACATAGATGAAGTCGCCCGGTCCCGCTTCGGCGACGAATTCCAGTCGCTCGCCCCAGCGCATGCGAGCCTTCCCGCTCACCACATAGATCACGCTTTCAAGCTCGCCATGATGGTGCACGCCGGTCTTGGCGTTGGGCTCGATCGCGACCGTGCCGGCCCAGATCTTCTGCGCGCCGACGCGGGCATGGTTGATCGCCGCCTGCCGGAACATGCCGGGTGTCTGGGCGGTGTTCGGATCGAGCTGATCGCCCGAGATCACCCGGACGCCGTCATGCTTCCAGCGCGGCTCGCCGTCATGGGCGTTGTCGTGGGAATGATCGTGCGAATGGTCGTGTTCTTGGCCCATGGCAGTCTCCCAATCAGCCCTGCTTCGCCGGCCCCGTTGCGACGGGCCGCTCGCCCATGCCCCATTCGGACCATGAGCCGTCATAGATTGCCTTGGCCGGCTTGCCGACGGTCTCGAGCGCCGTCGACAGGATCACGGCCGAGACGCCCGAGCCGCAGGTCATGATCGAGGGCTTGTCAAGATCGACGCCGGCATCCTGGAATAGCTCGACGATCTCTTCCGGCTCCTTCAGCCTGCCATCGGTGGTGAGCTGCGAAGACGGCAGGTTGAGCGAGCCGGGAATATGGCCGGAGAGCAGGCCGGGCCGGGGCTCCGCCGCCTCGCCGCGGAAGCGATCGGCAGCGCGCGCGTCGACCACCTGGATCGCTTGCGAGGCCGTCGCGCGCGCCACGTCCTCCGCATCGGCGACGGCGCCGTTGTCGAGCCGGGCGGTGAAGACGCGGGGCTGGCGCGGCTGCGGGCTGTCTTCCTCGACGGGGCGTCCCTCGGCGAGCCATTTCGGGAAGCCACCGTCCAGGATGACGACGTCTCGTGCGCCGAACACCTTGAAGGTCCAGCGCACGCGCGGCGCCGAAAAGAAGCCGAGCCCATCATAGACCACGATGCGCATGCCGTCGCCGATGCCGAGCGCGCCCACGGCGGCCGCGAATTCAGGGGCCGATGGCAGCATGTGGGGCAGCGAGGAGCGGGTGTCCTTGATCTTGTCGATGTCGAAATGGACGGCGCCCGGAATACGGCGCGCGGCGTATTCGGCCGCTCCGTCGCGCTTCTGCGCCGGCAGATACCAGGACGCATCGATCACGACGATGTCGGGCGCGTTCAGGCGCTCGGCCAGCCACTCGGTTGAAACGAAGACGTCTTCACGGGCCATAGGCGTATCCTCTGGGCATCAGCTTTGGTGTTCTAGGCCAGCGCGATCCGGACGCGCCGGTTCTGCTTGCCCTTCTTCTCGATATCGGTGACGGCGACCGCCCCGATCTCCGCGGTGTTGCGGACATGGGTGCCGCCACAGGGCTGCAGGTCGATATCGCCAATGGCGACGAGCCGGACCCGGCCGGAGCCGCGCGGCGGCTTCACCGACATCGTCTTGACGAGGCCCGGATTGGCGTCGAGCTCCTCATCCGTGATCCAGCGCTCGGTGACATCGGCGTCGCGCGCGACGAGCGCATTGAGCTTCTCGGCGATCTCCGCCTTGTCGAGCCCGCCTTCGGGAATGTCGAAATCCAGCCGCCCGTCGCCTTCGCCGATCGATCCACCGGTGACGGGGTATGCCAGCACGACGCTGAGCAGATGCAAGGCCGTGTGGATGCGCATGCGCTTGAGACGGCGCTCCCAGTCGAGCACGGCGGTGACGGCCTCGCCCGCGGCAGGCAGCGCCTGGCCTTCGAGCGGCACATGGATGACCCGGCTCTTGTCCTCGGGATCGTAGATTGCGGTGCCCACGGCGATGAGGCCGCCATCGGCCCGGCGCAGATGCCCGGCATCGCCCGGCTGCCCGCCACCGGTCGCATAGAAGACGGTGCGGTCGAGGATGATTCCGCCGCGCTCGTTGACGGCCTCGACAGTGGCTGGCGTCTCTTTCAGATAGGCGTCATCGCGGAAGAGCAGTTCGGTCGGCATGGTCCGGTCATCTCGCTAGCGGCGGCAAAGCGCCTTCGCGGCGCAGACTGCACCGATTGCGCCGCTCATGCCACCGCCTTGGCAGGATAGCGGGGATGATCCGATGCGCATGGCTTTCGGCGCGGTGGTTTCGTGCCTAGATGGCAGGCTCGACCAATCCGGAGTGGCCATGGCCTTAGCCCGCATGAAACCGCAGGACGGCGTGGCCTGGGTGACCGGCGCCAGCTCCGGCATCGGCGCGGCGGTCGCGCTCGAACTGGCGCGACGCGGCTGGACGGTCGCGATCACCGCGCGACGGACGGATGCGCTGGAAACCGTGGCGCGCGAGGCTGAGGGCCTGCCCGGCCGGATCGTCGCCCATGCCGGCGACGTCACCGAGGCGCAGTCGATGCTGGGCGTCGTTGAAGCGATCGAAAGCATTCACGGGCCGATCGCGCTCGCTTTCCTCAATGCCGGTGTCGCATCCGGCATCGAGGGCCGGCCCTTCGATGTCGAGACCGTCGAGAATGTCATCGCGGTCAATCTGCTCGGCGTGGTGAAGAGCCTCTCCGCCGTGCAGCGCCGGATGATCCCCCGCGGACGCGGGCAGATCGCGGTGAATGCCTCGCTCGTCGGTTATCGTGGCCTGCCCGGCGCTGCGGTCTATGGGGCGACCAAGGCGGCAGCGATCCATCTGTGCCAGTCGCTGCGCTTCGACTGCGAACCCGCCGGCATCCGCCTGCAGGTGGTCAATCCCGGCTTCGTCGACACCCCGATGACGCAGGGGCGGCGCTTCCCGATGCCCTTCCTGATGACGGCGGCGGATGGCGCCAGCCGAATCGTCGACGGTTTCGAGCGCGGCGGCTTCGAGATCGCCTTCCCGCGGCGGCTGGCCTGGTCGATGAAGGCACTGCGGCTGTTGCCCGATCCGGTCTATTTCACCCTGATGTCCAGATTCGCCGCCCGAAGCCGCTGAGGTGCCTCAGCGATTGCGGATCGTCGCGAAGGCATCGAGCGCCCGTTGCCGGCCGAAGGCGAGGTCGATGATCGGGGCAGGGTAGGTCTCGCCGATTCGAACGCCTGCCTCCCGCAGGGGCGCCTGGGACGCCTTCCAGGGCTGATGGATATCGCTGTTGGAGAGCCCCGACAGCTCCGGCACCCAGCGGCGGACATAATCGCCCTTGGGATCGTGGGTTTCGCCCTGCGTGACGGGGTTGAAGATCCGGAAATAGGGCGACGCATCCGCACCGGACCCCGCGACCCATTGCCAGCTCGCAGCGTTGCTGGCCGGGTCGGCATCGACGAGCGTGTCCCAGAACCAGGCTTCGCCCGCGCGCCAATCCTGCAGCAGATGCTTGATCAGGAAGGACGCGACGACCATCCGGACGCGGTTATGCATATAGCCGGTCGCCCAAAGCTCGCGCATGCCGGCATCGACGAGCGGGATGCCGGTCTGCCCGCTCTGCCAGCGGCGCAACGCCTCCTCGTCCGCCCGCCAGGGAAAGGCGTCGAAGCGCCTGTCGTAGTTGCGCGTCGGCAGCTCGGGATTGTGGAAGAGCAGATGGTAGGAGAATTCGCGCCAGCCGATCTCGGCCAGGAACTTTTCCGCATCGCCTTCCGATCCGACGGCTTTCCCGGTTTCGCGGGCGTGGCGGAGCGCATGCCAGATCTGGCGCGGCCCGATCTCGCCGAAGCGCAGATGCGGCGAAAGCCGCGACGTCGATTCGCGGCCCGGCCGGTCGCGGCCTTCGGTGTACCCATCGAGCGAACGCGTGAGGAAATCGTCGAGACGCTCGGCTGCGCCTTGTTCGCCCGGTATCCATTCGGCCCGCAATCCGCCGGCCCAATCGGGCTTTCGGGGCTCAAGCCCCAGATTCGCCAGCGACACCGCCAGCGCCTCGATCGATTCGGGCAGTGCGAGCGCGTCGATCCGCGAGGGCGCCGGAATCGGCGCTGCCGGCTCACCCTTTTGCCGGGCCGCGCGCCAATACGGCGTGAACACCTTCGTCGGCTGACCCGTCGTCGTGGTGACCTGCCATGGCTCGTTCAGAAGATGGCTGTTGAAGCTGCGGACGCTGATTCCACGCGCTGTCAGCTGGTCCTTGAGCCTGGTATCCAGGGCGATGGCCGGCGCTTCGTAGCGGCGGTTCCAGGTGACGAGGTCGATGTCCGCAGCCGCGGCAATGCGCGGAATGATCTCGGCCGGGTCGCCTTGCATCAGGACGAGCCGACCACCTTTCCGCGCCAGGGCCTCGCCAAGCGCATCCAGCGAACGCGACAGCCACCAGCGCGAGGCACCGCCGAGCGCGCGCCGATCGGGGCCATTATCGAGGATATAGAGGCAAAGAAGCTGGCCGGCCTCTGCCGCGGCCGAAAGCGCTGGGTTGTCAGCCAGCCGCAGATCGTTCCGGAACCAGTGCAGGGCGCGTTTCGTCATCATCCCTTATCCCGAGCGAGAGCGTGTCGGACAAGCCGCGGCCCACGCGAAGGCAAACGCTGGATGAGCGCGATCGGCATCAGGGGTGATGATGATGTTGGAGGCCTCGCCCGAAGCCTTCGAAGTCAGAATTTTCAATGACTTAATCGCAACCTTCGTCCCGCCGTCCATAGTCTCTTTACGGGGCTTTCCGGAGAGATTGTCCCGGCAATTTTGAAGTCCGCTCTCGACCCCTTGCGGACGCTCGGGACGTCCGCTTTGCGGCCGTTCGACGTACCCATCGTTCTGGACGCTACAACGAGGCTGATGACGTCGGCTCCGATGAGGGACTGACGCTTTCCTTTACACGGCAGGAGGCTCAGGTTCGGCGATAGCCCATTTTTTGGGGAGCGGTTTGCCGCAGTCATGGCTGCTCTTGCATGAACCGATTTGGGCATGGCCGCGACAACACCGCAGGGGGTTCGAACGCGGAGGTGGCCGTCAGATGACTCTGAAGCAACAGGTTGTTCGCATATTGCGCGGTCCTACGGCGACCCGCATCCGTTTCACCTTTCCCTCCGGGGGCAGGACCATCGCGATTTCGCCCGGCACGTTTCACTACGTCGCGAGGGCGCTGGAGAACGGCCGAGCAAGGGTGTCACCCCCGGCGGCGATGGTTCCAGGGGCGGCCGCCCAATATACCGGCTTCAGCGGCGGTGCCGTGCCGGCGAACACGATGGAGGTGCCGCGCATTCTCGGTCGCATCGAGGAGGGGCATATCCTGCACGAGTCCCTTCATTGCGCTTATGATCTGCTCGGCACCAACATCGCCGCCGCCGATGACGAGGCATCGTGTTATGTCGTCTCCGCCCTGGCGTTCCTCATGACCGGTGTGCGCCCGCCTCGCTGGAGCAACGAACCCTTCGTCTCCGCCGGTCGGGTGGCGAGAGGTCTGCTTGCCCGATATCAGCGCGGGGATCGAGGTGCGCATCCCGTCGACCCGACAAACTGGCAGGTCTTGCGCGCCGTCTTGATGACGCACCCTCTCTACATGTTCCCGTGGAGTGGCACCAACAACTGGACGCTTGGCCCGGTACCTACCGGCGGCAGCTACACCCACGACGGCTGACCGACCGTCCACCGCATTTTGCTCTACGGGCGTCGGAGGCTGTCGTACTTCTCCCGCGTCTACGTTCGCTCGCTGGAGTATGGGGAACAGATCAACGGAGTTCCATCCCGCGGCGCCGGTGACGTTGCGCAGGATCCGCCGTCCCCAACTCGTGAGTTCGATCCAAGATCGACCTGGATCGCTAAGGCGACCTTGCACGCGATGGCAGTAAATGTTCGGTGTCCGCTTCCGACCCATAGCGGCCCCCCCGCATCTTGCCTCGATTCGGCGTCAGGAGCAGGGAATTTGGCCAGCGGTTTGTCCCGCAGAATCGGGGATGGAGTTCTCGGCAAACCGACCTCCAATAATTGATCAACAATTTCAGATATTTAGGGGATTTTTTGGAGGCCTCGCCCGGAATCGAACCGGGGTGCAAGGATTTGCAGTCCTCTGCGTAACCACTCCGCCACGAGGCCTTCCGGCGAAAGCGGCGCAGGCCGCTTCAGCGAGAGCGCAATAACCACAAGCCGTCGCGCGCCGCAACCCGCCATCGCATCTTCCACAGCGGGGGGCGACAAATCTGTTTGGCTGGCTCGCAAGGGGCTTGCGCTACCGGGAACGCCCCGCTATGACGCCGCCACGTTGTTCCCGGATAGCTCAGCGGTAGAGCAATCGACTGTTAATCGATTGGTCGCAGGTTCGAATCCTGCTCCGGGAGCCAGCTCACCCCCCAAAATTCCCAGGTACAGGCGGTGCTTCGCAGTCTTGCTGCGATGCAAGGCGCGCTTGCCTTTTGCTCCCGGGTCGAACACAAAGCTGCCGTGAACGGCGCCGAGGCGGCTGGACGCAAGCTGCCCTTCGCAGCCGACGCTTGCCGGTGACAGCGCAGACGGAGAGTTCAGGGTTATGGACGATTTCAGCGGGCTGCGCCGCAACATGGTCGATTGCCAGTTGCGCACCTATGACATCACCGACCGCGCTGTGCTGGCGGCGGCGGATTCGGTGCCGCGCGAGGCCTTCGTCCCCGAGAATTTCGCTCATCTCGCCTATCTCGATCAGTCCATCGCTCTGCCCGGCACCGGCCGCGCGCTGATGACGCCGATGGTGATCGTCCGGATGATCCAGCTGCTTGAACTGCAGCCCGGCGATGATGCGCTCGAATACGGCGGCGGCTCCGGCTACGGCGCCGCGCTGATGGCCCATATGGGTGCGAAGACGACGCTCTGGGAGCCCGATGCTCCGGCCCGCGCGCTCTCCGAGAGCGCCCTGCGGGCAGCGGGCGCCGGAGAGGTTTCGATCGTCGCGACGCAACCCAGCCGCGAATCATTCGATGCGATTCTGGTGAGCGGCGCCTGCGAGATGCAGCCGGAATCGCTTTTTCCCTTGCTACGCACTGATGGGCGGTTGATCGTGGTCGAAGGGACAGGGCGTTCCGCCCGCGTCAAGCTCTATCGGAAATCCTCGGATATCGTCGCCGGACGCCCCGTATTTGATGCGGCGGCTCCCGAATTATCCGAATTCCGTCGCCCGGAAGCATTCGTATTCTGAGTGCATCTGTTTCTTAACGGAGGTGTCGCATTTTTGTGGCAGGTTCCTAGGGAAATGCTCCCGACGTCGACCGTGCGTTGGCGCATTGCGTCAGGAAGGGTATGACATTGAGACTTATGCCGAGGCTGGGGCGATGCCTGGGCGCGACTTCAGTGCGCACAAGAGGCGTCCAGTGAAAAGACGATACGACAAGATTTACGGGTTCGGGCTCTCCGCCGTCATCGCTTTGGCGATGTCCGGGGGCTGGGCTCTGCCGGCAGCGGCCCAGACGATGGATTCGGCGCTGGCGCGGGCCTACTCCGGAAATCCGACCCTGAATTCCCAGCGCGCCGCAGTGCGGGCGACCGACGAGAACGTTCCCCAGGCCCTTTCTGGTTATCGCCCCAGGATCACCGCTTCCGCCGACATCGGCGCGAGCATCATCGATTCCAACCTTCCGGGATCGCCCAATTCGACGAGCCGGCTGGCGCCCCGCGGGGCCGGCGTCCAGGTCACGCAGAACATCTTCGACTCCGGCAGGACCCGCAACACGGTGAGCCAGTCCGAATCGCAGGTGCTCGGCGCGCGAGCCACGCTGCGCAATACCGAGCAGAACGTCCTGCTCGATGCCGCGACGTCCTACATGAACGTCCTGCGCGACACGGCCATCCTCAATCTGAACCGGAACAACGTCGAGGTTCTGGAAGAGCAGCTGCGCCAGACGCGGGACCGGTTTCAGGTCGGCGAAGTGACGCGCACCGACGTCGCGCAGGCTGAAGCCCGGCTTTCGCAGGCCCAGTCGCAGGCGATTCTCGCCGAATCGAATCTCAAGACCTCGGTAGCGCGCTTTCGCCAGAATATCGGCGTCGAACCACGCCAGCTCGCACCCGGCCGTCCGATCGAGAATCTCCTGCCGAAATCCCTGTCGGTGGCGTTGACCGGTGCGCTGAGCAATCACCCTGCGATCATCGCCGCACTGCACGGTGTCGATGCGGCCGAACTGCAGGTAAAGGTGACGGAATCGGATCTCTATCCGACCTTCGGCGTGACCGGTACCGTCCAGCAGCGCTACGACAGCACGCTCTTCGGCGACAATCGTCTGTCGGCGAGCATCGTCGGCGCGCTGACGATCCCGATCTACGAGGGCGGCCAGGTTTATGCCCGGACGCGTCAGGCCAAGGAAACGGCCGGCCAGCGCCGCATCGATGTCGATACCCAGCGCGATACCGTCCGCGCCGCCGTCGTTTCCGCCTGGGGCGGGCTGGATGCGGCCAAAGCGCAGATCGTGGCCGCGCAGGCCCAGGTCGAAGCGGCTTCCACCGCGCTCGCCGGCGTGCGCGAAGAGGCGAAGGTTGGCCAGCGCACCACGCTCGACGTCCTGAACGCCCAGCAGGAGCTGGTCATCGCGCGCTCGACCCTGGTGACGGCACAGCGCGACCGCGTCGTGGCTTCCTATGCCGTCCTCTCCGCCATCGGCAGGCTGTCCTCGCAGACGCTCAAGCTCAAGGCCGAGACCTACGACGCCCGCCAGCACTACGACCAGGTCAAGGGTCTGTGGTGGGGCACCCAGACACCCGACGGCCGCTGAGGCGATCCATCGAGCACTGATCGCGGCTGGCACGCGCCAGCCGCCAGGGCCGGCGCATTCAGGCAACAGCGCCGATTTCTCCTGTGGGAGAGCCGGTCCTTGCCTTGTCTGACCCGCGAGTCGTGGAATACTCCGCTCTCGGAGCAGCGTTGATTCCATTGGCGCGCCCGGTGTCCAACGGTCAGGCCTTCATGAGCGCGCAAGCCAAGCCCAGCGAACCGTCGATGGAGGAGATTCTCGCCTCCATTCGCCGGATCATTTCGGATGACGAGGCGAAACCGGGCGAAGCAGCCGCTCCGGCTCCTGAAGCCGCCCCCGAGCCGGAACCGCTGGCGGCAATCGACGACGACGTGCTCGACCTCGGTGCCGAAGCGGCTTTGATCGCCGCCCCGGTGCCGGCACCCGAGCCGCAGCCGGAGCCTGCTCCATCGCAGGTCGAAATTTCCGACGAGTCCGACGTCGCCTTCGTCGAGGAACCGCCGGTCATCGCTGCGGCCGCGCCGCCTCCGCCAGCGCCGGAGCCCATTCCGGCCGCGCCCGCGCAGATGACATCCGCTGCTCCGGCCGTCGACATGGCGAGCCTTTTGTCGGATCAGGCAAGCTCGGTGGTGACGAACGCCTTCGGCCAGCTCGCCAGCACCGTGCTCAGCAACAATGCCCGGACGCTGGAAGACCTCGTCAAGGACATGCTGAAGCCGATGCTGAAGACATGGCTCGACGACAATCTGCCGACGATGGTGGAACGCCTCGTCCGCGCCGAGATCGAACGGGTCGCACGAGGCGGGCGGAGCTAAGTCCGCCCGCGCCGACAGGACCCAGTCAGCCGTTGCTAGCCGCGCGGCTTCCACGTCCCGCGCCTCTGCGGCTGGCGGCAGCCAGCGCCGGGCGTCGCGCGCGCGCCGGGCGTGTCGTCCGCGCTCGCGGCGCTTCCCAGCTGTCGAAGGCGCCGGCTTCCCTGAGTGATTTCAACCCGTAGCCGAGCATCGCGAAAGCGGTCGCGGGGGCGCCCAGCCGCGAGACCAGCATCGTCAGGCCGACAGCGACCGGACGCGGATAGCGCCCGGAAGCAGCCTCGACGGCAAACCAGGCCCCGAGACCGTGAACAATGAGTTTCAGCATGGTTCTTCCCGTTTATCAGTGAGTTACAGAGAAACCTTGCGGTTCTCGCCGAATTCGAGCTTCGCTCCGGTCAGGGCCGCAGCGGCCATCTTGACGGTGGTGACGATCTTGCCGGGGCTGTCCCAGAATTCCGCCATCGCCGGTCGCACGCGCAGGACGCGGATATCGGGATCGTTCTCGTCGTCCCAGAAGGCCTTGTTGCTCGGCTCCCACAGCTCCTGAACGAGGGCGCGGTCGTCGACCACGGTCGCAGTCCCGCTGATCGACAGGTAGCGGTGCCCGCTCGTATCGGAAAAGGCGAGGCAGACATTTTCGTTGATCTGGATCTCGTCATCCTTGTGATGGCGGCGATCCGTGAGGAAGTAGATCGTGTCGTCCTCGCGCTTGCCATGGGCGTGCATGGGGCGCGCACGAAGCTCGTCGCCATTGCCGTCATGGGTCACGAGCATGGCGAACTTGATCGCGTCGATGAGGCTCCAGACCCGGTCCTGATCACTGTGAGACATGCCGATTCTCCTGTTGCAGTCGTTGTCGATGCAACGGATCGCCGGACGGCAAGTTCCCTGCCGCCGCTGGGAAGAAGTCAGGGAACAACCGGCCCGCTCGCGCGTAAGGTGTGACGCGCCTTGCAGCCGCCTGCGCATCGCGCTTTCATTCGCCGTTTTTCCGCTCCGGGGGATCTGCCATGGCCAAGCCTGCCGCCAAGACACTTGCTACCAAGACGCCTGCCAACAAGACCGCGCCGAAGACATCCGCATCCACGCGGATCGTGAAATCGAGCAAAATCGATCTGGCTTCGAACACCAAAACGAAGGTCGTCGGCCTGCTCAACGAACGGTTGGCTGACGGTATCGATCTGGCGCTGGTCACCAAGCAGGCGCACTGGAATCTGAAGGGCCCTGGCTTCATCGGCGTCCACTTGATGCTCGACGGCTTTCGCGACCAGCTCGACGAGCATGTCGACACCGTCGCCGAGCGTATCGCCCAGCTTGGCGGCATTGCGTTCGGCACCACGCAGACGACGGCGGAATCGACCTCCCTCAAAGCCTACCCGACCGAGATCGTCGCCGTTCAGGACCACCTCAACGCGCTGATCGAGCGCTATGCCGACGCCGCCAACAAGGTTCGCGAGGCGATAAACGCCTGCGACGAAGCGGGCGATGCCGATACTGCCGACATCCTGACGGCCTATTCGCGCATGCTCGACAAGTCGCTCTGGTTCCTGCAGTCGAACCTGGGTTGAGGCGGCTTTCTCGCGAGGCGCTGCGGCGCGCGGCATCGAAAACGTTGACGCGCGCCCCGCGCATGGGCTCTTAAGACGCCAGAGACCTTTTGGCCTGTGATCTTCCGGCCGGGGCAGGTTCCCCGGCCTTTCTGCGTTCGAGCGATGCGATGATGGACAAGACTTTCGAACCGGCAGCCGTCGAGGCCCGGATCAGCCAGGCCTGGGACGAGGCTGAGGCCTTCAAGGCAGGCAGGGGCGCTGAACCCGGCGCCGAGCCTTATTGCATCGTCATCCCGCCGCCGAACGTCACCGGCTCGCTCCATATGGGCCACGCGCTCAACAACACGCTGCAGGACGTGCTCTGCCGCTTCGAGCGCATGCGCGGCAAGGATGTGCTCTGGCAGCCCGGCATGGACCATGCCGGCATCGCCACGCAGATGGTCGTCGAGCGCAAGCTTGCCGGCGAGAACAAGACCGACCGGCGCACCATGGGCCGCGAGGCTTTCCTCGAGGAAGTCTGGCGCTGGAAGGACGAATCCGGCGGAACCATCGTCAACCAGCTTCGCCGCCTCGGCGCCTCCTGCGACTGGTCCCGCGAGCGCTTCACCATGGACGAGGGGCTGTCGGCCGCAGTCCTTAAGGTCTTCGTCGGCCTGCACAAGCAGGGGCTGATTTACCGCGCCAAGCGGCTGGTGAACTGGGATCCGAAGTTCCAGACCGCGATCTCGGATATCGAGGTGCTGCAGGTCGAGAAGACCGGCTCGTTCAAATGGCAGCGCGGCGACGAAGAACCTTTCGATGCGGCCAAGCTCGACAAGGCGCTGGGCCGCGATCCGAACGGCCATCTCTACTACTTCAACTACCCCCTCGAAGGCGCGACCTATGACCCGGACGACGCCTCGACGTTCATCACGGTCGCGACCAGCCGGCCCGAGACCATGCTGGGTGACACCGGCGTCGCCGTGCATCCGGAAAACGAGAAGATCGGCCACCTGATCGGCCGCAATGCCGTTCTGCCGCTGGTCGGCCGGGTGATCCCGATCTTCGGTGACGACTATGCCGATCCCGAAAAAGGCACTGGGGCGGTCAAGATCACGCCGGCGCATGATTTCAACGACTTCGAGGTCGGCAAGCGTCACCAGCTCGACATCATCAATATCCTCGATGGCGAGGCGCGGGTCACGCTCGCTGGCAACGAGGACTTCCTGGCCAGCGCCAAGCCGGAAGCCGAGACGCTGGCGCTCGACGGGCTCGACCGCTTCGCGGCGCGCCGCCGCGTCGTCGCTCTGATGGCCGAGCGCGGGTTCCTCGCGAAGATCGAGCCGCATGGACATACCGTCCCGCATGGCGACCGCTCCGATGTCGTGATCGAGCCGTGGCTGACCGATCAATGGTATGTCGACGTCAAGCCGCTGGCCGAGCGCTCGATCAAGGCGGTCCGTGACGGCCGCACGAAATTCACGCCCGAGAACTGGACGAAGGTCTTCTACGACTGGCTCGAGAACATCGAACCCTGGTGCGTCTCGCGCCAGCTCTGGTGGGGCCACCAGATCCCGGCATGGTACGGGCCGGACGGGGAGGTCTTCGTCGCCGAATCGGAGGCGGGCGCGCAGGCGCTGGCGGTCGGCCATTATGGCGGGCCGGTCGAGCTGAAGCGTGACGAGGACGTCCTCGACACCTGGTTCTCCTCGGCGCTCTGGCCGTTCTCGACGCTGGGCTGGCCCGAGGATACCGCCGAGCTCAGGCACTATTACCCGACCGCGACGCTGGTCACCGGCTTCGACATCATCTTCTTCTGGGTCGCCCGGATGATGATGATGGGCCTCAACTTCATGGACGAGGTGCCGTTCCGCGAGGTTTACCTGCACGCCATCGTTCGCGACGAGAAGGGCGCGAAGATGTCGAAGTCGAAGGGCAACGTCATCGATCCGCTGGTGCTCGTCGACAAGTACGGGGCGGACGCGCTGCGCTTCACCCTCGCGGCGATGGCAGCTCAAGGGCGCGACATCAAGCTCGCCACCTCGCGCGTCGAGGGCTACCGCAACTTCGCGACCAAGATCTGGAACGCCGCGCGCTTCGCCGAGATCAATGGCTGCCTGCGCGCCGCCGATTTCGACCCGGCGTCGGTGAAGCAGCCGCTCAACCGCTGGATCCTCAGCGAAGCCGCGCAAGCCGCCGAGGAGATCGCGGCCGGCATCCCCAGCTTCAAGTTCAACGAGGCGGCAGGCGGCGCCTATCGCTTCGTCTGGAACCAGTTCTGCGACTGGTATCTCGAGCTTGCCAAGCCGGTGCTGCAGGGCGAGGGCGTCGATGAGGCCGCAAAGGCCGAGACGCAGGCCACCGTCGCCTATGTCATCGACCTGATCTGCCAGCTGCTGCATCCCTTCATGCCCTTCCTGACCGAGGAGCTCTGGGCCCAGAAGGCCGAGGCCGGCGCGCCCCGCAAACTCTCCGCCGGCGATGATGCGCTGGTCTGCCTGACGCGCTGGCCCGATCTCGCGGTGCTGAAGGATTCGGCGGCGGAGGCCGAGATCGGCTTCGTCGTCGACCTGATCTCCGACATCCGTTCGGTCCGCTCGGAGGTCAATGTGCCCGCGGGCACGCAGGCTCCGCTCGTCCTCGTCAATGCCTCCGCCGCGACGCGGGCGACGATCGAGAGCTGGCGGCCGATGATCGAGCGGCTGGCGCGCGTTTCCGACATTGCGTTCGAGACGGCCGCGCCGGGACAGTCGGCGCAGATTCTCGTGCGTGGCGAGGTCGCGGCGCTGCCGCTCGCCGGCCTGATCGATCTCGACGCCGAGCGCTCCCGCCTGAGCAAGGAGCTCGCAAAGCTCGACCAGGACATCGCGGTCGTCGAGAAGAAGCTCGGCAACCCCGATTTCATGGCCCGCGCGCCCGAGGAGATCGTCGAGGAGAACCGCGAGCGCAAGGCTGCGGCGGAAGCCCGCAAGCTCAAGATCGCGGAGGCTCTGGCGCGGCTTTCCTGATCGGGTATCGCAATCCGGTCACGGCGGCGTCGTCAAATTGACGTTGATCGAAGAGAGGACTCGCATTCTCCAGCGGACCCCGCTTAGATGCGCCCAACGCAAATCCGCCATGCATCTGCGTGGCGGCAAAGGACCGGCTGTTCACGACCCATGCTCAAGCGAGCCTATGACTGGTGCGTTTCCTACGCATCCCATCCAGGTGCCCCCTGGCTGCTTTTCGCGCTCACTTTCGTCGAGAGTTCATTCAGCCCGCTGCCGCCGATCCCGCTGCTGCTGCCGATGTGCATCGCGCGGCCGGATCGGGCCTGGTTCTACGCCGGCATCTGTTCGCTGGGCGCAGTGCTCGGCGGCTATCTCGGCTACGCGATCGGCGCTCTGCTCTACGAGTCGCTGGGGTCCTGGCTGATCAGCCTCTATGGCTTGCAGGACAAGGCGGCCCACCTGATCGCGACCTCGCAGGACTACTGGTTCTGGGTGCTGGTCACCAAGGGGCTGACGCCGATTCCGTTCAAGATCGTCACGATCATGTCGGGCTTCCTGCATTTCGATATCTGGAAGTTCACCATCGGCATGGTCGTCTCGCGCGTCACCTTCTTCATGATGATCGCCGTAGCTCTGCGCTTCTATGGCGACGACATCCGCATCTTTATCGAGAAGCATCTGCCAATGACGGCGCTCGCGCTTCTCGTGGTTGTCGTCGGTGGCTTCTTCGTCCTGCCGATGGTGCTGTGAGCAGCGGATTCATGGCATGCGCCTCGCGTGTTTGTGACATCGACGCAACACTGGAATGAGAACGGCGTAGCGCGCCGTCCATGCGGTCACAATCGCCGCGAAGCCGCCACAAACAACGCCCAGCAAAAGGGCGCGTTAAGTCCCTCAGATATAGTGAAATCTGACCTTGACGCGCCGGTTCGGAGACGGTTCCGGTCGTTGACGGGTTCTCGGGGGCGTAGATTGCTCCTGGATGGCGTGGCACATCTCTGCGCCGGGCTAGGTCGGGGGACAGGACGAGTGGCAATGGATGCGCGTGTGTTCGACAAGTCGAGGCTGCCGAGCCGGCATGTGAGCGTCGGCCCCGCCAAGGCCCCGCACCGCTCCTACTATTATGCGATGGGCATGACCGCGAAGCAGATCGCGCAGCCCTTCGTAGGCGTCGCCTCCTGCTGGAACGAAGCGGCTCCCTGCAACATCTCGCTGATGCGCCAGGCCCAGGCGGTGAAGAAGGGCGTCGCGTCCGCCGCCGGCACCCCGCGCGAATTCTGCACCATCACCGTCACCGACGGCATCGCCATGGGCCACCAGGGCATGAAGTCGTCGCTGGCCTCGCGCGAGGTCATCGCGGACTCGGTCGAGCTGACCATGCGCGGCCATTGCTACGACGCGCTCGTGGGCCTCGCCGGCTGCGACAAGTCGCTGCCGGGCATGATGATGGCGATGGTCCGTCTCAACGTGCCCTCGATCTTCATCTATGGCGGCTCGATCCTGCCCGGCACCTTCAAGGGCCGCCCTGTGACCGTGCAGGACGTCTTCGAGGCGGTCGGCAAGCATTCGGTCGGCGCGATGTCCGACGAGGACCTGAAGGAGCTCGAGGAGGCTGCGTGCCCCTCCGCTGGCTCCTGCGGCGCCCAGTTCACCGCCAACACCATGGCGACCGTCGCCGAGGCGATCGGCCTGGCGCTGCCCTATAGCTGCGGCGCGCCGGCGCCCTACGACGTCCGCGACACCTTCTGCTACACCGCCGGCGAGATGGTGATGGAGCTGATCGCCCGGAACATCCGCCCGCGCGACATCGTCACCCGCAAGGCGCTGGAGAACGCGGCGATGGTCGTCGCCGCCACCGGCGGCTCGACCAATGGCGCGCTGCACCTGCCGGCGATCGCCCATGAATGCGGCATCGACTTCGATCTTTTCGAGGTCGCCGAGATCTTCAAGAGGACGCCCTATATCGCCGATCTCAAGCCGGGCGGAAAATACGTCGCCAAGGACATGTTCGAGGTCGGCGGCATCCCGCTGGTGATGAAGAGCCTGCTCGATGCCGGCTACCTCCACGGCGACTGCCTGACCGTGACCGGCCGCACCATCGCCGAGAACATGGCCTCGGTGAAGTGGAACGACCAGCAGGATGTCGTCTACCGTGCCGACAAGCCGATCACGGTCACCGGCGGCGTCGTCGGCCTGCAGGGCAATCTCGCGCCGGAAGGCGCGATCGTGAAGATCGCCGGCATGCCCGAGGACCAGCTCGTCTTTACCGGCCCGGCACGCTGCTTCGACCGCGAGGAGGACGCCTTCGAGGCCGTCAAGAACCGGACCTACGAGGTCGGCGACGTGCTCGTCATCCGCTATGAGGGCCCCAAGGGTGGCCCCGGCATGCGCGAGATGCTGTCGACGACCGCAGCCCTCTACGGCCAGGGCATGGGCGACAAGGTCGCGCTCATCACCGACGGCCGTTTCTCAGGCGCTACGCGCGGTTTCTGCGTCGGCCATGTCGGGCCGGAGGCCGCTGTCGGCGGGCCGATCGCCCTGGTCCGCGACGGGGATATCATCGAGCTCGATGCCATCACAGGAAAGCTCGCAGTCCGCCTTTCTGATGCCGAACTTGAAGAGCGTCGTAAGAGCTGGGTGCCGAGGAAGACCGACTACAATTCCGGAGCGCTGTGGAAATACGCGCAGACGGTCGGCTCCGCCAAAGGCGGTGCCGTCACCCACCCAGGAGGGGCGGCCGAAACCCATTGCTATGCGGATATCTAGCTCGACCATAGCATGCCTGTTCCTGTTCCTCGGCGGCCAGCAAGCTGCCTGGGCACAGGATTTCGCAGGCGGAAAGCCGGTCCCGCCGCGCTCCATTCCG